>NZ_VNKN01000009.1:0-157016 GCF_007786415.1 Corynebacterium sp. NML180780 | reverse complement strand
CCACACCAGGCTGAAGTCGACGCTAGGCAACGGCTATGTCACCATCGCCGAACACCGCCAAGCACTTGGAGTCTAAACAACAACACACAAGCCCACGGGGGCACTCCAACAAAACATCCGCAGGCCCAAGGGGCCGCGTGTTCGTCATCGTGTTCTCGTCAAACACGCCCCGGCCGAGCCCGAGAAGTTGGACGCTGAACCCGTCCAGCAGCAGATAGTCGACCGCGATTCCCACACGCACTCCGTCGGGATGACGGATGAGCGCGGTCGCGAACGTCGGCCACGTCGACAGATCGAACGAGGAACGTGCAAGCAGCTCGTGGAGCCTGGCCGAGGCCGACTGCTCATCGTCGGCGTGGCCGATGGTCACCGGTGGAGCCGGTAGATCCTCTGGTGGGAGGATGCGCTGCTGTTCACCCTCGACGATCACCCGAAGCATGTCGTGTCGGTCGATCATGCGACGCCAGGCCTGCTGCCAGCGGTCGATGTCCACGCTCTCGGCGCTCAGTTCCAGATAGTAGGTCGTGCCGATGTTGCCCAGCGGCATCCCCGGAGCACGGCCCCGCAGATAGGCCAGCTGCACGTCGGTGAGCGGGAAAGGTTCGTGCCGCTGGGCCAGACCCGGTGCCAGCTGCAACGGGAGAGCATCTGAGACGGCCGGGCGTAGGCGCTCGGCGAAGTCGGCGAGCACCGGATGCTCGAAGAGCGCTCCGACTCCGACACCGCCGAGTGCCCTGCCCGTGCTCGGCGCGTCTCGTAGCCGAGCCACGACCCGGGTAGCGGCGAGGCTGTCGCCACCCAGGGCGAAGAAACTGTCAGATGGTGCGGGCAAGGTCGGCAGGCTGAGAACCTCCGCCCATACCGCGGCCACCTTGTCCACACGCTCGTCGGACCGACTGCTTGACTCGGGCGATGCCGGTGTCTCGGGTTCCGCGTTCGTGATCGCAAAGATCTTGGTGGCAACTGCTTCTCGGTCGAGTTTGCCATTGCCAGTCAGCGGGATGGCCGGAAGCTCGACGACAACGTCTGGGCGCATGGTGGGCGCGAGGAGACCCGCAGCATGCCGAGCGATCGCGTCCAGGTCGAGGCCGCCATCCGCGTCTCGCTCGTCATCGGCCGAGGGGGCAACAACCGCGGCGGCAATCCGGTCAGCTGTGCCCCGCAGCACCACGGCGGCGGCGCTGACAACATCGGGGTGGTCCCGCAAGGCCGCCTCGATCTCGCCGAGTTCGATACGATGCCCGCGCACCTTGACCTGGCCGTCGTCACGTCCGAGGAACTCGAGCAATCCCGCCGGCCGGTACCGGCCGAGGTCACCGGTCCGGTACCAGCGGTGGCCTCCCACGACAGGGAAGCGTTCTCGTGTTCGCTGCGGATCCCCGAAGTACCCGTCGGCAAGGCTGTCGCCTCCGATCCACAGTTCGCCGGGCACCCAGTCCGGACAGTCCCGTCCAACACCATCGACCACCCGGAACGTTTGCCCGCCGAGCGGAGTTCCGTAGGGCACGCTCGCCCATCCGGCGATGCCGTCGGCGACCGGGTAGAAGTTCGACCAGATACCTGCTTCGGTCGCGCCGCCCATCGCGATCAGCCGTGCGCTTGGGGCAGAGTGTGCGAGGCGATCGGCCAGGTCGAGTGGCACCCAATCCCCGGACACGAAAGCGATCCGCAGACTTGAGCTGGTGTCTGGGTGCCATGCCGCTGCGGTGACGTACATGTCGAGCAGCTGGGGCACGGTGTTCCAGACGGTCACGCCGTGGTGACGGACGAGGTCGTGCCATTCGTCAGGGTCACGCCGCTGGTGCTCCAGCGCGCAGATCACCTCCCCGCCAGCGGCGAGAAGCCCGAAGATGTCATACACCGACAGATCGAATTCGAGCGCAGAGATCGACAGAACTCGATCAGCCTTTGTGATCCCGAACCGCGCGTTGATGTCGGCGATCGTGTTCCAGGCGGCTCGATGGCTCATCTGCACGCCTTTGGGTTCGCCGGTGGAGCCCGAGGTGAAGATCGTGTATGCCGTCTCCGAAGCCTCTGTCGGGGCAGGTTCGGGGAGCGGGTCGAGGTCGTTCAGGTCGGGCAGGCTGTTGAGGACCAACCGAGGCTGCACGGTTCGCGTGATGCGCTCGATCCTGGCGGTGGGCTGATCGACTCCGATC
The DNA here is from genome assembly GCF_007786415.1 of Corynebacterium sp. NML180780. Taxonomy (NCBI): domain Bacteria; kingdom Bacillati; phylum Actinomycetota; class Actinomycetes; order Mycobacteriales; family Corynebacteriaceae; genus Corynebacterium; species Corynebacterium sp. NML180780. Next base: position 154,857 of record NZ_VNKN01000009.1, on the reverse strand, counting down.
GGTATGTAGCTGGCGCCGGTGGCGAGCGTTCCGAGCACCGCGATGACCTGGTCTGGGCCCTTCGGCATGCTCACGGCAACGGCGTCGCCGCGTCTCACTCCGTTCTGCTGAAGATGCCGGGCCAGGCGAAGCGCCCGCTCGGCGAGCTGACCGTAGGTGAGAGATCCCGACTCGGATGCGCCAGGCAGTCCCCAGCGCAACGCGACAGCCGCTGGTTGCTTGGCTGCCCTGGCGAAGAACTCGACATGCAAGGCATTCGCCTGTGGCGCGAGGCTGGGCACGGCATTGACGCGAGCACGGCTGTCCTGTTGCGCCGCTGGCAGTGCGACGTCTGCGGGGATCGCGTCAACGTCTGCGGAGTCGATGAACGCGTCCACGAGACCGAGGTAGGCCTCGAACATCGCCGAGACGAGTCCCTCCGGAAAGAGTCCTTCTACCGAGTCCCAGCTGAGTAGCAAGTCCCCAGCCTGCTCAACTACCTGATGATCGAGCCACACCTGCGAGGTCTGTGATGCGCCGTCGGCGTACGCTGGGAACCCGCCTGGCGCATCGTCGAGGAGCCCGCCGCCAATGCCGAGGGTGCTGGTGAACACGACCGGAAAGATGGCCTGGGTGATCCCCTCAGTCAGCGCGATCCGCTGTTGCACTTCCACTGCCGAGACACTGCGATGCTCAAGTGCCCGGGCGAGTTCATCCTGCACCTGACGCGCGAGGTTCACGAGATCGTCCTGCCCATCAGGACGATGTGCGAGCAGCAGCAGCGAACTGAAGTCGCCGATGACGGAATCGACATCGTCGTGCACGGGCTGGCGGTCGAACAAGGTGAGGTTCAGCGTCAGCTCCGGGCGGGCGCTCCACCGCGACAGCGTCTGTGCGTAGCACGTCAGGAGGAGCGCTGAAGGTGTGAGCCCGACCAAGGCCGCTCGTTCCCGCAGGAGCCGATAACGTGCACGGGGCACCCGGTGGGCGACGCGCGCAAAGCGGGGCCGCCCGAGGGCCGCAGGGGCCGAGGCCAGCGGCAGTAGAGGAGCTGGCGGCAATTCGGGACCCACACGGTCCCAGTACGCCTCAGCGCGGGCCTTGTCATCCGGATCGACGGCGACTCCGGTGAGATAGTCACGGAAGGTGAGACCCAACGGCGGCAGGTCGAAGTCAGGATCGTCGTACAGATGTGCCAGTTCAGACAGAAGTGTCTTCACACTGCGCCCATCGAACACGATCGGATCCACGACGATCCCGACCCTGACACGTGCAGACGGTCCGTACTCGACGGCCATGGCAGCATAGGGCGGCTCACTGGCCAGATCGAACGACCGCCGCCGCAAGGGTTCCAGCAGCGTTCGTGCGGCTTCAAGAGTGGGTGCGGTCAGTCGGGGAAGCTCGGTCACGGTCATCTGTTCGACCACTTGCTGGCGTCCGTCCCGAACCGTGACTCGCAGCATGTCGTGGCGCTCTGCCAGGCGCCGCCACGCGTTCTCCCAGCGCTCATGATCGAGACGGTCACCATCGAGCTCGAGATAGAAGTTCGCGCCGATTCCGCCCAGGACGAGCGTCTCGTCACGCCCGACGAGGTAGGCATGTTGCACGGGTGTCAACGCGAAGCGCTCGAAGCGGGCCTCAGGGTGGGCGCGAAGTACCGCGTTCTCAGAGCGCGGCCCGGCCTGCGTCGTGCGAAGAGTAGATGCGAACCCTCTCACCGTGCGGCCCCGCATCAGGCCGGATATGGTGCATTCAGCGATCGCTACGCCTCCCGGCAACGTGCAGGTGCGCAGTCGGGCCACAGAACGGGTCGCGGTGAGGCTGTCACCGCCGAGTCGGAAGAAGTCATCATCTCGTCCCGACACAGTGATACCCAACAGCTCGGACCACACCTGTGCGATTGCCTCCTCCACCGGCCCCTGCGGTGGTTCGCCGTCGACGTCCGCTGAAAGAGCGGCCTCCTGCAGGAGAGCGGCCACCCGCTGACGGTCCACTTTGCCGTTGCTGTTCAATGGCAGGCTGGTCACGCTCACGATGAGTTCCGGCACCATCGCCTCAGGGAGATACCTCCTGGCCCGTTCGCGAATGGCCGCGTCAAGGTCCGGCGCATGGTTTTCAGGGTCATCGACGACGGCAAGCACGCGGATCCGCGGTCTCTTCTCCGCGTCGATGACGGTCGCGACTGCCCGCCGAACGCCGGGATACTGCTCAACCGCGGATTCGACCTCGCCGAGGTCAATGCGATTACCGGCGATCTTGACTTGGAAGTCTGTACGCCCGAGAATCTCCAACTCGCCGCTGTCTCGCCAGCGCACGAGGTCACCGGTCCGATACCAGCGGTGCCCGTCCCGCTCAACGAACTTCTGCGCAGTCAGCTCGTCGTTGTCGCGGTAGCGGCCGTGGACACCCGCCCCGCCGATCCAGAGCTCGCCCGCGGCCCAGTCTGGGCGATCACGCTCCTGTCCATCGACGACCCGCACTTTCTGATTGCGCATCGGATGCCCATATGGAATCGACCGCCACAAAGGATCGATGTCGTTGACGTCGAAGAGTACCGACTGGATCGATGCTTCGGTCGCGCCTCCGAGCACAACGCACCGACAGCCGGGGGCCAAACGCGCCAGTCGGCGGGGAAGATCCAACGCCACCCAGTCACCACCCAACATCACCAGCCGCAAGCGGGCGACCAGTCGGGCGGCGGGCGGGGACGACTCGGCGACCGTGAGCAGCATATCGAGGAGCACGGGCACGGTGTTCCAGACGGTGATCGGCGTGTCGGTCATCAGCTGCATCCACGCATCAGGGTCGGCGCGGCGGGCCTCATCTGGGAGGACGACGGTTCCACGGACGCTGAGCAATCCGAAGATGTCGACGACAGACAGGTCGAATTTCAACGCGGACACGGCAAGCACAGCATCGGTGGGGCCGACCCCATAGCGGTCATTGAGATCCTCGATGGTGTTGCTTGCCCCACGATGGGTGATCTCCACTCCCTTCGGAGTGCCTGTAGAACCGGAGGTGAACAGCACATAGGCTGGCCCATCGGGATCAGAACGACGGGCTGCCGACAGCGGGGTGGCTTCCAGAGCATCAGCGATTCGTACGATGGCCGGGCTACCGGGCAGATCCTCTGGAAGATGGGCGTTGGCGTCGGTGATGACGGCTACCATCGGAGTGGCGCGGTATATCGCCGTCTGTCGGGCAGGCGGCTCATCGACGCCGATCGGTACATAGGCGCCGCCGGCGGCGAGCACACCGAGAACGGCTGCCACTTGTGCGGGACCCTTCGGCAGGTTCACTGCGACCAGGTCGCCGGCTCTGATCCCGGAGGCGTCCAAAGCACCGGCCACACGCAGGGCCTGCTCACACAGACCGCCATAGCTGAGGGAGGCTGGCCCCTCGGCGGTTTCCCATGCAAGCGCAGTCGCCTCAGGACACTCGGCGGCCACCCGGAAGAAGGGCTCGTGCAGGATGTTGGCCCGTTGCGGTGCGCCGGTGTCGTTGACAGCGGAATGCCGGGCTGCCTGCGCAGGGGGCCGTAGGTCGTCAATGGGGCGTTGCCAGGCGGCGTCGTCTGCGACGAGCTGGGACAGCACATCCCGGTACGCACCGAACATCGACTCAGCCACACCGGGGGCGAAGAAGCCCTCACGGACGTCCCAGTTCACCAGGTAGCCACCATCGAGTTCCGTGGCCTGCGCGTCGAGCCATACCTGCGGCCCCTGTGAAACGAGCCAGACCGGATCACCGAAGACCTCCCGCACGTTCGGTGCGAACAGTTCTCCCAGGTTGAGCGCACTCGTGTACACGACGGGCGCCAAGACTCGTTCTCCTCCGGCGAGGCGGGACAGATCGCGCAGCACTTCGATGCCGGGATAGGCGCGGTGATCGATCGCCGCTCGCAACTCCTGTTGTAGACGAACAGCTCTTTCGGCAAACGGCATACGGTCCGTGACGTCCGCGGCCAACAGCACTGAGCTGCTGAAATCTCCGACCAACTGTGGCACCTGGGCGTGTAACTCTGCGCGGTCGAAAAGTGGCAGGTTGAGCAGGAACTGCGGATCGGTGGCCCACCCGCCGATGGCCTCGGCAAAGGCAGTCGCCAATGCCATTGCCGGCGTCACGCCGTGCTTTCGCGCGGCGTGTTCCAGTCGTTGGCGCTCCGCTGGATTCAACCAGTGGTGCAACCGCTGCACGCGCGTCGACGTCCGCCCGGGTGCCTGCCTCAGGCGCGGCAGGTCAGGAGCACCAGGCAGTGTGCGCAACCGTGCCTGCCACCAGTCGCGAGCTTCGGCATACTCCCGTGTGTGAGTCTCGGACTGTTCCGCCTGACGGCGGTCAGCAAGATACTGAGGGAAGCTGTACGTCAGGCTCGGCAGCACGGAGTCCGGGTCGCGATAGTAGGTAGCGAGATCGGCCATGAGGACCCTGAAGCTGGCTGCATCGGCGGCAATCATGTCGAGATTGATGTGCAATCGCGTTCTGGTCTCACTCATCAGCGACACCGCGACATCGAATACTTGTCCGGAGGCGATATCGAGTTGTCGATGTGAGGCCTCGTGACGAACACGTTCTAACGCGGCGGCCTGCTCCGCGTCATCGAGGTCACGTAGATCATGAATGGTGAGGCCCGGCCACGCCGGCTGCGGGAGAATACGCTGCCGCCCGTCGTCGCCGATCGCGACTCGGAGCATCCCATGGCGTTCTAAGATCAGCCGCACGGCTCTGTCGAGTTGGCCCGTGTCGATGCCGGGGCATCGAACTCGTTGTACAGATGTGTTGCCACACCTCCGAACTCCATGTCCGCGTCTCGTCCGGCCCAATATGCATGCTGCATGAGCGCGAGGTCGAACGGCTCGCCAGGACTCACTGGTGGTGCCGGGTCCACAGCCTCGGGCTCGGTGCGCGGGGCATCGAGCAGTCGCCGCCAGGCGCCGAAAGTTGGGCGTTCCGCGAGCTGTTCGAAGGTGGCCGATATTCCGAGTCGGCGGGCTTGGTTGATGACGGACATCATCCCGAGCGAGTCGAGGCCGAGCTTCAACGGCTCGGCGTCATCGCTGAGGGCTCTGACATCGCAGCCGAGCCGCGCGGCAATCAATTCCGCGATGATGTCCGACGGACGCGCGTCGGCGTCGGACGATGACCCTAAGGGGACAGCTCGATCAACGTTGGACGACATGGATCTCCTTGCTGCGTATGGGTGTTCAGGGCAGGCTGGTTGTGGCATAGAGCGGATACTGGTTGGCCAGTGCCGAGACGCGGCTCGCCAGGCCGGGAACGTTCTCCGCTCGGGCCAGGGCGTCGGCCAGGATCTCGGCGACCTCGGCGAAGGCGGAGCCGTCGAAACCGCGAGTCGCAAGGGCCGAAGTGGCCAGCCGAAGCCCAGAAGGTCGACGGGATGTGCGTGCCTCGTTCGGAACCGTATTGCGATTGACTGTCACGCCAATACTCTCCAGATGCCGTTCTGCGTCTGCACCGTCGGTGAACTGGCCTTGTTCTATTGCTTCGGACAAATCAAGCAACACGAGATGACAGTCAGTGCCACCGGTCACCACCTGGATCCCCGATGATCTGATGTCGGGCTGACAGAGCCGCTCGGCGATCATCTTCGCGCCTTGGAGTGTTCGCCGTTGGCGCTCGACAAACCCAGGTCGGCCGGCGAGATGGAAGGTGGCAGCCTTGGCGGCGATGCTCTGATTGAGCGCTCCGCCTTGGTGCCCAGGGAAAACAGCCGCGTCGATTCGGTCGGCCAGTGAGCCCCGGCAGAGGATCAGCCCACCGCGCGCACCTCCGAGAGTCTTGTGGGTCGTGCTGGTGACGACATCGGCATACGGCACGGGCGAGGGGTACACACCGGCTGCGATCAGGCCAGCAAGGTGCGCCATATCCGCGACGAGAAAGGCGCCGACCTCGTCGGCGATGTGTCGGAATCCGGCCCAGTCAACCGTCCTCGGATAGGCTGTCCAACCTGCAACGATGACTCGCGGTCGATGCTGGCGCGCGAGACGGGCCACGGTCTCCAAGTTCACCAGCCCGGTATCGGCATCTAGGTGATACCGGACAGCTTTGTAGAAGGTTCCTGAAGCATTCATTGTCGTGCCGTGTGAGAGGTGCCCGCCGTGGGAAAGGGCCAAACCCATCACCGTGTCACCAGGTTCCATCAGGGCGCCGAACGCAGCGGCGTTCGCCTGAGCTCCAGAGTGCGGCTGCACATTTGCGTGGTCGGCGGAGAACAGCTTCCGAGCCCGATCAATCGCGAGACACTCAATCTCATCGATATGGGCACATCCGCCATAGTAGCGACGGCCCGGATATCCCTCGGAATACTTGTTTGTCAGCACCGAACCCTGCGCCTGAAGCACGGAGATCGGCGCGAAGTTTTCCGATGCGATCATCTCCAACGTCTGCCGCTGACGTGACATTTCCTCCGACACGAGGGTGTGCAGCTGGGGGTCTGCGTCCATCAGTGACACGTCGAGATCGTTGTGCGCTGGCGGCGACGCTCTGCGAGTTGACCGGAGGGACTCATCGGAGTCCGGCGGCCAGGCGTCAGTGCTGTCTGTCGCGGACAAGGCAATCACCTCCGATGGGCTCGGCAAGCGCGGGTGACCGGAGATCCGCCTCGGAAGGGTGTCCGCGCCGGGAAGGACCGACAATCCGATGCCAGGTGTGCAGTGCACAAATTATCGATCGGTGCCAGTGTACCCGATGCTCTTAGGCGAGGCTACCCTAATGAGATGTTGCCTATGGTTTCATCGGCTGTCTCGTCGCGATGCGGGCTGCGACGCCGTCGAGTGCACGTTCGACTGCGTAGTTGTAGAGCCTGTCGAGGTCAAAGGCATGGGCGAGCGTGTCCGCGAACATTGCCGCCCCTGGATGCTGACTGTCCTCGGACAAGACGCCGAGGCTTGCGAGGATCGCGTCCTGAAGCTTGGGGTCGACATCTCGCTCGTCTTCGGAGGCGATCAGGTGCACGGCGGTGTTCAATAGCATGATGTGTGCGGCGGGCGCCTCGTCGCCCAAGCCGGCTTCAGCGAGCTTGCTGACCCCGGTATCGATCATCAGTACCGCCGCAGGGACGGTCGTGGCGGCCATGCCGAGCCAGCGGGCGACGCCGGGGTGTGCGGACAGTGTGTCGTGCAGCGAGGTGAGGAGCTGCTGATACCACGGTCGCCACGAGAGTTCTGGTGACGGTAAGTCGACTGAGCGCATGACGGCGTCGACGATGACGCGGTCGACCTCGTGGCGTGGGCCGACGCGGTGCACGATCGCCGTCGGCCAGCAGCCGACCTCTTTCGCGAGGTCCCGAGTGGACCACCCGGCTAGGCCGCGGGCGGCTGTGAGGCGGACTCCGGCTTCGATGATCTGCTCTGTAGTCAAGGGGGCTTCGTCCGCGGCGGTGCGCGGTCCGCGCTGGCGTTTGCTCTTCTTTGCCTTCGGCTTTGTCATGCTCGGCTCCCATCCGCGGAGTGTCGTGCCACCACGATACCCGGCGTGGTTGTCCGTTGGACAAACGCGCCGGGTAAGGGTACACTCACTTCAAAGATTTGTGCACTGCACAGGGCTCGCGATCGGGGACCGTGCAGATCGCCGATGAGTGGATGCTTGAAAGGATGGCTCATGCCCGATGATGCGACCGCTACTCAGGCTGTGTTGCCCGACGCTGAATCCGAGTCGGCCCCGGACACGCTTGAGCCCGAGACGAGAGCCGCTGGTAGTGGCAAGAGCCTCGGCTCGCTGCTCGCTCCGGTGCGTGGGCGGCTGATCCTGGCGGGGGCGTTCCAAGCGCTTGGCGCGCTGACGTCCCTGGTGCCGTATGTCGCGATCTATCGGATCGTCGAGGAGCTGTTGCAGCCGGCAGCCGCGAGCGGGAACGTGGTGTGGGCGTGGGCGGTCATCGCCGTGATCGGCGTGTTGGTGCGCACTGCCGCGACAGGGGCGGCATACACCATCACTCACGGAGCGGACGGAACGGTTGGCCAGGCGCTTCGGCGGCGATTGACCGATCGGCTGTGGCGGGTGCCGCTGGGCTGGTTCGGAGAACGCTCCTCTGGTCAGGTGAAGCGCCGCCTGCAAGATGACGTGCACGACGTGCATCATCTGGTGGCACACGCGATCAACGACCTGGTGGGAGCGATAGTGGCCCCGCTCGCGGGATTCGTACTGCTGTTCGTCGTCAACTGGCGATTGGGCCTGGTGTGCCTGGTGCCGGTACTGCTGTACTTCGTCGGACTGAGCGTGATGATGCGCGGAAATACGGAGAACGCGGCACGCTGGGACGAGGCATTGGGCCGGGTGAACTCCCGGATCGTGGAGTTCGTGCAGGGCATCGCGGTCGTGAAGACGTTCGGCCGGACACGCAGCACGCAGGAGCGCTACCACGCAGTCGGTGACGAGCTGGCCGTGTTCTTCGAACGCTGGATGGGACCACTGCTACGCGTCAACGCGCTGGCGAGTGCGGTACTGGCACCGCCGACGGTGATCGCCCTGGTGCTCGCGACAGGGGCCTGGTTCGTCCATTCAGAGTGGGCGGCTCCGGCCGAGGTGCTGCTGGCGTTGATGATCGGGGTTGGACTGGGTGCACCGGTGCTGAACATGGGGATCGGGGCGCAGGCAATGCGCACCGCCACCGCGGCAGCGGCGCGGCTGGGCGCCCTGCTCCGCACCCCGGTACTACCGCAGGTCGCGCATCCACGCACCCCGGAGGGTGCCGTGGTGGAGTACGACGGCGTGCGATTCTCCTACGATGGGCAGACCGACGTGCTCTCGGACATCGACCTCGTACTGCGACCCGGCACCGTCACAGCACTGGTGGGCCCATCGGGCTCCGGCAAGTCCACGCTGGCGCGGCTGCTGCCCCGGTTCTGGGACGTCACCGACGGTGCGATCCGGATCGGCGGAGTCGACCTGCGGCACGCGGCTCCCGAAGAGATCTACCGGCGAGTCGCATTCGTGTTCCAGGACAACGTGCTGCTGCGCATGAGCGTGCGCGACAACCTGCGCCTAGCGGCCCCGGACGCCGACGACGAGACCGTGGAGGCGGCAGCGCGAGCGGCACAGATCCACGATGTGATCATCTCTATGCCGCAGGGCTACGACACGATCGTGCACGAGCAAGTGACGCCGTCCGGCGGTGAGACCCAGCGGCTGTGCATCGCACGGGCCATGCTCGCCGACGCTCCCATCGTGGTGCTGGACGAAGCCACCGCCTTCGCAGATCCCGAATCAGAAGCAGCCGTCCAGGACGCCCTGTCAACCCTGATCGCTGGCCGTACGGTCCTCGTCATCGCGCACCGGCTGCGCACGATCACCGACGCGGACCAGATCGTGGTTCTCGAGGGCGGTCGGATCGTCGAGAACGGCCGCCATGACGAACTGCTGGACCATGGCCGGCTCTACGCCGCCCTGTGGAACGCCCAGGAAGGAGCGACCGCATGATCCGGAAGCTGCTGCCGATCCTCGCATCGGACGACCGGGCGAGGATGCGCGTCTTCCTCACCGTCTGCGTCGCCTACGGGATCCTCCAGGGCGTCGCGCTGCTGCTGGCAATCCCCGCACTACGCCACCTGCTCGCCGGTGAAGCTTCTGCGAGCTGGCCGTGGATCCTCTCGGTGATCGGTGCCGCTGTCATCGCGGGCATCGCGTTCTCGATCCAGAGCGTGCTGGGATCCCGGATCGGGCTCGCCCTGATGCGCCGCCTGCACCGCAGCATCATCGACCACCTCGGCGTGCTGCCGGTGGGCTGGTTCTCCTCCGATCGCACCGGAAGACTCTCGCAATCAGTCTCCCAGGGCACGACCGCCGTGTGGACGGCCGCCTCGACCCTGATCCAGCCGCTGGTGACCGCCGTCGTCACGCCCATGACCATCGCGATAGGACTGCTGTTCATCGACTGGCCGGTGGCGCTGACGATGCTGATCGCCGCCCCGCTCCTGTACCTGGTGTACCGGTGGGCGGCTGCGCTCGCGGAGCGCTCCGCCGATCAGATCGACCAGGCGGCGGTTGAGGCGGCCGGACGCGTCGTGGAGTTCACTCGCGCCCAGCCGGTGCTGAGGGCCTTCCGGGCCGATCAGGCCGGCAACGGCATGCTGGAGAGAGCACACCGCGCCCAACAGGAGGCCTCCCGCCGCTCGCTGCGCACCAGCCTGCCCGGCCTGATCGGCTTCGCGACCGCCGTGCAGTTGGTGTTCGCCGCCGTCATCGTCATCGGCGTGTGGCAGTCCCTCACCGGCGCGGCGAGCGCGGCGACCGCCGCCGTGGTGCTGTTCGCCGCCGCGCGCTTCACCGGTCCGCTCATCGACGCCGCCGACCTCGGCTCCGCGCTCCGGCTCGCCGGTCACGACCTGGATCGCATCGCCGATGTCCTCGACGAACCCGCGCAGCCCGAGGGCACAGACAGCATCGACCAGGCCGGAGAACTCGCCTTCGACCACGTCGACTTCGCATATCCCGGGGGCCGGCAAGTGCTGCACGAGGTGACTTTCTCGGCGCACCCGGGAACCACTACCGCTCTGGTAGGGCCGTCAGGATCGGGCAAGAGCACGATCCTGCAGCTGGCTGCCAGGTTCTTCGACCCCGACGCAGGCACTGTGCGCATTGGCGGTGTCGATGCCAGGCTGCTGCCGGTACAGACCGTGATGGAGCAGCTCTCGGTGGTCCAGCAGAACGTCTATCTGCTCGACGACACGATCGAGGCCAACATCCGCTTCGGAAACCCGGAGGCCACCGACGACGAACTGCGCGAGGCGATCCGTCTGTCCCGCGTCGACGAGATCATCGACCGGATGCCCCACGGCCTCGACACGCAAGTCGGCGAGGCTGGAGTCGCGCTCTCCGGCGGTGAGCGTCAGCGCGTATCCATCGCACGAGCCTTCCTCAAGGACTCGCCCATCGTGCTTCTCGACGAGATCACCGCATCGCTCGATCCCGAGAACGCGATCGCCGTCCACGCCGGGCTGGCGGCACTGTCCGAAGGCCGAACCATGCTGATCGTCAGCCACGACCTGACCACGATCGCCGGAGCCGACCAGATCCTCGTCCTCGGCGACGGCGCGATCGTAGAGCACGGCACCCACACCGATCTCATCGCCGGCACAGGTCTGTACGCCGACTTCTGGGTCGAACGCGAACGCGCCCGGGGCTGGCGCGTCACCGACCCCACCGATGCCTCATGAAACCACACGCGAAAACAGCGCGGTGTGCGCACACATGCGACGCCGCCGTCGTGACCGACCCGGACGCACTGAAGGGCCCCCAAGGATGACGACAAGCAACCCCGCGCCCACCGCGCAGATCAAGCTGGTGCTGACGGCGGTGTTCCTGGCCTACCTGGCGCAGATGACGCTGAACCCGATCATTGCCCCGCTCTCACGCGAGGTCGGGCTGGCCGAATGGCAGGTCGGGGTGACCATCAGCACGGCAGCGATCATGGTGGTGCTCACGGCTCAGATGTGGGGGCGGCGGTCGCAGTCGCTGGGACGCAAACGTGTTCTCGTCGCGGCGCTGACCCTCGGTGCGATCGCGACGGCAGCTTTCGCGCTGATCTCCCAGCTCGGCATGATCGGCGTTCTCAGCGGCACCGTTCTGTTCGCGCTGTTCGTCGTGCTGCGCGGTATCGGGTTCGGCACCGCCATCGCCGCTATTCAACCGACCGCGCAGGCCTACATCGCTGACGTCACCACCGATGAGACCACACGGATCAAGGGCATGGCCGGTGTGGGTGCGGTCCAGGGCGTGGCTCAGATCGCCGGTTCCGTTGTCGGTGGTCTACTCGCCGCGTTCGGGCTGATGGCCCCGATCCTCTCCGTCCCGGTGCTCCTCGCCCTCGGCCTCGTGCTGGTCGCCCTTCGGTTGCGCCCCGAGGCACGCGCCACCTTGATCGAGAAGCCAGTGAGCGTCCGGCCGACAGACTCGCGGGTGTGGCCGTTCCTGCTCGCCGGGTTCGGCATGTTCACCGCCCTGGGGTTCATCCAGATCATCACGGGCTTCATTGTCCAAGACCGACTCCACCTGGACGCGAAGACAGCCGGAGTGCTCACCGGCGCGGCCCTCCTGGCCGCAGGTATCGGCATGATCCTCGCCCAGACAGTCGTTGTTCCCAAGACCGGGTGGAGCCCAGCCACCCTGCTGCGTGTGGGCGGCGTGGTTGCGCTGCTCGGATTCCTCGTGCTGATCCCCGATGCCGGGCCGGTCGCCCTCTTCGGATCGATCACCCTCATCGGCCTCGGATTGGGTACCGCCATGCCTGGTTACACCGCCGGGCCAACACTGCTGGTCTCCCGAGAGGAACAAGGAGGCCTGGCCGGCCTCATCGCCGCCAACATGGGTCTCACCTTCGTTGTCGCACCCACCGCCGGAACCGTCCTATACGGGGCTTGGACCCCTCTGCCGATCATCATCGGCGCGGCCATCATGGCGATCGTGACCCTGTTCGTTCTGCTCCACCCCCGATTCCGACGCATCCCGATGCCGCCCGAAGGCGACGCGACGAACTCGGACGTGCCAACGCAGGACGCCGGCCATGACTGTTGAGACAAACGTCGTGAGCGGCCTCACCAGGGGCCTCGAGCCTGCGTCGACGCGTGTCCGAACCAGGAACACTGGGGGCACGATCGGAGCAGATCACCGCTTTCGACTCCACCTTCCATATGAGCCTGACTCCTCACGGCTCTCGAAGACCGCGAGCGGATACGCACCATCTCGATGGCGCAGTCTCGCGCGCAAGGCCCACTGGTGACTTCCTACATAAACACTGCTTGAAAGGACCGCTATGAACACTCCAACCCAGGACAATCCCTCCTTGTCGCGAAGGCGTCTGGGGGTCAAAGACCTCGTCACCATTGGCATCTGCGGCGTCCTCGCGATGGTGATCAACACAGTGATCGGCATGATCCTCACCCCGATCTATGGTTTCGCTTACCCCGTCGTCGGAGGCGTGTGCGCGCTATTCTCAGCCCCGGTGTACGTGCTGATGAGCTATCGGGTCGCCAAGCGCGGAACCGCTGTGCTGTTCTACCTGATCATCGCGATCATCTCCGCGCTGCCTGGCTTCTTCTACATGATCCCCTTCTACCTGGCCGCCGGCCTGATCTGCGAGGCGATCTTGTGGCGCCCGGGAGCGTACCGCAACGGCATGCTCAACGCTGTGACCTACATGATCTTCGGAATCATGTTCTCGATCGGCTCCTACCTGCCCATCTACCTCTTCGGCGACACCTACTATGACCAGTTCGAGAGCATGGGCGCCTCGGCCGAACTGTTCCTACGTTTCGCGACCTCCCCGGGTGCAGTGGCAGTGTCCGTGATCGCCGGTGCCGTCCTTGCCCTGCTCGGGCACTGGATGGGGCGGAAACTGCTGTCGAAGCACTTCGTCAAGGCCGGGATCATCACCGCCGCATGAGACCAGGCTGGCTGCGGTTCGACCCGCGCACAACGATGCTCCTGCTCCCGTTGTGCAGCATGCTCACGCTCCTCGTAGACCAAACGGGCCTGCTCTGTCTCGTCGCCGGAGCATCGGCCTATCTACTGCTCACGGGCATGTGGCGGCAGGCCGTGACTGGCGTCTGCGTGTTCCTACTGCTGTATCTGGTGCAGTACGCAATCGTTAAGTATGCGACCGGGACTGTGCTGATGCTCGGCTTCATGGTGTTCTTCGCAGCACGTATCATGCCCGTCGCGATGCTGGTGCAATGCCTTGCCGGGACACCACCAGGTGAGCTCATCGCGGCGTTGCAGCGACTCCGAGCGCCTCGTGCGCTCGTGCTTCCCTGCGCGGTCATTCTGCGCTTCCTGCCGACCATCGGGTCGGAGTTCGCATCGATCCGCGACGGGATGAAACTGCGAGGCCTGTCCGCGCTGTCGTGGCGGACTGCGGTACACCCGGTGATGGTCATCGAATCGATCTACGTGCCCCTGCTGATGCGGAGCATGAAGGTATCCGACGACCTGTCGGTCTCCGCGGCCACCCGCGGGGCCGACAACCCCGGCCCCCGAACATCTCTGCGGCAGCTTCGCTTCCGACCAGTCGACGTGATCGCCGCGGCATGCGCGATCATGGCGCTCGGATGGGTGCTGGCCGACCAGCTCGTGACAGGCACAGCGATATGATCCACCTCAACGACGTCACCTTCTCGTACACGGCCGGGACAACGCAACTGCGTCACGTGTCCTTCCAAGTCAACTCCGGCGAGTTCGTCGTCCTCACCGGGCCCAGCGGCTGCGGCAAGACCACCCTCACCCGAGTCCTCAACGGGCTCGCCCCCGGGTTCTACGGTGGGGAACTCGAAGGCAACGTGCAGATCGACGGGACGAACGCCCACGAACTGCAACCGTGGGAGTACGGGCGGCTCGTCGGCAGCGTGTTCCAAGATCCGAAAACCCAGTTCTTCGCACCAGTCGTGCGCGACGAACTGGCATTCGGATGTGAAAACTACGGCATCCCACCCGAGGACATCCAGACACGCATCGAGGACCTCTCACACCGGCTGGGCGTCAGCCATCTCCTCGACCGGGCACTCCTCACCCTCTCAAGCGGCGAAAAGCAGAAGGTCGCGGTCGCCGCTGCGGCAGGCACAAGGCCTCCCATCTACGTAATGGACGAACCCTCCGCCAACCTCGATCTCGACGCCACCCGAGAACTCGCAGGAGTGCTGACGACGCTCAAGGAGTCCGGCAGCACCATCGTGATCGCCGAGCACCGCCTCACCTACCTCATGGACCTCGCCGACCGGATCGTCTACATGGACGACGGGGCCGTCCGACAAGAATTCACCCCTGCACAGCTGCAGAACCTGTCGCAGGGCACACTCGATGAACTCGGCCTGCGTGACCCGGCTCTCCGCACCATAGAACCAGGAGCACAACATGCCTCCCGTACCACAATCGGCGGCGCCCCTGCCGTCGAAGTCGCAAACCTCACTGTCCGCAGGAAACGACGCGGCGCATCACTGTTGACGAGCCTGGCGTTCACCTTGCAACCGGGTGAAGTCGTCGCACTCGCCGGACCTAACGGCGCCGGGAAGACCACGCTCGCCCGCACCCTGTGCGGCCTCGAGCGCGCAGGCAGAGGCACAATCTCCCTGCGCGGCGCCCCAACGCGCCGAGCCAAACGGTCCCTGAACACGTGGTTCGTCATGCAGGACGCCGACAGCCAGTTGTTCTCCGACAGCGTGCTCGGAGAAATGACGCACGGCACCAAGTCCACCCCCGACTCGATGGCCCAAGCGCAACGCGTTCTCACCCAGCTCGGGCTGTGGGCGCACCGGGACCGTCACCCGGGCTCGCTGTCCGGTGGGCAAAAGCAGCGTCTGAGCATTGCTGTCGCACTCATGCAAGACCGACCGCTCATCATGCTCGATGAGCCGACTTCGGGACTCGACGGAAGAAATCTCCGCCGCGTCGTCGACTGCATCACCGAACAGGCCGAGCGCGATAAAACGATCCTGGTGATCACTCACGACCCGGAATTCATCCGGAAGGCCTGCACCAGAATGCTCCTGGTCCGAGATCAAACCCTCGCAGCAGACATCCCAATCGAACCAGACGAATTTGGACTCGTCTTAGACCATCTCACAGGGAAGACGGCCAGACATGACGAGTAGTTTCGCTCTGCTCCTTCACGGCGGCATGCACGGGGCTTGGTGCTGGGAGAGGGTGATCCCACATCTGCGGCATCGGACGATTGCCATCGACTTGCCTGGCCGACCCGGGGCCGGAAAGCAACCACCGACACTAGACGGATTTGCCGAAACCGTCGTCGACGCCATCAACGATGAACCAGGAGACGCTGTTATCGTTGCCCATTCACTGGCCGGGATAGTCGCATTGGCGGCCGCCGAACGGGCTCCGGGGAAGATCAGGAAGACCATCTTCGTTTCTGCAGTAGTTCCGCCATCGGGCTCGTGCTTCTGGGATATGCTGCCTGCGCCTCTGCGGTGGTTCGGCAGGTTCCTTCTTAGCGGAGATAGAACATCGATAATGCCCCGCTGGATGGCTCGAGCAGTGTTCTGCAATGACTTGTCGCGCGAGGACCAAGACCGATTGCTTGATCGTCTTGTTCCTGAACCAGTAAAGATACTCGATACTGAACTGCACTACAAGATTCCAGAGAATATCGGAGTCAGCTATGTTCTCACGACCCGCGATCGAGCTATCCGACCGCGAACGCAAGAAGAATACATGAACTCGCTCCCCAAGCGGACGCGTCACTTCACCTTAGATAGTGGCCACAGCGCTTGGTACTCCCGTCCGACCGAGCTTGCCGAAATCATCAATGCAGAGATTGAAGACGATGATTCTTCAATCCCACCCGGGTTCATGCGAAGCTGAAAGAGGCCGATCGTGTGGTGCTGTCGAGCCGCGGAGCTTGAAAATGGGCCCCAACAAGGCACAGCAAAAACCCCGCCCGAAAGGGCGGGGTTTCAGTAACTGTCGGGATAACAGGATTTGAACCTGCGACCTCCTCGTCCCGAACGAGGCGCGCTACCAAGCTGCGCCATATCCCGGTTGTAACTGCTCTGCTGAGCGGTACCTGGGATACTTTAGTCTAGCGTCGCTGTTTGGCCAAAACGGCAGGTCAAGTGCCTACTCGGCTCGTTCGGTGATGCGCAGCAGCGCTGCCGACGGCGGGCAGAACAGTCGCACCGGCGCGTACTTGGAGGTGCCGAGCCCGTTGGAGACCTCCATCCACATCTTCCCGTAGCGGTGCAGGCCGGAGGCGCGCTCGCGGTCGATGTCCGCATTCGTGACGATGGCGCGCTCGCCCGGCAAGCAGATCTGCCCGCCGTGCGTGTGTCCGGCGAGCGCGAGGTCGTAGCCGTCTGTTTCGAATTGGTCGAGGACGCGTCGATAAGGTGCGTGCAACAGGCCGATCGACAGGTCCGCGTCCGCATTGGGTGCTCCCGCGATCTCCTCGTAACGGTCCAGGTCGTGGTGCGGGTCGTCCACACCGGCGAGCGCGAGTCGGACGTCGCCGACCTTGAACTCGAGGCGGTGGTGGGTGGCGTCGCGCCAGCCGCGCTCGATGAACGCGGCGCGCATCCCCTCCCACGGCAGGTCCACGTACGACGGCTCGCGCTTCTGGTCCAGCAGGTACTTGAACGGGTTCACGGGTTTCGGCGCCCAGTAGTCGTTGGTGCCAAAGACGAACGCCCCGGGGCGGTCGAGCAGCGGCCCGAGCGCGTCGAGGACCCACGGCACGCCGCGTAGGTCCGACAGGTTGTCGCCGGTGTTGATCACCAGGTCGGGCTCGAGCGCGTCGAGGGAGGAGACGAACTCCACTTTGCGCTTCGCCCCCGGGATCATGTGCAGGTCCGCGATGTGGAGGACGTCGAAGGAGTCCTTCCCGCGCAGCGTGCCGGGCGCGAGCAGCGGCAGCTCGTATTCCTTGAGCTGGAAGTTGGAGGTCTGGCTCGCGCCGTACGCCAGCGCGCCCATGCCGGCTGCGCCGAGGCCGCCGATGGTCGTTGCGATAGTTTTCAGCTTGCTCACCCGCCCAACCTTAGTGTGCCCCCGCCGTCGTGGGGGTGCGTCGCGTATCGTTTGCCCTATGAGTGCATTGAAAGATCAGATCCGCGCAGACCTCAAGGAAGCCATGAAGGCGAAGGAGAAGGAGCGCACCGGCACGATCCGCATGCTGCTGGCCTCCATCCAGGCCGCGGAGACCGAGGGCTCCAAGCGCGAGGTCACCGACGAGGACATCCAGAAGATCATCGCCCGCGAGGTGAAGAAGCGCCGCGAGTCGGCGGAGATCTACTCGCAGAACGGCCGCGAGGATCTCGCGGATTCCGAGCTCGCCGAGGCGGAGATTCTGCAGGGCTACCAGCCGAAGCAGCTGGATGATGCGGAGCTCAAGGAGCTTGTCGACGCCGCCGTGTCCGCCACCGGCGCCACCTCCATGGCCCAGATGGGCCAGGTGATGAAGGAGGCGACCGCCAAGGCCGCTGGCCGCGCCGACGGCAAGCGCATCTCTGAGGCAGTCAAGGCGCGCCTCTCCCAGTAAGCGCCGACCGCGCCTACTGCTGGCCGTTACCGCCGAGAATGTTGCCGATGTTGTCGGCGGCGTCGCCAAGCTGGCGGCCAATATCATCCAGGTTGACCGGTGCCTCCGGCGCCTGGGGCGCCGCCGGGCCCGGCGGCGCGGGGGCGGAGGGGGCGGCCGGCGACGGGTTCGCCGGGGCCGACGCATTGGGGGAGCCAGCGCCACCCGCTCCGGCGCCGGAGCCGCCCGAGCCGTCGGAGGCGTTGATGGTGACCAGGCTGCCGGGGGCAAGGTTCGGATCCGCGGGGACGGCGGAGACGACGCTGTTGAACGGCGCGCCGCCGCCGGCGACCATGTTGACGGTCACCGTGTAGCCCAGGCCCTGGAGCCGGGCGCGCGCGGTGTTCGCGTCCAAGCCGACGACCTGATCAATCGGTCCGCGCCTCGTGCCCTTGTCAAAGGCGCCGCTGGCGGCCGGGATGCCGGCCGCTGCCGCGCCGGGCACGCCGTAGGCGGTTTGGAACCAGGTGCGGGCGGCCTCGTTGCCGCCGTACAGGTCGCCGTAGGAGCACTGGCGGACCGGGCCGGTGCACAGCGGGGTGGTCTGGGTGCCGTCGTTGAAGATGTAGGTCGCTGCCGCCATCCCGCGGGTGAACCCGAGGAACGCGGAGGACTGGTGGGACTCGGTCGTGCCGGTCTTGGCGGCGACCGGGGCGTTCCACCCGGCCGCGGCGGCGGCGTCCTTCGCGGTGCCGTTCACGGCGTCGCCCGACATGCCCTGCGCCAGCGCATTCGCGATGTCGGGCTCGATCGCCTGCTCGCAGGCGGGGCGGTCGATGAAGACCTCCTGGCCGTGCTTGTCGCGCACGGACCTGATCGGGTTCGGCTCGCACCAGCGGCCGTTGGAGGCCAGCGAGGCGCCCACGTTGGACAGCTCCAGCGCGTTCACGGCGGTGGGGCCGAGGACGAAGGCGCCCATGTTCTCGTCCTTGGCGGCCTGGGCGACGGAGCGGTCGTCGCCAAATGAGCCCTCGTCCAGGTAGGAGCGGAGCCCCAGGCGCACGGCAATGTCCACGGTGCGCGCGACACCGACCTGCTGCACGAGCTGGATGAAGGTGGTGTTGGGGGACTGCGCGAGGGCGTCGCGAAGCGAAAGGCGCGGCTTGTAGGTGCCCGCGTTCTCCACGCAGTACGCGTCGGGCGGGCAGTTGGCGGCGCCGCCCTTGCCCATGCCGTAGACGACGGCGCGGGTGGGCGTCTCCAGCATGGTGTCCAGGCCGTAGCCCTGCTCCAGCGCGGCAGCGGCGGTGAAGATCTTGAACACGGAGCCGGCGCCGTTGCCCACCAGGGAGGTCGGCTGCGGCATGATGGTCTGGCTCTGCTCCAGGTCCAGGCCGTAGTAGCGCGACGAGGCCATGGCCAGGATGTCACGGGAATCCGCGCCCGGCTTGATCACGTTGACCACCTCGGCCACGCCGTTGGTGTACGGGCTGACGTTGTTGCGCGCCGCCTGCACCGTGGACTCCTGCACCTGCGGGTCCAGGGTGGTGGTGATGGTGTAGGAACCGCGCTCAAGCTCCTCCAGGGGCAGGCCCTTGTCGGCGAGGTAGCGCAGCGCGTAGTCGCACATGAAGCCGCTGTCGCCCGCGGTGAGGCAGCCCTGGGGGAGGGTGCGCGGCGTATCCACGATGCCCAGCGGCTTGCCCGCCAGCACGTCGGCCTCGTGCTGGTCCAGGAAGCCCTGCGCGGCCATGTTGTTCAGCACCACGTTGCGGCGCTCGGTCGCCCCGTCTGGGTTGGTGTAGGGGTTGAGGTATTCCACGGACTGGAGCAGGCCGATGAGCAGCGCGGCCTGGTCCGGGGTGAGTTCCTTCGCCGAGGTGTCGAAGTAGGTGCGCGCGGCGGCCTCGATGCCAAACGCGTGGTTACCAAAGGAGACGAGGTTGAGGTAGCGCGTGAGGATCTCGTCCTTGCTCAGCGTCTTGTCTAGGTCCGAGGCCATGCGCATCTCGCGCAGTTTGCGGGGGATCGACTGCTCAGTCGCGGCCTGCGCTTCCTCGTCGTCCTTTGCGTCCACGAGCCAGAGGTAGTTCTTCACGTACTGCTGGTTAATCGTGGAGGCACCCTGCTCCACGCCGCCGGCGAGCACGTTGGTGACCATCGCGCGGGCAAAGCCCTGCATGTCCACGCCCTCGTGCTGGTAGAAGCGGCGATCCTCGGTAGAGACCAGGGCGTCCTTTGCATACTGCGAGATCTTCTCGCTGGGCACCTCGTAGCGGCGCTGGTTGTAGATCCAGGCGATGGGGGTGCCGTTGACGTCCGTCACCGTGGTCACGCCGGGCACCTCGCCGCCCGACATGTCGGAGAGGTTTGACTGCATCGTCTCGTCGGTGCGGGCAATAGCCATGCCGCCGATGCCCGCGACGGGGGCCAGGCAGAGCGCGATAGCGACGCCGGCGGCGAGGAGCGCGGCGAGAAGTTTTCCTAAGGAACTCAGTGCAGACACGCCTTTACCTTAAATGATCGGCGTGCCGCGGGTGAATACATATCTCCCCCCAAAAATGTGACCCATTCGACAGGGGTTGGGGTATGTGAATACACTTACAGGCGCAAAATGCATACAGCATTCCTGAAGCTTATTTGCCAGGTTGCGGGGCCGCGATTGGGAACCTGCAGCAAGGTAACGGTAGGCCGATGTGGGTGCCGCACAGGCTTGACGTAGTATAAATTGCGTCAAGGTGTGAATTATGCACGAACGCCCTCCCGAAAGGAGCCCGCCATGACCACAACACTCGGACGCAACGAACTGCACGCCGGACTGCGCGCAGCCTCTACCACCGCGCGAAAGTGTGACGCAGACGGCAACCTCATGTTTGATCGCGGGGAATGGGTGACCAGGGCGCATTGCCGCAACGGCGATCCGGACGCGCTGTTTGTCCGCGGTGCGGAACAGCGCAAGGCTGCGGCCATCTGCCGCCGCTGCCCGGTGCAGATGGAATGCTGCGCGGATGCGCTGGACAACAAGGTGGAGTTCGGCGTCTGGGGCGGCCTTACCGAGCGCCAGCGTCGCGCCGTGCTGCGCAAGAACCCCGATGTGACCGACTGGGCCGAGTACCTGTCCTCCGGAAAGGAAATCGAAGGGCTCTAACACACGTACGTCTTGCGGCCCCGCTCAACTTTCTGAGCGGGGCCGCACTCTTTTCACGGCTTCTCCCGACGGGTGGAAGTGGGCGCGTAAAGAAAACGTAAAAGTTTGGCAGGTGGGGTGTAAATATCGCGCAAAGAACATGCGGAAGCGACGCTGACTAGCCATAACGTGAGTTGTGGCAGGTGCAATCGCACCGGCGCCTGATTCGCAGCACGTATCGGGCAATCGCTTCAACACATGTTCACATGGAGGACTCTTCCTGATGCTGGACCTTTTCGTCATTGTGGTCGTGTTCCTTACGCTCGGCTGCCCCTCCCTGGTTAATGAGATCAGGAGAGGAAAATGATGAGTACCGTAACCGCGACAGTCGGGCTCATCGTTGTCGCACTCCTCGTGGTCTACCTTGTCATTTCGCTCATTGATCCGGAGCGATTCGCATGATGCACGCAATAGCGGCGGTACTGCCGCAATTCCTCGTCCTTATAGCGCTGCTGGTGCTCGCGTACGTTCCCCTGGGCAGTTGGATGGCGCGCAGCTACACATCCGAGCGGGATTGGGCGGTAGAGCGCGGTATTTACGCAATCCTGCGCGTCGACCCCAGCCGGGGGCACAGCAGTAAAAACTATGCGCGTGCACTCCTCGGATTCAGCCTCGCTTCCGTGCTCGCGCTCTACTTAGTCCAGCGGTTGCAAACGGTGCTGCCGAGTTTCGGCAACGCTCGCGACACGGCGGTCGAGCCGTGGATGGCCTTCAACACCGCGGCGTCGTTTGTGTCAAACACGAACTGGCAGTCCTACTCCGGCGAAGACACGCTGACCAACGCAACGCAGATGCTTGGCCTGACGGTACAGAACTTCGCCTCCGCAGCCGTTGGCATGTCTGTGGCTGCCGCGCTCATCCGCGGCATTGGCCACCTCGGGTATAGCCGCGACACGGTGGCTGAGCAGTCCGGCCAGCAGCTGATCGGAAACTTCTGGGTGGATTTAACGCGCAGCCTTGTCCGCATCCTGCTGCCGCTATCACTGGTCATTTCCACTGTGCTCATCCTGGGCGGCACGATGCAAACCTTCGGGTCCAATCTGGTGAGCGCGTCCGGCGTCGATATTTCGCGTGCGCCGGTGGCAAGCCAGGAAGCAATCAAGCTTCTCGGCACTAACGGCGGCGGTATCTTTGGTGCGAACTCTGCGCACCCGTTTGAAAACCCCACGGGCTTTACCAACATGGTGGAGATCTTCGCACTGCTCGTGATCTCCTTCAGCTTCATCCGCGCCTACGGTGTCATGCTCAAATCCCACAAGCACGCCTATACCCTCCTTGGGGTGGCCGGTGGTCTGTGGGCAGTGATGGTCATGCTGGTGGCGTGGGCGCAGCACACCGTGGTGGGAGGTGCCGCCACTGCGGCCGGAAGCAACATGGAGGGCATTGAGCAGCGCCTCGGCATCGATGCGTCCGCGCTCTTTGCGGTCTCGACGACAGGGACGTCCACGGGTGCAGTCGACTCGATGCATGACAGTTACTCGCCGCTCGGCGGCGGCCTGCTCATCCTCAACATGCTGTTGGGAGAAATCGCGCCGGGTGGCGTCGGTACCGGTCTATACGGCCTGGTGATTGTCGCTGTGCTCGCAGTGTTCATCGGCGGGCTACTGGTCGGTCGCACTCCAGAGTTCATGGGCAACAAGATTGGCCGCCAGGAGATTTCCGCGGTGAGCTTGTACATCCTGACGATGCCGGTACTGGTGCTGGTCGGCGTCGGTGCGTCGGTTGCGCAGCGTGCGCTGGTTGAAGCGTCCGCGACGAACTTTGGCGCGCCGGGCACGCCTGACAACGCCCACGCGCTCTCTGAAGTGCTGTACGCCTTCACCTCGGCGGCAAACAACAACGGCTCCGCCTTCGCAGGGCTGACGGTGACCGAACCGTGGTGGCAGATCTCGCTTGGCGTGGTCATGCTGCTTGGCCGGTTCTTGCCCATCGTGTTCGCGCTGTCGCTGGCCGGCAGCCTTGCGGGGCAGCGTGCCCAAGCAACCACCGCGGGGAGCTTGCCCACGGCTGGCATCACCTTCGCCTTGCTCACGGTTGGCGTCATCGTGCTGGTCGCAGCACTGACGTTCTTCCCCGTTCTTACCCTGGGTCCCATTTCGGAGGCACTCTCATGACTACCCAAACTTTGACACCCCAAAAGAAGCAGCGCAACGACAACAGCAGTCTCGTGGGCCCGGCGCTGCAGGCGCTGCCCCGGAAGATGTCGCCGCTGGAGCAGTCCCGGAACCCTGTGATGTTCGTCGTCTGGGTCGGCGCTGCGCTGACCACGATGTGGTCCATCGCTGCGCCGAGTGTCTACGGCTGGGTGATCACGATTTGGCTGTGGTTTACCATCGCGTTCGCGGCGTTTGCGGAAGCCTACGCTGAGGGGCGCGGCAAGGCCCAGGCTGACAGTTTGCGCTCGGTGCGTGACGACGCCACCGCGAACCTCGTGACCGACAACGGCATCGAAGTCGTCCCGGCGTCGGAGCTAACAAGAGGCGCGATTGTCCGGGTTGAAGCGGGGGAGACCATCCCCGGCGACGGTGATGTGATCGAGGGCGCGGCCACTGTCGATGAATCTGCGATCACTGGTGAGTCTGCCCCGGTTGTGCGCGAGGCGGGCGGCGATCGCTGTGCAGTGACGGGCGGCACCGTCGTGTTGTCCGACTCCATCGTTGTCACGATCACCTCCGAGCCCGGCTCGACCTTCGTGGATACCATGATCGCGCTGGTGGAGGGGGCTGAGCGCAGGAAAACACCCAACGAGATCGCGTTGAGCATCCTGTTGTCTACGCTGACGATCCTTTTCCTCATCGCCGTCACCGCCCTTGCCCCAATGGGTGTTTTTACTGGCGCTGAACTGTCCCCACTCTCACTGATCGCGCTGCTGGTGTGCCTGATCCCCACGACGATTGCGGCACTGCTTTCTGCGGTGGGCATCGCAGGGATGAACCGCCTGGTTCGCCACAACGTGCTCGCCACCTCGGGCCGCGCGGTGGAAGCCGCCGGTGACGTGGCGACCCTGCTGCTAGATAAGACGGGCACCATCACCTACGGAAACCGTCAGGCAACGGACCTGATCGTGGCGCAAGGCGTCGATGAACTCGAGGCAGCGAACGTCGCGCGCGTGGCTTCGGTCGCAGATGAAACGCCCGAGGGGCGCTCGATTGTCGCATGGCTGATCGAGCACTACGACCTGTCCTCCGGGGCAGGCGAGGAAGAACGCACCGCCGAGGTCATCCCGTTCAGTGCTTCGACTCGCATGTCCGGCCTGGACCTTGCCGGGCGCAAACTGCGCAAGGGCGCAGGAGACGCGGTGCGCCGCTGGGTCACCGAGGCCGGTGGCCAGTGGCCGCAAGAGATTGAGGCGGCAATCACCCAGATCGCGCAGGAAGGCGGGACCCCGCTGCCTGTTGCCGTGGAAGAGGCGGACGAGACTCGGCGGGTGCTGGCAGTGGTGCGCTTGAGCGACGTCGTGAAGCCGGGCATGGCGGAGCGCTTCGCGGAACTGCGCGCAATGGGCATTAAAACGGTGATGGTCACCGGCGATAACCCGCTCACGGCTGCCGCGATCGCACAAGAGGCCGGCGTGGACGACTACATTGCCGAGGCTACCCCAGAGGATAAACTCGCCCGCATTCGGGAAGAGCAGGCACAAGGGCGCATGGTCGCGATGACCGGCGATGGCACGAACGACGCACCGGCGCTCGCGCAGGCCGATGTCGGCGTGGCGATGAATACTGGCACCTCCGCGGCCAAGGAGGCCGCGAACATGGTCGATCTGGATTCGGACCCGACAAAGCTCATCGACGTCGTGCGTATCGGCAAGCAGCTGCTTATCACCCGCGGCGCGCTGACCACCTTCTCTCTGGCCAACGACCTGGCGAAGTACTTCGCCATTCTGCCTGCGTTGTTCTCCGCGCAGCTGCCGCACCTCGAACAGCTCAACGTGATGCACCTGCATTCACCGCAGTCGGCCATCGTTTCTGCAGTGGTGTTTAACGCGCTGATTATCGTCGCGCTGATCCCGCTCGCCTTGAAGGGTGTGTCGTACACCCCCGCTTCAGCGTCCTCGTTACTTCGCCGCAACCTCGGAATCTGGGGGCTGGGCGGCGTGCTCACACCATTCATCGGGATCTGGCTCATTGACCAGGTCGTCGCACTCCTCCCGGGATTGCAGTAGGAAAGGAATAGTCATGCGTATCTATATGCGTAACCTCATCGCCGGTTTTGTGGCAGTACTGCTGTGTACCTTCGCCCTCGGTTTGGCGTACCCGGCGGCGGTGTGGGGAATTTCCCGCATCAAGGTGGATTCGGCGGAGGGGAGCCTGCTCTACCAGGGTGAATGTCTGGCGGGCTCAGCCAAAATTCAAGATGGCGTGAGCGAAGGCCCGTACTTCTTCCCTCGCGCCGAGGGCATGAGCAACTACGGTGCGAGTAGTGCGGTGCTGCAGGAGGAGATAGGCAAGCGTCGGCAAGCAATTGCTCAGCGGGAAGGGGTCGCGGAGGGCGAGGTACCGAGCGACGCGGTGACCGGCTCTGGTTCCGGCGTCGACCCTGGGATCAGCCCCGCGTACGCCGCACTCCAAGCACCTCGAGTCGCGCGGGAGCAGGGTATGAGTGTCGCGGAGATCGAGGAGCTGATTGCCACCCACACTGACCTCGCTAGCCTGGGGATTCTTGGCCAGGACGCTGTCAATGTGACCACGCTGAACATGGCGTTGCCCACGCCACCGCCCTGCGCATAAGAGAATTGACTTATGTCCACGCACTCCACACCCCAGACTCCTAAGCGGGGTCGGCTCAAAATCTATCTTGGCGCTGCGCCCGGCTCGGGCAAGACCTGCGCAATGCTGAGTGAGGCGCACACACTGCTGCGGGGTGGCACTGATGTAGTCGTCGGCATTGTTGAAGATCACGGCCGTGCCTACACGAAGTCGCTGTGCGAGGGCCTCGAGGTCATTCCGCGGCGGCACGTTGGCGCGATCGCCGCCGGTGAGTTGGATACCGAGGCAGTGCTTAGGAGGCGACCGAGCATCGTGCTTATCGACGAGTTCGCGCACTCCAATCCTCGCGGCGAAACGCACGCGAAGCGCTGGGAGGATGTAGAGGAGATCTTGGATGCGGGAATCGACGTGATTTCCACCTTGAACATCCAGCACGTAGAAAGCCTCAACGACGTCATCACGCAGATCACAGGCATCGCGCCGCAGGAAACGGTGCCCGATGAGGTGGTTCGTGCCGCCGACGAGATCGAGCTGATTGACGTCTCCCCGCAACTGTTGCGCACGCGCTTGAGCGACGGCCAGGTCTACCACGAGGCGCGCATCGCACCGGCGCTAAATAACTACTTTCGCGTCGGTAACCTCACCGCGCTCCGCGAGCTCGCCCTGCTTTGGCTGGCAGATCAGGTCGACGAAGCCCTGGCGGCCTACCGTGCCGAGCAGGAGATCACGGAGACGTGGGAGGCGCGGGAGCGGGTTGTCGTGGCTGTGCAGAATGTTGCGCACGCCGAGCTGCTCATCCGGCGCGGGCGTCGCATTGCCACGAAGTCTTCCGCGGAGCTACACGTGGTGCACGTGGTCTTTGGGGACTCTTTCGCATCCGGTACCTCGTCCGTAGCGGGGTCGGCGCAGCAACTGGCAAAGCTGCAAACGCTGGCCCAGGACGTCGGCGCGCGATTGCACCAGGTCACCGGCGACTCGGTGCCAGAAGCCTTGCTGAATTTTGCACGGAGTGTCAATGCAACGCAGCTGGTGCTGGGGGTCTCCTCCAGGGGACGGTTTGAGCTGCACGGCCCCAGCTCTGTGGTGGATGCGGTGGTGCGCCAGTCCGGCAAGATTGACTGCCACATTGTGAACCTGCCTCCCAAACGAACGCGCAGGGTCACTCAGCTCTTTCGCCCACTGCGCTCGGTTCCGCGCCGCGCGGTGTCGTTGGTGGTGGCGGCTCTTGCCTTCGTCGCGTTGACCGCGCTTCTTGTCGCGGCAGATGGCCAGGCGTTGGGCACCGGCACCTGCGCCGCGTTCTATTTTGCACTCATCCTCCTGGTCAGCCTCGCTGCAGACTTGCTCTCCGCAGTGCTGGTGGCGGTGGCGTCGGGACTGGCGGTGAACTGGTACTTCACCCCTCCCATACATACTTTTGACATTGCTGATCCGGCGAACGCGGTGATCGCCGCTGTCATGGTTGCCACCGCGTTGGCCGTGGGGATCTTGGTTCGGAGGACCAAGGGGGAGCGCCACAATGCGCTCGTAGCTGCCCGCGACGCGGAGCTCCTCACCGTCTTCTCCCGCGCAGTGCTCAACCGCAACGCCGACGTGGCACCAATCGACGCGGTGATGCGGAAAGTCGGCGAAGCGTTTGGATGCCACCGCGCCGAACTTGTTGACGCCTCAGGCGACAGCCTCGCTGTGTGGTACTCCTCGTCTGCGGCACGGGGATCTCAGAGCACTGGCAGCGGGGAGCGAAAACACACTCGTCTCCCTATTCCGCGTTCGGCCCCGGGTAAAAACATCGAGACGGTCGTTTACAGTGAGGACCAGACTGTCGAGCTGGCTCTGGAAGGCCCGGCGTTGTCGGCGCGCGACCGGACCCTAGTCGCAGTCGTCGCTGGGTATCTCGCGGGTGTGGTGCGCGAGGAACAGCTGAGCCAGGAGGCGGCGCGCGTGAACGCGGTGGCGGCGGCAGATGAGCTGCGCCGCGCGCTGTTGTCGAGCGTGAGCCACGATCTACGCACCCCACTGGCTACGGCGAAGCTCGCGGTCTCTTCGCTGCGTAACTCGGAGGTGGAATTCAGCCCGGAGGATAGGGAGGAGCTGTTGGCGGAAACCGCTGCGAGTATTGACCAGCTCACGCTTCTGGTGACGAACCTGTTGGACCACTCGCGTCTGAGTGCCGGTGCGGTGACGGCTCGTCGTGAAGCGGTGGAGCTCTACGAGGTGGCGCACCGCGCGATTGCTTCTTGCGCGTTTGGACATTCGCGCGCGCAGACGCAGCGCTTTGTGCTCGATGAAAGCTTGCGGGGCATGACCTGCTGCGCCGATGCCGCCCTGCTCGAGCGGGTGCTGGCGAACCTGTTCGATAACGCGCTGCGCTACGCGCCAACGGGGGAGATTCTCCTGAGCGCGGCAGTTGTGGACGATCGAGTAGAGCTGACTTTGTCGGACGAGGGGCCGGGGATTCCGCCCGAGAAACAAAAGGACATGTTCGTGGCGTTCCAGCGTCTCGGCGATACCAACAACGACAGTGGCGTAGGTCTTGGTTTGTCAGTAGTTCGCGGGTTTGTCGAGGCAATGCGCGGTACGATCACCGTCGAAGCCACCCCGGGGGCAACGTTTACCCTAAGTTTCCCGCGGCGGGAAGGAGAAAGCGATGACGAATAGGAAAGTGCGTATTGCGATCGTGGACGATGACCCGCGTCTGCTCAACGCGCTGCGGATCAACTTTAAAGCGCGCGGCTACGAGGTCTTTGTCGCGGGCACTGGCGCAAAGGGGCTGCAGGTCGTCTCGCGCAACGAGCCCGACGTGGTCATCTTGGATATGGGCTTGCCCGACATGGACGGCTCCGTGGTGCTGGACGGGATCCGCGGCTGGTCCGCGGTACCCGTGGTGATCCTGACGGCCCGCGCTGATCCCTTCTTAAGCGCCGCGGCGCTGGACCAAGGTGCCGATGATTACGTGACCAAGCCCTTTTCCATGGAAGAGTTGCTTGCCCGTGTCCGCGTCGCGTTGCGGCACGGTGCGCCGCAGCAGTCCCCGGTGCACCAGAACACCGGGGTCATTCGCGCGGGGGATCTGCGCATTGATATTCCGCAGCACAGCGTGACCAAAGCCGGTGAGGTCCTCCACCTGACCCCGACGGAGTGGGGTGTGCTCACCACGCTGCTCCGCGCGCACGGCGGACTCGTGCGCAAGGAGGATTTGCTAGAGGAGATCTGGGGTCCGGGTTTTGAAGGGCAGGGTCACTACCTGCGTGTGTATGCCTCCCAGCTGCGGCGCAAGCTGGAAGATGACCCGACGAACCCGCAGTTTCTCCTCACTGAGCCGGGGCTGGGGTACCGCTTCGTCGTGCCTGAGCCGACACGAGAATAGAAGCCCCGCTGTCGCGTGGCGCGGCACGGTAGGGTGGTCGCCATGAAGAAATGGGAATACGCCACTGTGCCGCTACTTACTCACGCCACGAAGCAGATCCTGGATACCTGGGGCGAGGACGGGTGGGAGCTCGTCTCCGTCACCCCGGGCCCCAACCCGGATAACGTTGTCGCGTATCTCAAGCGAGAGGTGGAGTAAGCCATGGCGGGATCGTGGACCGCAGCACTCGACGAGCTCGGCATTGAGCTCCCGCAGGTCGCCGCGCCCGTCGCGGCGTACGTCCCCGCGAACCGCGTCGGCAACCAGGTTTGGACGTCGGGGCAGTTGCCGCTTATCGACGGCACACTGCCGGCCACCGGCAAAGTCGGCGCAGAGGTCAACGCGGAGGATGCCTACACGTACGCCCGCCAGGCCGCGCTGAACGCGCTCGCCGCCGTGGACGCGCTCGTGGGCCTGGACAATGTCACCCGCATCTCCAAGGTCGTCGGCTTCGTCGCCTCGGACCCGTCCTTCACCAGCCAGCCGGCCGTGATCAACGGCGCCTCCGACCTGATGAAGGAGGTCTTCGGCGAGGCTGGTGAGCACGCCCGTTCCGCGGTCGGCGTTGCTGTCCTGCCGCTGGACGCACCCGTCGAAGTTGAGCTCGTGGTTGAGGTTGCAGAAGGGGCGGAGGGGCGTCGATAAGCGCATGCCCCGTGCTGCGCTGATGGTGCAGGACGCGGTAGGGTTGGAGGCATGAAGCACCCCGCTTACAGTCAGTTGCGCCCTGTGACGACCTCCGCCGCTGTCGTATTGGCGCCCAACCCGAGCTATGCGGCGCTGGAAGGCACGAACTCGTGGGTCATCCGCGACCCGGAAGATGAGTACAGCATCGTCGTAGACCCGGGCCCGGCGGATGAAGGCCACCTCAACGTGCTGCAGGCTAAGGCAGGCAAGGTCGCCCTCATCCTCATCACCCACCGCCACCACGACCATGCGGATGGTGCCGAGCGGTTCCGCCAGCTCACCGGCGCGCCGATTCGTTCGTTTGACCCGCAGTACTGCCACAACGCGGAGGCGCTGCAGGATGGAGAGATCATTTCCATCGACGGCGTGACGCCGAAGCTGCAGGTCGCGCACACCCCCGGCCACACCCGGGACTCCGTCTGCTTCTTCGTCTACACCCACGAGGTGGAGGACGATCAGCTGGAGGGCATCATCACCGGCGATACCATTGCGGGGCGCCACACCACCATGATCTCCGAGACTGATGGTGATGTGGGCGAGTACCTGGACAGCCTGGAGATGCTGGAGGCTCGCGGCGAAAACATCATGCTGCTGCCGGGCCACGGCCCCGAGGGCGGGGACCTGTCCAAGTACGCGCGTAAGTACATTGACCGCCGCAACCAGCGCCTCGAGCAGATCCAGCAGGCGCTCAAGGAGCACGGCGAGGACGCAGACATCAACACCCTCGTCGACGCGATTTATGACGATGTCGATCCGGTCCTCCGCGGCGCCGCCGAGCAGTCCACCCGCGTGGGCCTGCGCTACCTGCGCAACCAGAAGTAACGCCCCGTACAACTGTGACTGCCCCGGCAAGGTGCCGGGGCAGTGTTCGTTTTTCGGGGTGCTCGCGGGCTAGCGGGCGCGGCGAGCCAGGTGCTCGGTGTCCACGATGAGGACGGACTTGCCCTCCAGCTTGATCCAGCCGCGGTGCATAAACGTAGCGAGCGCCTTGTTCACGGTCTCGCGGGAGGCGCCGACCAGCTGGGCGATCTCTTCCTGCGTGAGGTCGTGGTTGACGCGCAGCGCGCCGCCCTCCTGGGTACCGAAGCGGTTGGCCAGCTGCAGCAGCGTCTTGGCCACGCGGCCGGGCACGTCGGTGAAGATGAGGTCTGCCAGCGACGCGTTGGTGCGGCGCAGGCGGCGGGCCAGCACGCGCAGCAGCTGCTGGGAGATTTCCGGGTGGTCCGTGATCCACTGCTTGAGCATCTGTGAGTCCATCGTCGCCGCGGTCACCTCGGTGACGCAGACGGCGGAGGAGGTGCGCGGGCCCGGGTCAAAGATGGACAACTCACCGAACATGTCGGACGGGCCCATCACGGAGAGCAGGTTCTCGCGTCCGTCGGGGGCGTGGCGAGCCAGCTTTACCTTGCCGTCTACGATGATGTAGAGCCGGTCGCCCGGTTCGCCCTCATCAAAAATGGTGGTACCGCGGGAGAACGTCAGCGTCTCCATCTCTTTGATCAGAGCGGCCACCGCGTCGGCGTCGACGCCCTGGAAAATGCCGGCCTTGGCCAGCGTGTCCTGAATGCCTTCCATTGAACCTCCTCGGAACGGCGGTGACTGTTATCCTCTGCGTGGTTTTGGTCACCTAAGTGTCGCTTTTACGGCGTGGTCACAATGGCAGATGCTACCAGTTCATGTTGTGATGGGTACCATATCCCGGAAAAGTTTCCCTACCGGCAATTTTAGGTTCAGCAAACGTTCAGTTAGTAACAATAGTGCGTGTTAATGGGCCTCAACTGATGCTGCTTCGAGGCGTTCCATGCCCAGGGTGAACAGGCCGAGGAAGAGGGGCAGGATCGCAACTAAAATTACCGTCATAGGGGTCATGGTACGTGTGCGATAGCATTGCAGCATGTCCAACGCCTTGCTTCCCCCTGCGCCGGACGCCGGGAAACCGCCGGCCGGCAAGCTTACGCCGCCGCGGCGCCGCGCACCGGGATCCCACCCGGCGGCGAAGGGGAAGGAGACGGAGCTGGGCCGTACCCGCCGCGCCCGGCGGATCAACCGCACCCTGGCGGCGGCGTTCCCGGACGCCCACGCGGAGCTGGACTTTTCCAACCCGCTCGAGCTGCTCGTTGCCACGGTGCTCTCGGCGCAGACGACCGACGTCCGCGTCAACCAGGTCACCCCGGCCCTGTTTGCCACCTACCGTACGGCGCAGGATTACGCGGCGGCAAACCAGGCGGAGGTAGAGGCGCTGATCCGCCCCACCGGGTTCTACCGCGCCAAGGCCGCCAACCTGATCGGGCTGGGCCAGAAGCTGGTCACGGACTTCGGCGGCGAGGTCCCGGTCGCGCTCGAGGACCTGGTCACGCTCCCTGGAGTGGGGCGCAAGACCGCGCACGTGGTGCGGGGCAACGTCTTTGGTAAGCCGGGGCTCACCGTGGATACGCACTTCCAGCGGCTCGTCGCGCGCCTAGCGCTGAGTGTGCAGCGCGACCCTGTGAAGATCGAGCGGGAGATTGCCCAGATCATCCCCGCGAGCGAGTGGACGATGTTCTCGCACCGGCTCATCTTCCACGGCCGGCGCGTCTGCCACGCGAAGAAGCCGGCGTGCGGCGCGTGCCCCATCGCGTTCGATTGCCCCGACTTCGGCGCGGGGCCAACCGACCCGGAGGAGGCGGCGGCTCTGGTCACCGGGGAAGAGCGCGAGCACATCCTGGGCATGCTGGGTGATGCGCAGTGAGGTCGGGCAAGACCGCGGTCGTGGCCAGCGTGGTGGGCGCGCTGGTGGTCACCTGCTTCGTCGTCGCCGGCGCCGTAGCGCTGCTGCGCGGCGGCGGATCGGGTGATGAGGTGCGTGGGGAGGGGGAGACAGGGGCGTCGATAAGCGAGGAAGCGCCCGTGGCCCAGCGGCCCGACTGCGTGGCCGGTGGGGTCGGTGGCGTGGAGCTGCCGTGCCTGGGCGGCGCCGATGTGCCCGGAGAGCGCGCGGGTGTGACGGTAGTCAACGTGTGGGCCTGGTGGTGCGAGCCGTGCCGCACTGAGCTGCCCGTGCTCGAGCGCTACGCCGCAGACCATCCGGACGTGGAGGTCGTGGGCGTGCACGCGGACCGCCAGGCGGCGGCTGGGGCCGATCTGCTCAACGAGCTCGGCGTGGAACTGTCCAGCTACCAGGACTCCGACAATAGTTTCGCGGGGCAGCTGGGTCTGCCCGGCGTCGTGCCCATCACGGTGGTGTTCCGCGACGGCGAGCAGGTGGGCACGCTCGCGCAGGCCTTCGAGTCCGAAGAGGCACTGGCCAGCGCCATCGACGGGGTGCTCCGGCGATGAGCGAGCGCAAGGAAGGGCAGCTTCTCGACGTCCCACTGCAGCCCCACAAGGCGCCCCGCTGGCTCGCGCCGCTGATCGACCGGATTCAACGCGGCACCTACCGCGAGGCGGCGCGGCCCCTCCTGCACGGGCGCACCGTGCCGGAGG
The DNA here is from genome assembly GCF_007786415.1 of Corynebacterium sp. NML180780. Lineage (NCBI taxonomy): Bacteria > Bacillati > Actinomycetota > Actinomycetes > Mycobacteriales > Corynebacteriaceae > Corynebacterium > Corynebacterium sp. NML180780. The sequence goes on along the minus strand of NZ_VNKN01000009.1, from coordinate 121,450 downwards.
ACGCGGCGGACGAGGCCGCGGTGCTGATCCTGTTTACCGGGAACGCGGCGTCGGCGACCATCCCGGACGACGCGCACGTGCTTATCACCCACCGCACGCCGCGGATGCGGAGCCACTCGGGGCAGATGGCGTTTCCCGGCGGGCATATCGACGCCGGGGACCGCGGGCCCGTCGACGCGGCGCTGCGCGAGGCCTGGGAGGAGACCGGCCTCGAGCGTTCGCGCGTGACGCCGCTGGCCACGCTGCGCACCGTGACCACGGGCGGCAGCGGACTCCGGGTGCGGCCGGTGATTGCGTACGCGGAGCAGCCGGGCGAGACCTACGTGGCCAGCCCGTTTGAAACGGACGACGTCTTCTTCATCGCCGTGCGCGACCTGGTGGACCCCGCGAACAGGCTGCAGGTGGGGCTGGCCAATTTTGCCGGACCAGCCTTCCGCGCCGGGTGCTACGTTGTGTGGGGCTTTACGGCTATTCTGCTCTCAATACTTTTGGAGCAAGCCGCGTGGGCCCGCGACTGGGACCGCACTTTGCGCGATTTGGACGAGGTACTCGCCAACTCCGCCAACGGGGAGCCGCGGTACACGCGGTAACCCCGCGGACCGGCCCCGATGATGCCCCACAACACGAACCAGGAGACAGCAAAACAGTGACCGGATCAGCCATCGTGGACCTCGTCGCGGCGATTCTGGTGGTGGGCAGCTTCGCGGCGGGGTGGCGACGGGGCGTGCTGGCGTCTGTGTTCATCGCGGTGGGCAGCGTGGCCGGCCTGATTGTGGGGCTGCTTGCTGCCGCGTACACGCTCGACTTGTTCTCCGGCCGCGGGCTGCGCGTCATCATTTTCCTGGCGGTCGTGGTGTTCTTCGTCGGGCTGGGGAACTTGGCGGGCTCCGCAATTGGCGACGCCCTGCGCGGCGCCCAGCGGTGGCGCCCGATGCGCGCGCTGGATTCCGTCGCGGGCGCGCTACTGCAGGCGCTGGCCATGTCCCTGGCGCTGTGGCTGGTGTCTATCCCGCTGGTCAGCGCGCTCCCGGAGCAGCAGAGCGCCGCGCTGCGGGACTCGCGGGTGCTGCGCGGGATTGACGCCGCAACACCGGACGCATGGGCGCAGCTGCCCGCCAAGGCGGCCGCATTGCTGCACGACACGGGCCTGCCGCCGCTGGTATCGCCGTTGAGCGCCGATGCGAAGCGTGAGGTGGACGCGCCGGACGAGTCGGTGGTGACCGGCGACCTGGTCGACCGCGTTCGCCCGAGCGTCGTCCACGTCGTGGGCGACTCGGAGACCTGCCACCACCGCCTGATGGGCAGCGGCTTCGTCATCGCGGACGGCTACGTGCTGACCAACGCCCACGTGGTGGCGGGCACCCAGCTGGTCAACCTGGACACCGTGCTGGGCGTGAAGCACGCGGACGTCGTGCTCTACGACCCGGAGGTGGACATCGCCGTCCTTCACGCCCCCGAGCTGGGCCTGCCGGAGCTGACGTGGGCGCCGCGCGAGCTAAAGTCCGGCGATGACGCCGTGGTGATGGGCTTCCCCGAATCCGGCCCCTTTGAGGCAGACGCGGTACGCGTGCGGACCCAGTTGGAGCTCAGCGGCCCGGACATTTACGCCACTGGCCGGGTGGAGCGCGGCGCGTACACGATCCGCGGCGACATCCGCCAGGGCAACTCCGGCGGGCCCATGTTCACCCCGGAGGGGCAGGTCGCGGGCATGATTTTCGGCACGGACGTGGACGTCGCGGACACCGGCTACGCCCTGACCGGCACGCAGCTCCGCGAGGTGATTGGCGACGTCGAGCGCCTCACCGACCCGGTGGATACGCAAACCTGCGCGGTCTAAAGCACCAGGAGTGCTATGACGCCAAGTGCTTCTCGACGCCCCGCACAAACGCCCCCGGATCCCCCGCGTAGGGCAGGGCGTGGAGGACGTGGTTGGCGCTGTCTGCTGGCGCGTGCCGCCGCAGGCGATGCGTGGCGAGGATGTGGGGCAGCGCGTTATCGATGCGCAGCGCCGCAAGCCGGGTCGCGAGCGTTTCCGCTGGGTGTTCGGGGTGTTCGGGGTGTTTGGCGGCGCTGTCGGCCGCTGCTCGCGCGAGGGTGGCGTGAAACGCGCTGCGCCACGCGCGGTCCAGCGCGCCGGGCAGGCGTGTGGCGGTGGCGGCCGCGACGGGGACGGGGAGGCGGCTGAGCCAAGCGGGGAGATGCGGCTCGTTGGGGAGCGTGAGCATGCTGCGGACGAGCTGGGGCTGGGCCTGCTCGAGGGCGCGGGCGATCACGGCGCCGGTATCGGCGGCGACGAGGGCGGCGTTCGCGTGTCCTAGGGTGTGGATCACCCCGCCGAGGTCGCCGCGCAGGATGCGCAGCAGGTTGCCGCCGCGGTGGGCGGGCTTGTCAGACATGCCGAAGCCCCGCTGGTCCAGTGCGGCAACGTGGTAGCCGCGGCTGGCCAGCGGGGCGAGGGCGTAGCGGAAGTCGAACCAGCCGCCGTACGCGCCGTGGATGAGCAGGACCAGGGGGTCGGCGGGGTCGCCGGCCACGGCGGCGTGCAGGCGCACGCCGCGGGTGTGCAGCATGCGGTGCGCAAACTCCCCCGGCAGGTCAACGACCGAGGGTGACGTCGGGGTCAGGCGGGGCATGCCCGGAGCGGCCCTGGAGGCGAAAAGCGACTACTTGGTCACTGCCGTGGAGCCGGTGGTGTGCGCGGCGGAGGAGTACAGGCCGCTGGAATCCTTGGACAGGTTCTGCTGGGCCTGGCCCGGGCGCAGGTGCTTCAGCTCGCCGACGGACTCGATGGTCTTCTCCGGCGCCTTGATCTTCTTCACCTTCTGCAGGCCCATGAAGGCCAGGATGCCGGCGAGGGCGATCATGATGAGGAAGACGATGAGGAATGCCCAGCCGCGGTGCATCCAGGACGCGAGCATCTCCGCCAGGGCGAAGAAGGCGAAGAAGCTGGAGTACAGTGCGATGACGCCGGCCACGGCGAAGAGGCCGCCGCCCATGGCGCCCTTCTTGACCTCGCCGATGACCTCGGTCTTGGCCAGCTCGATCTCGCCGCGGACCAGGGTGGAAATCTGCTCCGTCGCGTTGGAGACCAGCGTGCCAATGGAATCCTTACCCGGCTGGGTGGTGTCGGCGTCGCGCAGCGGGATGGAGTCCACCTTGGCAGACACTGCCGTGGAACCGCTGGTGTACAGACCGTCTTTGCTCACTGTTTTTCAAACCTTCCTGCGAGTCGCCTACAAGGCGTGTGGCTACTGCTGCTCTCGCGCGTATACGTACACGTGTGATGCATTGTCCTCCACGACTTTAGCTATAGTCCAGCCTTCGTGCCTGTATTGGGGCCGGAAGGTCGGCGAAACCGCTGCCGCGCAAGTTAGGATGTAAGCCTAAAACATCCTGCAAATGGTCCAAAATGCGCAGATTCTTTCACGGGTGTGAGCGCTGCGTGGGAAGGAATGCGGTGAAGGTCCTTAAGATCCTTGGCAAGGCGCTGGTCGCGCTCCTGGTTGTGCTTGTGCTCCTCGCGGCGGTGATTGTTGGGTTGCGCGCTTACAACCAGCACACCTACCCGTTCGGGAGCGTGGGGTCGTCTTCTGTTGCGGGGGAGGGGGATGGTGGGGCGTCGTTAAGCGTTGCCCCGATCCGTGGGGACCAGATCGAAGGGTTCCACATCACGCCCGAGCGGAAGACGCACCCGGGCGTGGTGGTCGTGTACGGCGGCTCCGAGGGCGGGGCGGACCGCTCTCGTGCCGAGTGGCTCGCCGGCGAGGGTTACGAGGTGCTCAGTATGTACTTCTTCGGGCAGGAGGGGCAGCAGCAGGGGCTCGCGGAGGTGCCGCTGGAGCAGTTTGATGAGGTCAGCACGCTTATCGACGCCACCGTGGACGGCGACGGGCCGGTGACGGTGGTGGGGACGTCGAAGGGCGCGGAGTTTGTGGAGCTGCTGGCGGCAAAGGGCTTCCGGGTGGACAACGTGGTCGCGTTCGTGCCCGCGAGCTATTCCTACCCGGGGCTGGTGTTCCGGCAGGCGGGGGAGTTGCCGTCGTTTACCTACAAGGGTGAGGCGGTGCCGTTCGCGTCCTTCCGCGCAGGGTCCATGGCGGCCGGGGCGAAGCAGATGTGGGACATGGTGACCGGCTACCCGGTGTCGTACCGCGCGACCTACGAGTCGGCGGCGGAAGCGGCGCCGGAGGAGGCGCGCATTGACCTTACGCACTTCGGCGGGAACGTCCTGCTCTTCGCCGGCGAGGACGACCAGATGTGGCAGTCCGCGGACGCGGCGCGCGAGCTCGAGGCGCAGGGCGAGCGGGTGGAGACCCACGTGTACCCGGACGCCGGGCACGTCTTCTTTGCGCACGCGGAGGAGCTGCCGGACGGCTGGCAGATCATGCTCGGGGGTACTCCGGAGGGTAACCGCGCCGCGTACGAGGACTCGCGGGCCGTGTTGCTGGAGCGCCTCGACCAGTGGCACGGGAGGCAGTAGCTACTCGAGCTCCTCGGGCGGGGGCTAGGCGGAGCGGCCGTCGCGCATGATCGCGCGGGTGACCAGCGTACCGACGACCGCGAGCGCCGTGATCCCGGCGATGACGCCCGCGCCGATGCCCACCTCGCGCGCGTTGGGCATCTGGATGAGCGGCTCCGGGTTCTTGAACGTGCGGATCTCCCAGCCAGACGACATGGCGTGCTTGCGCAGGGCGCGGTCCGGGTTGACGGCCACGGGGTTGCCCACGGCCGCGAGCATCGGGATGTCCGTGGCGGAATCGGAGTAGGCGTAGCAGCGCGCGAGTTCGTAGCCGTGCTCGCGGGCGAATGTTTCCACGGCCGCCGCCTTGGCCTCGCCCTTGAGGTACTGGGTGATTGTGCCGGTGAGCTTGCCGTCTTCCACCTCCACCTCGGTGGCCACGACGGTGTCCACGCCGAGCTCGGCGGCGATCGGTTCGACGAGGATGTCCGCGGACGCGGAGATGATGATGACGTCGTGGCCCGCCGCGCGGTGCTGCTCGATCAGCTCGCGCGCCTCGCGGTAGATCGCGGGTGTGACCACGTTGTGCATCGTTTCGGTGGTGATGCGCCGCACTTCGTCCACATCCCAGCCCTTGACCAGCTGTGCGAGTTGGTCGCGCGAGGCGTCCATCTGCTCGCTGGAGTGGCCGACGAGCATGTAGGAGGCCTTGGACAGGTAGAGGTCGAGCGCCTCCTGGCGGGTGATCAGGCCGTTGTTGAGGAACTCTTTGCCAAAGGCGTAGGCAGACGAGGTCGCGATGATCGTCTTGTCCAGGTCGAAGAATGCCGCCACCGGCGCGCGAGTTGCCATGTGCCTCATTCTAACGAGCCAACCTCAGCGCCCGGCGTGTAAATGCTGAGGCGCGTGTGAGTGATGGGGCTGGGTTATCCACAGATTGTTTATTTTGGATGCGATCGCGGCCTGGGTTATCCACAGATGTATCCAACCCCTTGCACGTTGATGTTGCGCCTGCAATGCTTGCGGCATGACACAAACAAAAGTACCGAATTCTCGCGCCGGCCGCCCCATCATCGTCGCGGTGGACGACCCGCTCCTCCACCCGGAGGTCACCCACCTCGCCGCAGCCGCTGGCCACGCCATCGTGGACGTTGCCGACCCCACCACGCTGCCGCAATACGTGGCGCGTGCGTTCGCAGTGCTTGTCGACGCCACCTGGGCCCCACACCTCCCTCCACCCCGAGCCGACAACGTGTTCATTGTCAGCGGCAGCCTCGCCGACGCCTCCGCGTCCCCGGACGCCTTCGTCCTGCCGGCGCAGGCCGGCGACCTCCTCGTCGCGCTCGGCCGTTGCGCACAGGCGAGCCAGCACAGCGGCGGCGGGCGCACGATCGCCGTGCTCGGCGCGGGCGGTGGCGTCGGCGCATCCGTCCTCGCCTGTGCGCTCGCCGAGGTGGGCGGGAACGCCACGCTTATCGACGCACACCGGCTCTCCGGCGGACTCGATCTCCTCCTCGGCGTCGAGGAGCGGCCGGGCGCGCGCTGGGGCGAGATCGTGCTGGGCGATGGTGCCGTAGCGCGCACCGACGTGCGCCGCGCCCTGCCCTCCACCGCTTCCGGCACCGCGGTCCTCACGTTTGCGCGCAGCACCGTCGCGGACCCGTTCCGGGTCACCACGGCGGAGCTGGAGAGGCTCTGCCGCGCTGTGGGCGGCGAGGGCCTGACCGTCCTCGACGTTCCCATCGACCTGCTCCCGGCGGCGTGCGACCTGGCCGTCATCGTCGTGACGCCGACGGTGCGCTCCGTCTGCGCGGCGCAGACGATCGCGCTAGAGTGCAACGCCGCCGGCGTGGAGCACGTGCTGGTCCTCCGCGACTCCCCCTGGCAGGGCATCGACGACGACGGCGTTGTCGCAGTGACCCGCTCGCGGATCTGCCACCGCCTGCCCACGCTGCACCGGCTGCCGCGCTCGATCGAGAGCGCTGGGCTCCCGGCGCGCCTGCCCAAGCCCCTGCGCAAGGCGGCCGACGCGGTGCTCGCGGAGGTGGCGTGATGGATGCCAACGACGTACTCGCGCGCGTGCAGCGTCGCCTTGCGGACGAGCCTGCGCCCCCGTCGCCAGCACGGTTGGTGGACATCATCCGCGACGAGGCGGTGGTGATTAGCGACCTCGACGTGCTCGCGCTCATGCGCAAGCTCCGCGACGACACCATCGGCGCCGGCCCGCTCGAACCGCTGCTGGCGGCCGGCGATGTGACGGACATTTGCGTCAACGGCCCGTCCGAGGTCTACATCGACCGCGGCCGCGGCCTCGAGCTGGCGGAGACCACCTTCGACTCGGAGGCGGACGTGCGCGCCCTGGCCACGCGCCTCGCGCTGAGCTGCGGGCGCAGGCTCGACGACGCACAGCCATACTGCGACGGGCACCTCACCCGCGACGACGGCACGCTCTTGCGCTTCCACGCGATCCTCGCCCCAACGGCCCAGGTGGGCACCTGCTTGTCGCTGCGCGTGCTGCGCACCGCCACCGCCTCGCTCGCGGACCTGGTGGCGGGCGGCTCCCTTGATCAGGAGCGCGCCGACCTGCTGCGCGCGCTGGTAGTGCAGCGTAAGGCGATCCTGGTGGTGGGCGGCACCGGCTCCGGCAAAACGACGCTCCTGTCTGCCCTGCTTGCAGAGGCCGCCCCCACCGAGCGCATCATCGCCATCGAGGACACGCTTGAGCTGACCCCGCACCACCCGCACGTGCTTAACCTGACCACGCGTGCCGCCAACGCCGAGGGCGCCGGTGAGATCACCATCGCGGACCTGGTCCGCCAGGCCCTGCGCATGCGGCCGGACCGCATCGTGGTTGGCGAGATCCGCGGTGCCGAGGTCGTCGATCTCCTCGCCGCGCTCAACACGGGCCACGACGGCGGTGCGGGCACCCTCCACGCCAATTCCATCCACGAGGTCCCCGCCCGGCTGGAGGCGCTCGCGGCCCTCGGCGGTCTGGACCGCGCCGGGCTGCACTCACAGCTCGCCGCAGCCGTGGACGCCGTGGTGGTGGTCCGCCGCGGCACCGATGGCACCCGCTACGTGCACCAGATCGGCGTGCTGGAAGGCCAGCCGGTCACCGCACGCGTGGTGTGGGACAGCGAGCGCGGTCCCGCCGCGGGCTACAAGGAGCTGGCATCATGAACCCATTGCTCATCGCCGCCGCGGCCACTGCGCTCACCGCCCCCGCTCCCTCTGCCCGCCTCGGCGCACTCACGCGCAACGTGCAACGCTTCTCGACGCCACGCCTCCACCACACACTCTTCATCGCCGGCATCGTGCTCGCGCTCGGCCTGGTCGCCGCCAAACGGGTCAGCGTGGTCCTCGCGGCAGTCATGGTCGGGGCGACCGTCGTCGACCTCATCGTCCGGCGCCGGGAGCAGCAGCAACGCGCCAAAGGCGCGGCCGTGACCGCCGACTTTCTCGGCCACGTGGTGGCCAACCTGGACGCTGGAGCCCCGCTGCCGCGCGCCTGCGTGACTGCCGCCGAGCGCCTGCCCGACAACGCGCCGGCCCCACTCGCGCGCGACATCCACCGGCTGGCCCACCATATTCGGCTCGGGCACTCCGCAGCGCAGATCGAGGTACCTACGGCGCAGCCGGAGCTGGCACGCATGGTCACGCTGTGGCGGCTTGCAACCGGGCGCGGGATCCCCGTCGCCCAGCTTCTGCGCGCCGCGCGCGACGAGCTCGACCACGCCGAGCAGCACCGAGCCGCGACAACCGCGGCGCTGGCCGGGCCGCGCACCACGGCTATGGTGCTCGCCGCGTTGCCGCTCGCCGGGATGCTCATGGGCGCCGCGATGGGGGCGAACCCCGTCGGGCTGCTGACCTCCGGCGGCATAGGCGGGGTGCTCCTCGTCGTCGGTACCGCCCTGGTGTGCGCGGGCACCGTCGTGTCCCGGGTGATTATAGAAAGGGCGGCGCAATGATCCTGCTTCTCGCATCACTGTTCCTCGCGGCCGCGCTCGCCCTGCCTCGGGTCCAGCCCGCGCAGCGGCTGCGCGTTACTCCCAGCGCGGGTTCGAAGACCCCGCGGGATGGTCCCCGCGGGGAAGCGCCGGGTATCGACGCCCACCGCAGCGCAGCCGACATCACGCTCTTCGCGGCATGCTGCGAGGCCGGACTCCCGCTCGCCGGCGCCGCCGCCGCTGTAGCTGAAACTTACGGCGACACCGGCGGAGGCAACGCGCGCGCGAGTCCTTGGCATACCGTCTCTGCGCTGACGGCGCTCGGGGTGAGCCCCGAGCGCGCCTGGTCAGAGCTCCATAGCGTCCCAGGTGGCGCGGAGCTCGCCGGGCTTGTTGCCCTCTCCAACTCCTCGGGGTCCGCCATCGTGGCGGGCTGCGAGCGCATCGTCACCAAGCTTCGTGCTGAAGCTGCCGACGAGGCGAGCGCCAAAGCGGAACGGGCGGGCGTCCTCATCGCGATCCCGCTTACCGCCTGCTTCCTCCCGGCGTTCTTCGTCCTCGGGCTTGCACCGGCGGTGCTCAGCTTGGGGGCGGCGATCTTGCACTAACTGTCCACTCCGAAAATCAACAATCATTCTCAACCAATGAAGGGAACACAATTACTATGAATACGATCAACACTGCTACCGTCATGGGCGTCCAGAAGATACGCGGTTACGCTGGGCAACTCGCTGCAAAGATGCAGGACGACCGGGGGATGTCAACCATCGAATATGCGTTTGGGTCGCTCGCGGCGGCCGCGCTCGCCGGAGTGCTCTACCTCGTGGTAAACGGCGACGGAGTGACCTCTGCAATTGAGGGCGTGATTACCGACGCACTCACGAACACCCCGGGCTAATGACCACGATCGAGACAGCGCTCTCGCTGTCCGCACTCGTCACCGTCGCGGCTGCCATCGTTGCCGGCATCGCCACCATCGCCGCCTACATCACGGCGGTGGATACGGCCGGCGCGGCGGCGCGCGCCCACGCAATCGGGGTGGAGTTCGCCCCGCCGCGCGGCAGCGTCGATGTCGCCGAGTCCGGCGGGGTCGTGACGGTGACTGCGCGGGTCCCGGCGGCGGTGGGGCAGATGCAGGCAACCGCGCTGTTCCCCGTCGAGCACACCGCGGGGGAACGCTGATGGGCTGGCTCCGGAGGCTTCGCAGCGAGGAAGGCTCGGCGACGGTCACCTCGGCGGGCATCATCACCGCGGTGATCGCGCTGGCGCTCGCGGTAGCTGCGGTCGGCGCGCGCGTCGTGGACCACCACCGCGCGCAGGTCGCCGCCGACCTCGCTGCCGTTTCCGGGGCGACGGCGCTCTACACGGGCGCGCCCGCCTGCGAGGCCGCCGAGCGCACCGCGACGCTCAACTCTGCGGCCGCAGAGTTGTGCGAGGTGGACACCGGCGACGTCACCGTCCGTGCCCGGATCGGGCGCGCGGAAGCTACTGCCCGGGCTGGCCCGGCTGAGGAGGAACGTCCCCGGCGGTCATGGTGACCAGCGCGCCCAGCAGCTTCAGCGCAGCGTGCTTGTTCAGCGGCTGGTTCCCGTTGCCGCACTTCGGGGACTGCACGCAGGACGGGCACCCGGACTCGCAGGGGCAGGCGCGCACCGCCTCGAACGTCGCGGTGATCCACTCGTGGAAGCGGGCGAAGCCCTCATCGGCGAAGCCCGCGCCGCCCGGGTGGCCGTCGTAGACAAACACCGTGGGCAGCATGGTGTCCGGGTGCAGCGCCGTGGACACGCCGCCGATGTCCCACCTGTCGCAGGTGGCCAGCAGCGGCAACAGCCCGATGGCTGCGTGCTCTGCGGCGTGCAGCGCGCCGGGGACGTCGCCCGCCGAGATCCCCAGCTCGTCGAGGACCAACGGGTCGATGGTGTAGGCCACCGCCCGGGTGATCAGCGTCTGCTCGGGGAGGTCGAGCGGGATGTGCTCGGACACGGTGCCGTCGGCAAGCCGCACGACGTAACCGGTGACCCGGTCGGTGACCTCGACGTCGACGTTGGCTACCCACAGGCCCGGGGAGGGGTGGACGCGCGCGGAGGCGTCGCCCAGGATCGCGATGTCCGTAGTGGAACGCGCCTGCGTGGAGTAGTCGGGCGTCTCGGGTGCCACCAGCGCCACGTAGCCGTCAAGGTCCAGCTTCTGGACCACGAAGGACTCGCCCTGGTGCAGGTAGACGGCGCCGTCGTGGACCTGCGTGGCGGCCCGCGCGGCGTCCACGGTGCCCAGTAGCCGGCCGTCCGTCGCGTCCACGATGAGGACCTCCTCCCCGGTGCCGCCGCGCAGGGATACGACGGAGTGTGCGGTCTCCGGGGTGAGCTCACCCTCCAGTTGCGGGGTGGCGAACCAGCCGCGGGGGCGGCGTCGTAAATAGCCCTCCCGCTCGAGCTCCTCGACGACTTCGTGCGCGCCAAACGCGTCCACGTCCGCGTGCGAAAGCGGCCGTTCGACGGCGGCGCAATAGACGTGTCCGCGCAGGATGTACGGATTCTGCGGGTTGAACACCGAGGACTCCACCGGGCGGCCCAGCAGCGCGTCCGGATGGTGGACCAGGTAGGTGTCCATCGGCTCGTCGCGGGCGACCATGACCACCACGGAAGCCTGGCCGCGGCGGCCGGCGCGGCCCGCCTGCTGGCGGAACGAGGCGACCGTGCCCGGGAAACCGGCCATGACCACCGCGTCGAGGCCCCCGACGTCAATGCCCAGCTCAAGCGCGTTCGTGGTGGCGAGGCCGAGGAGGTCGCCCTCGTCCAGCGCGCGCTCCAGCTTGCGACGATCCTCCGCCAGGTAGCCAGCGCGGTAGGACGCCACCCGGCCCGCCATGTCGGCGCGGCCCGCCACGACCAGGTCCTCCTGCGCACGCAGCGCGACCGTCTCCGCGGCGCGGCGCGAGCGCACGAAGGTAAGCGTGCGCGCACCTTCCTGCATCAGCGTCGACATGATGGTCGCTGCTTCGGTGGAGGCGGCGTAGCGCACGGGCGCACCGTTTTCGCCTTCCGCGCCCTCGATGAATCCGGGCTCCCACAGCGCGATCGTGCGGGAACCGGTCGGCGCGGTGTCCTCGGTGATGGCGGTGACGCTGCGGCCGCAGAGCCGAGAAGCCTGCCCGGCCGGGTCCGCGGCGGTTGCAGAGGCGAACACCACGACCGGGTGCGACCCGTACGCGGCGGCGATACGCAACAGGCGGCGCAGGACGAGGGATACGTTGGCGCCGAAGACGCCGCGGTAGGTGTGGCACTCGTCCACCACCACGAAGCGGAGCTGGCGCAGGAAGCGCGCCCACCGGGGGTGCGCGCCGAGCAGCCCAGCGTGCAGCATGTCGGGGTTGGAGAAGACGAAGCGGGACGCCTCGCGGATTCCGGCCCGGGCCTCGGTGGGGGTGTCGCCGTCGTACGGGGCCGGGTGGACGCCGGAGAGCTGGGGAATCTGCGACGTCATCCGCAGCGTCGCCTGGAGCTGGTCCGAGCCCAGCGCCTTGGTGGGGGTAAGGTAGAGGGCGCACGCCTTGGGGTCCTCTGCAAGCGCGGTGAGGATGGGAAGCTGGTAACCGAGCGACTTTCCGGAGGAGGTGCCCGTGGCGATAACGGTGTCGTTGCCGTCGCGCACCGACTGCGCGCACTGGGCCTGGTGGGTGTAGGGGGCGGTGACGGAGGCGTCGATAAGCACTTGCTTCAGCTCGGGGAGCACCCACGCTGGCCACGGAGCGAACTGCGCGGGCGAAGCGGGGACGTCTTCCACGTGCGTGATGGTGGAGCTGCCGAAACGGCGGCGCAGGAGCTCGATGAGGTCTGCGCCGAGCGACGGTGGGGGTGCGGGGGTATGAGTCATTCCATATGAAGTATGCCACTCGCTATGCCAAAGTATGCGATTCGTGGCACACTAGAGCACGGTCACAGATTTTGTGTGCGCCCTCCAAAGGTGCTCGCGAGGATCGTTGACGCGGGCGCCAGGAACCCCGAGATGGTCCTGGTGGACGACCAAACATATCTCACTCAAGTTTTACGTGAAAGGTTTCACCATGGCTACCGGAACTGTTAAGTGGTTCAACGCAGAAAAGGGCTTTGGCTTCATCGCACCGGACGACGGGTCCTCCGACGTCTTCGTGCACTACTCCGAGATCCAGGGCTCCGGCTTCCGCACCCTGGAGGAGAACCAGCAGGTCGAGTTCGAGGTGGGCGAGGGCGCCAAGGGCCCGCAGGCCCAGCAGGTGCGCGCGCTGTAAGCCCGCATTCCAAAGAGACCCCGCTGCCGGTGACCCCGGAAGCGGGGTATTTTTGGGCCCGCTGCCCGGTCTGGTGGGGTGTGCGGGCGGGGTGCGCGGGTGAAACGGCAAAATGTGTGGGGTGGGGTGGGGTTTGGCCTGTTTGACGAGGGCAGGGTGACGAAGACGCAGGCCCCTTTCGTCGTATCCTCGTCATCCAGGTCTCGTCATCTGGGCGTCGAGAGCGCTGTTGCCGCCGTCGCCGCGGGCTGGCCGCCCTGTTTCCCGACGAGAGCGAGCGCGGGCGCCCCTCCTTACAGCCCTACACCCCTACAGCGAGGACTCGCCGCGGCGCTCGTCGCGCCAGTCGAACAGCTTGCCCTGCAGCTTCTGGACGCCAAAGCCGACGAGCGAGCCGAGCAGCACGCCCACAACCATGCCGAGCAGCGGGAAATCCGAGAACAGCGCGCCGCCGGCGTAGCCGATGCCCACGGAGAGGATGGCCCAGACGATGACGCCGATCGTGTCGTAGATGACGAAGGCGAACCAGTTAAAGCGCACCGAGCCGAGCACGATCGTGGCTACCCAGCGGGCCCAGGGGATGAAGCGGGCGACGATGATGGTGGCGCCCGCGCCGCGGTTCATGTTGCGGCGCACCCAGAGGATCGCCTGGCCGGCCTTGGACTCCGCGTCGAGCCGCTCGACATAACCGATGAGGCGGCCGCCGAGGGCGAAGCAGATGTTGTCGCCGATAATGCCGCCAATGATCGCGGCGACGATCACGGCCGTTACATCCGGCACTCCTTGCGAGCCGGCGAACGCGCCCGACAGGTTGAGCACGGACTCGGACGGGACGATCGGCGCGAGGGCGTCGGCGACGATGAGCACCGTGACGAGGGGGTAGAACAATGGGGTGCCCATGAGCATGTGGAGGAAGTTGATGAACGGGTCGAACATCTCCATGGGGCTCCTCCTCTCAAAACGCCTGGTCACGGGCTTGTCGCAGCGGTGCGATGGGCGCGGCGCTGCCGTATGCTCCCCGCTACGATACGCGCATGCGCCGGGGACTGCGAGATCTCGGGTCTGCTACAAATGTTGGTGTTTGAGATTCGGCGTTTAGGCGCGCCCGCCGGGTGTATGCATATACTGCGAGAAAGCGCATGTATCGCATCAGTACATATATATAGGTGCGAATCGAGTAAATAGAGCGAGGTGTCACAAAGCGTGGCGGGAAACGGCAAAACCCTGGTCATCGTGGAGTCGGCGACAAAGGCGAAGAAGATCCAGAAGTATCTGGGCAACGACTACATCGTCGAGGCGTCCGTCGGCCACATCCGCGACCTGCCGGGCCGCGCCGCCGACATCCCCGCGAAGTACAAGAAGGAGCCGTGGGCGAAGCTGGGCGTGAACCCGGAGGCGGGATTCTCGCCGATCTACGTGGTCAGCCCGGACAAGAAGAAGAAGGTCGCTGACCTGCGCGCCAAGCTCAAGGAGTCGGACAAGCTGCTGCTCGCCACAGACCCCGACCGCGAGGGCGAGGCGATCGCGTGGCACCTGCTGGAGACGCTGAAGCCGAAGGTCCCGGTGGAGCGCATGGTGTTCAACGAGATTACCGAGTCCGCCATCCGCGAGGCCGCCGAAAACACCCGCGAGCTGGACATGGACCTGGTGGAGGCGCAGGAGACCCGCCGCATCCTCGACCGCCTGTACGGCTACGAGGTGTCGCCGGTGCTGTGGAAGAAGGTCATGCCGCGCCTGTCCGCCGGCCGCGTGCAGTCCGTGGCCACCCGCGTCATCGTGGAGCGGGAGCGTGAGCGCATGGCGTTCATCGCCGCCGAGTACTGGGACATCACGGCGTCACTGCTGCCGCAGCAGGGCGAGAAGACCGAGTTCGACGCGAAGCTGGCCACGCTCGACGGGCAGCGCGTGGCGCAGGGCCGCGACTTTGATGATCGGGGGCGGCTGAAGGGGGAGGCGGTGGTCGTCGATAAGCAAAAGGCCAATTCGCTTGCCGACGGCCTCCGCGACCGCCCCATGCGCGTCACCGCAGTGGAGGAAAAGCCGTACACCCGCCGCCCGCACGCGCCGTTTATGACCTCGACCCTGCAGCAGGAAGCAGGGCGCAAGCTGCACTTCACGTCCGCGCGCACGATGCGCATCGCGCAGCGCCTGTACGAAAACGGCCACATCACGTACATGCGTACGGACTCGACCTCCCTGTCCAAGCAGGGCCTGCAGGCCGCGCGCTCCGCGGCAACCGAACTGTACGGCGACAGCTTCGTCTCCAAGTCCCCGCGCACCTACGACCGTAAGGTGAAGAACTCGCAGGAGGCGCACGAGGCGATCCGCCCCGCCGGTGAGCGCTTCGCCACCCCCGGCCAGCTCGGCGGGTCGCTGGACGCGGAGGAGTTCAAGCTCTACGAGCTGATCTGGCAGCGCACCGTGGCCTCGCAGATGGCGGACGCGCGCGGCAACTCCACCAAGGTCACCGTCGCCGGCGAGGCGGAAAGCGGCGAGCGCGCCGAGTTCACCGCCACCGGCCGCACCATTACCTTCCCGGGCTGGCTGCGCGCGTACTCCGACACCAACGACAAGGAGACGCACCTGCCGCAGCTGGCCAAGGGCGACGTGTTGGACGCGACGAAGCTCAGCGCCGACGAGCACACCACCAACCCGCCGTCGCGCTACAACGAGGCCAGCCTGGTCAAAAAGATGGAGGACCTGGGCATCGGCCGCCCGTCCACCTACGCCAGCATCATCAAGACCATCCAGGACCGCGGCTACGTGGTTACCCGTGGCAACGCGCTCGTGCCCACTTGGGTGGCGTTCTCCGTCATCGGGCTCATGGAGAACAACTTCGACGCGCTGGTGGACTACGACTTCACCTCCTCCATGGAGGACGAGCTGGACGAGATCGCGCACGGCAACGAGGACCGCACCGAGTGGCTCACCGGCTTCTACTTCGGCGACGCCGAGGCGGACGAGAACATGGCCGAGGCCGTCGCGCGCCGCGGCGGGCTCAAGCACATCATCGAGGCCAACCTGGAAAGCATCGACGCGCGCCAGGTGAACTCGCTCAAGCTCTTCGAGGACGCGGAGGGACGCGACATCAACGTGCGCGTCGGCCGCTACGGCCCATACATCGAGCGCCAGGTGGGCGTGACCGCCGACGGCGAGCCGGACTACCAGCGCGCCAACCTGCCGGAGGCCTCCACCCCGGACGGCATCACGCTCGAGATGGCCGAGAAGCTCTTCGCCACCCCGCAGTCCGGCCGCGAGCTGGGGGAGAACCCGGCGAACGGCCGCACCGTGGTGGCCAAGGAGGGCCGCTACGGCCCGTACGTCACCGAGCTTGTGCGTGACGACGAGCGCGCCACCGCCGAGGCCCACGCCGAGGAGGTCATCGCGGCCGAGCGCGCCGAGGAGGACGCCCAGCGCGCCGAAGAAGGCAAGCGCAAGAAGAACTGGGAGACCAAGACGGCGGCGAAGCAGAAAGAAAAGCGCCTGGCCGAATTGGTGGACGAGCAACTCAAGCCCGCCACGGCGTCCCTGTTCCAGGACATGGAGCCGGCATCGGTCACGCTCGAAGAAGCGCTGAAGCTGCTGAGCCTTCCGCGCGAGGTGGGCACGGACCCGGCAGATGGCGAGGTCATCACCGCGCAGAACGGCCGCTACGGCCCGTATCTGAAGAAGGGCACGGACTCGCGCTCCCTGGCCAGCGAGGACCAGATCTTCAGCATCACCCTCGACGAGGCCCGCCGCATCTACGCGGAGCCGAAGCGCCGCGGCCGCGCCGCCGCGAAGCCGCCGCTGAAGATGCTCGGCGACAACGATGTCTCCGGCAAGCCCATGACCATCAAGGACGGCCGCTTCGGCCCGTACGTCACCGACGGCGAGACTAACGCGTCGCTGCAGCGCGGCGACACCCCGGAGACGGTCACCGACCAGCGCGCAAATGAGCTGCTCTCCGCCCGCCGCGCCCGCGAGGCCGAGGAGGGCCCGAAGAAGGCAACCAAGAAGAAGGCCACGAAGAAAAAGGCGACCAAGCGCGCGAAGAAGACGGTGAAGAAGCCCACGCAGACCACCAAGCGCGTGGTCAAGGCCGGCTCCAGGAAGAAGTAAATGTTCACCCGCACGCTCCGGGGCGCCGAGGCGCTTGTCGACGCCCTGCTTCCCCACACCAACCCCACCCCAGCCCGCCTCGCGTGGGCCGGGTGCGCGGACGCCGCCGGCATCGCCCACCTCGCCGGTTCACGCAGGGCCGCACTGGCCGCCGAGCCGGCCTCCCGCGTGGTCCTCGCCGCGCTCCCGCTGCGCCGGGAGGGTGCACGTGGCGCTGCCCCCGGCGCCGACGCGGTCCTGACCTGCGCCGTCCTGGCCTCCGCCGTCGCCGCTTTCGAGCAGCACCGCGCCCCGACGCGCCCGTCGACGCTCGGCGTTGCGGCCCTGGTCGGCGCGCAGGCCGGCACCATCGCGCGGCTCGTGCAGCGCGGCGCGACGGTGGGGAAGCGCGGCGCCGCGGCGGCCGCTGGTGTCGTCGCCGCTGGTGGTGTGGTCGCGGCCCGGGCGGACCGCCGCCTGCTGCCTGCCACGCTGCTCGGCGGCGCGGCGGTGGCTGCGACTGCCGCGCTGGCGAACGCCCCCGCCTTCCGCGCCGATGCGAACGCGACCACCATCGACCCGGCCCGCGAAGGGTTAAGCCACGGCGCGAATCTGCTCGTCGCCGCCGAGGGGCTGCGCCTGCTCACCAACTCCGGCCTGGCTGCCCGGGTGTGCCGCGCCGCGGTCTCCTGGGCGGGGTCGATCGGCCAGCTGCTGCTCGTCCACGGGCTCACTGCGCCGGACCGACAGTGACAGATTTCCTTGGCGCGGGGGAGCCGGGAGGGCGCGACCTGGGGTAATAGGGTTGGGCGCGGGAGATTTTACGCACTCTCGTCATTTGGGGAGGTCACAGAGGCCACAGGGGCCCAGCAGCCCCCAAGCAACAACCTGCCTAGTACCGGTCCGCCATGGTGGAGCGCACTGGGCGCGCGAGCTGCGTCATCTTGTTGCGGCCGCGCAGCTCGACCGACTTCATGAGGGTCCAGCGCTGCTGCTCGACCTCGTTGGCGGCGCGCAGGGTCGATGCGTTGGTGAGTACCCGGCCCTGGACGCCCTTGGCTAGCTCGGTGAGGCGGGCGGCAGCGTTGACGGCGTCGCCAATCACGGTGTACTCGAAGCGGTCGTGGCCGCCGATGTGGCCCGCCACGACGTGGCCGGAGGCGACGCCCACGCCGGCTTCGAGCTCCAGCCCGCCGAGCTCCTGGCGGAGTTCCCGGGCGGCTTGGAGGGCGTGCGAGGTGGCGTCGTGAAGCGAAACGGGGGCCCCGAAGACGGCGAGCGCCGCATCGCCCTGGAACTTGTTGATCACGCCCTTGTTGCGGTGGACGACCTCGACGACGATTTCGAAGAACTTGTTCAGCGCCGCGACGACCTCCTCCGGGGTGTGGTCGACGGCGAAGGTGGTGGAGCCGACGACGTCGACAAACACGACGGCGACCTTGCGGTCCTCGCCGCCCAGCTCCGGCTTTTCCTCGAGCGCCTTCTGGGCGACTTCGCTGCCCACGTAGCGGCCGAAGATGTCGCGGACGCGCTGGCGTTCGCGCAGGCCGCGCATCATCTCGTTGAACCCGGCCTGGAGGACGCCGATTTCGGAGCCGTCGTAAATGTCCACCTGCGTATTCGTCTCGCCGCGGCGCACGCTGTTGATGGCGTCCTGCAGCTCCTTGATCGGGTCGACCACGCTCATGATCACAAACGCGGTGCCGAACGCGCCCGTGACCAGGGCGGAGATGGCGAGCGCAAAAACGGCTGGCCCGAGCTCGCCCGGGGTATCGGTGAAGAAGCCGCGCGCCTGCGCGACGAAGAGCAGGACGATGCCCAGGATCGGCACCGCGGAAGTGGTGAACCACGTCATGTACAGGCGCTGCTTGATCGGCGGCTCCAGCGTGGAGTCCTCGAAGCGGCGCGCGAGCGCGGTGGCGGCGATCGGCCGCACGAGGCGCTCAGCCTGCAGGTAGGTGAGCACGGCGGTCACGAAGCAGGCCATCGACGTGGCGATGAAGATGACCAGCGCAAACGGGCCACTCGTGCGCGCGGTGATTACGGCGAGGATGGCGATACCGATGAGCCACACCACCACCACGATCATCGTCTGCAACACCGGCAGACGAAGCACCAGGTGGCGCACCATGTTGGGGTCGTGGTCCTCGGGGCTTCGCTGCCACTCCAGCACGGGCCGGAAGAGGAAGAACGTGACCACCATGCCCACGATCACGGCGAACACCACGTACAACAGCCCGATCAGGCCGAGCGTGGAGCTGTGCAGCGCCAGTTCATCGGTCTCCGGCATGGGGATGAAGTACCTGATGAACAGCATGATTGCGGCGGCGCCGAGCACGTTGGTGCCAAGCACGGTTGCGGCGTACAGGGGCCATGAGGTGCCCCACACCCAACGCAGTCCGTGCCAGAATCTCTCCATGACCTATCACCTTAGCGTTCATCGTGGTTGTGGGGGCGAACTAGTAGGCTAGAGCAGCGTGACTCAGCCAGCCAATCCACGCAGTGTCGCAGAGCGCCTCGCCGACGCACCCCACGTGCGCGACGTCATCTTGTCCGCCGCGGCGTCTGCGCGCGAGCAGTTGCTTATCGACGCCCCCGCGGACCAATACGCGATGACCCACTCCTGGCTGTTCACGGGCCCGCCGGGCTCAGGGCGCTCGCAGGCGGCGATGGCGTTCGCCGCGGCACTGGTGTGCACGGACCCGCACGAGGTAGGCTGCGGCCGCTGCGCCGGGTGCCGCGACGCGCTGGCGGACCAGCACGCCGACGTGGTGCACGTGGTGCCCAAGGAACTGATCATCAAAACCGAGTACATCCGGGACATCGTCGCGCAGGCGGCCCGGATGCCCACGGTGGCCGCGCACCGCGTCCTGATCATTGAGAACGCGGATCGCCTCCATCCGGCCGCCGCGGACGCCCTGCTCAAGACGGTGGAGGAGCCGCCGGAGCGCACCGTGATTATCATGCTCGCGCCGTCGACGGACCCCGAGGACTTCTCGCAAACCCTGCGCTCTCGCTGCAGGCACCTCTATATCCCGTCGCCGTCCGAGTCGGAGCTCGTGCGCATCCTCATGGACGAGGAGGGCGCGAGCGAGCACGACGCCCGCCTGGCCGCGGCGACCTCGCTGCGCCACGTGGGCCGCGCGCGCCTGCTGGTGCGCAACCCGGACATCCAGCAGCGCCGCGCCCGCGCGATCAACCTGGCCGAGCTGATTTTCCACGGCGCGCAGGCGTTCCAAGCAGTGGGGTCGCTGGTCAAGGCGACTGAGAAGGAAGCTGTCGACGCCTACGCAGAGGAAGATGCCGCCGAGCGCGCCAAACTCGAGCAGGCCCTGGGCATGGGCGCGAAGGGGAAGGGCGCGGCGAAGGCGCTGCGCGGGGCGGCCAGCTCCATCAAGGAGCTTGAGTCGCGGCAGAAAGCGCGCGGCACCCGGCGCAAGCGCGACGTCTTCGACCTGGTCCTGGTGGACCTCGCCGGCGTGTACCGGGATGCGCTGGTGGTGCAGTCGGGTGCCGACGTCCCGCTGACGCACCCCGACTTCGAGCCACTCGCCCGCGAGGTAGCGGACCGCGTACCCGCCGCCGGCCTGGTCGCCTGCCAGGACGCGATCGCGCAGTGTCGCGCCCGCCTGCACCAGTCCGTGACACCGACCGTGGCGTTCAACGGCATGATCGGTCACCTGCGCATCGCCTGCGGCGTGCGCTGACCTGCTGGTTTATTATTTGCCGGTTTCTGCACTACAATCACTTTCCGGTACAGCGTCACTTTGTGCGTTGTCCGGCCGCCTTAGCTCAGTCGGCAGAGCGTTTCACTCGTAATGAAAAGGTCGCGAGTTCGATTCTCGCAGGCGGCTCCACCAAAACCCCAGTTAGAACACCGTTTTAGCTGGGACTTCATCGTAGGTCTGGCGCGCCAGTTGTTCCAGGTTGTGGTGGACACCCCCAGATGAATTCAGGGAGAAATATGATCTATGTGGTCTTTGGCGCAGCGGTCGCGATATTCATCTCCTTATGCATCATGGCAATGGGGTACCTTGTCCACCTTTCAGTGAAGCGAAAGGTGCTTTCTCCATTCCGTTTCTTAGTCGTGATGGTTTTACTAGCCCCGGTTTTTCTGATCTACGACATTCTCAGCGATGAGATGTGTAGCGGCCTTTTCAATTATGCGGTCAGCGGATACTTAATTACCGCAGTCATCATCGGATCCCTAGGGCGCATCATCGCGGATGGCTCCAGTGAAGCGCGGGAATAGGGGCGACTCCTAGGCAAGAGAACGACTCACCTGACCCCAAACGTCTCATCAACACCTAACTCAGCAGGAGCAAAATGAGTTCATATAAAGACATCACGACCTTCTCTGCCCCCATGCTCGTCAAGTCTCTGGATACGTTGCAGATTTCTGCGAGAGAGGACAACGGCGATTGGGGCGCCCAATTTCCGCAAGGTGTTGTCATCTTCGTTCCCGAGGGTGAATATTTCAGTGTCCGCATTGAGTCCTTTCAAACAATCCCGTCAGACGAGCAGCTTGCGGCAATGAACGCTATCAATGCGACGAACGACAACCTCGCATTCGGCAAAGTGGTTCCTAATGTCATCGAGGGACGCAGGGCGGTTGTCTTCCGCAATCACTTCAACTTCACCCAAGGTGTGTCCCAATTCCAGCTGGACACGCTCATCGACGCCAGCTTGCAGGTCGGGTTCGACGCGCTGGGAAAGATCGAAGCTCTTTTCGAAGGAACGGAGTAAGGCCATGGGATTGTTTGGAAAGAAGAAGCCGACGTTGCGTGAAGCATCCGTCGAATCTATTGGGGAGGCACTCTCCTCTCTGGGGCTTAGCTGCTCGCAGCTGTCGACTGGTGGGTTGCTTACTAAGGTCAATGGGGTTCCTATCTACATCGTTGATCAGGACACGAACATTGGTATTGGTGGGATGATCCAGGCGCGTCAGCCGAAAGCAGAGGACCTCAATTGGATCAGCGACTTTAATAATCGTGCGTTGTGGCCGGTGGTCTTCCGCGTGGACCAAGAGACTGCGAGTGTTATCCACGCTGAGCATCGAATCATCAAGGGCGTTGCGTACTCCGAAGCACAGCTGCGTGACGAAGCTGAGCTTGGAGTCCTGATTGTTGCGGATACCTTGCTGCGTTACAGCGAGGAGCATCCGCAGTAGGCCACTACCCAATAAGACTCTCGGTATGAGCAAGCGAGTGCAATGAGTTTTTGCGTTTTAACCATCATCTCATTCATTTCGCCCGCTCAAGCCAGCACGTTCGGACAGGCACCCACGGTATCCTACGCAGTCGATTTGAATGATCCGCAGGAACAGGAACATGTCAATCCATATGGATTGTTTCCGCAGCCATTCAGATTCAAATCTCGTTTTTCGACCTCCCGCATATTTCTACATCTGAAGGACCTAGGGCGGCCAGTGTCCACGGATGGTGGGATCAGGTTTCTGGCCCGCAAGAATTGCTACGGTACGTATTGAGCTTTGGGCGAAAGGACCCCATGGCCAGGGGTTCCGAAAGGTAGGGACGGGTACCAAAATTCTATTCCTGGTGGGGGCGGTCGCTGAAATCGGGCTACCGCACGTGCTATCTGCAAGAATCACGGTCAAACGGTATTTCGAGGCGACGTCGATGTGGAGATCAACGATGATGCTGATGCCCCTGGCATGGTTTGGGGTGTAGAAGTGACGCTACCCTGCGGGGTGTGACATACACCGTGTACGAGGACAACTACATCATCCTTGAGACTTCTGCCTCAGCCGCCGTGGAAGTAGACGTAGACCTACTCTTTGATCGCTTTAGGTGGGCAGAATTATCGCTTGGCTTCGCCAGCACCGGGAATTCCTTGAACGAGGAAGTCTCTTCGGGTCTCTGGGAACTCAATGACGTCACACGCAACATGAACAAAGAGCTACAAGCTATCCAAATACATGTAAATGTCCGCTCTGCGGAGGGCCGATTGCCCCTTCGGCAACTCTTCGCTGTGTGGGACTTGGCGCTCCCTGTAGCTATCATCTCGAACCTTCGGTCGGTCGCCATGAAGAGAATTTCGCGTCCTGGAATCTCTCCAGTACAGCGGAATCCCTTTCCCGACTTCTATTCGGGGCACTGCCTTGCAGATATAGACAAGGAATCCTGGGCAAGTGCTGTAGCGCTCGTCGATCATGCTGTAGTTCGACACCGCACACCTGAGCAAGGAAAAATCGCGTTGAAGGTCAGGGGAGAAAAGACCAAAGAAGTAACGTTCTATGCAGAAGGATTCCGCCCCGTGATCATCTCCCGTGATTTTGAATCGATCTTGGGTGATCTTCCCCTCGAAGAAGAATGGTCTGTCGCAGCTATCCGGATATGAGCAGGGCATTGATTGCAAGCCTCAGCCACGAGATCAACACACTCGAACCGGCGAGGCTGCATTGTCCAAACGGAGCTAGCTCCATCTAGGACGTCACGCCCAGGACGCCACACCGACGAAACCTCAACTCCCAACAACCCCACGCATCAGGTACCCGCGCCGAATCTGCACGCTGCGGATGAGCGCGGAGCCCGCGGCCAGCACGGTGAACACCGCAAACGGCAGGCTCGGCCCGACGCGCGGCGTGGTCCACGCGATGAGCGGCGAGACCCCGAACCCGATGTAGGTGGCCACGTAGTACAGCCCGATGACGCGGCCGCGTTTTTCGGGTGGGGTGTACTCGTCGACGTCGAGAAGCCCCTCGCGCAGGCACAGCCCGTACGCCAGCCCGAGCAGCGCGGTCGCCGCCACAAACACCCAAGCAGACGGCCGTGCCCCGCCAACCGCGATGAGCGCCATGCCACCGGCCGCACCGAGCGCCCCGACCACACCCGCGCGCGGCCCCCACTGCCCGCGCCGCGCGAGCGCCTGCACGGCCAGCGCCACGCTAAAGCCCAGCACCGCGGCCACACCAGGCATAAACGCCGCGCCAATGGCGAAGTCGGTGCGCCCGGCCAGCACCACCATCGCCGTCGTGATCGACGCAAACACCCACAGCCCCATCGGCACCGCCGTCGCGAGCGCCTTGACCTCGCTGTGGCCCGGGCGAGTCTCAGCAGTCTTCGTCACCGCATGCGCGCCGTCGTCGCGCATGCGTATCGACGCCACCATCACCCCCACAGCCATCACAATCGGCACCACGAACGGGACCTTCACCGCGTCTGCGGCCAGGTGGGCGACCACACCGGAGGAGACCGGACCGAGCATGAACCCGGTGGTCAGGGCGATGCCCGCGGCGGTGGCACCGACCGCGCCGCGGAGTCTGCCGGCCCAGGCAGTGCCGGCGCTGACGACCAGCCCCACCCCGAGCCCGACAACGAAGCGGCCGAGGAGCAACCCGTGCCCGGGGATACCCAGCATGAGGTAGGCGTTGCCTGCGGCCGCGATGACGGTGCCCGCAACGACGGCGGGGCGCGACCCGAAGCGGTCGGCGACCCACCCGCCGATGAGCAGGCTGGGGAAGAGCCCAACCGCGTAGATGCCGTAAGCGCTGTTGGCTAACACTGCGGAGACGTCGTGGTCGCGGCGCAGCAGCACCAGCACTGAGGCGAAGTGGTTCGCTGACCACCCGGCGGTGATGAGGAACGCGAGGGCGAGGAGGAATGGTGCGCGGGCGTTGTCGCGCGGGCCCGGTGCAGCAGCTCCCATGGGGCTCCTTCCGCCCGGGGATGAGCACTGGCGCCCTGGTCCTCGGGACTTATGTATCGCGGCGGCTTTCCGGCAGGAGGCGGGGGACAACCTTGCCCGTCGCGTTGCGCGGAAGCTTGTCCACGAAGTTTACGTCGCGGGGGATGGAGTGGTCAGCCAAATGGGCTCGGACCCAGTCGCGAATTGCCTGGGGAGTCAGGCGAGCGCCGGCGTCGGAGCGTTCGCGCACCACCCACACGGCGATGCGCTTGAAGGTGTCGGGGTCGTCGACGCCGCCGGAGTGGAGCTCGTCCACCCCCGGCATCTTCTCCAGGACCTCGGTGACGGATTGCGGGTGCACGTTCTCGCCGCCGACGATGATCATGTCGTCGTTGCGGCTTAAGACGTGGAGGTAGCCGTGCTCGTCGAAGTAGCCGAGGTCGCCCATCTCCACGAGTCCGTCGATGGTGACCAGCGGGGTGTCCGGGTTGGTGTAGCCTCGCAGCGCCGTTTCGTTGTTGAGGAAGATGCGGCCGACTTCGCCTTGGGGGACTTCTTGGTCGTTGGCGTCGTAAAGCTTGAGCACCGTGCCCGGCGGGACGCGGCCGGCGACGGAGAAGTCGCTGGCCAGCAGTTCCGGGTCAGCGGCCGCGGCGAGGGCGAGTTCGGTGGAGCCGTAGATGTTGGCCAGGATGGGGCCGAAGCGCTCGTGCATGCGCTCAATGATGGCGGGGGTGAGCGCGTTGCCGGCCGAGCCGATGAACTTCAGGTGCGAGGTCTCGTAGCGCTCGTTGCCGGGGATGTCCAGCATCTGTTTGAAGAAGACAGGGGAGGAGACGAGCCCGTCGCAGCGGAAGTTCTGGATCTGTCGGAACACGTTCTCGGGATCGAAGACGCGCTGGGTCACTACGGTGCCGCGCACGCCGAGCGTGATGTTGAGCGCGGACCACCCCCAGGTGTGGAAGATGGACGCCGTCATCTGGATGGTGTGGCCGGAGCGGAACGGCATGGCTTCGAGGTAGCCGGCTACCACGATCGGCAGCTTCGGCTCGGGGCGGAGGATGCCTTTGGGGATGCCGGAGGTGCCCGATGACATGAGCACCATGTCGCCGTGCGCGGGGAAGGTGGGGAGTGCGGGGAGGTCGCGGGTGCCGCGGGCGATGATGCCGGCCTGGGTCAGCTCGTCGCCGTGGTCGCGGGAAGTGTGCGCCCACACCGTGGTGACGTGGTCGATCCCCTCGGGGATGCGGTCGGCGAACTCGTCGTCGATGAACAGGATGTTGATGTCGTTTTCCGCGATGATGCCGGCCAGCTGCTCGGGGGAGGAACCGATGTTGAGCAGGAAGATCGTGCCGCCGGTGTAGCCCTTCGCCGCGAGGGGCAGGATGATGCCACGGCCGTTGCGCGCCATCACGCCGATGCGCAGCGCGTCGAGGGCCTGCGTGCGCTGGACGTCAAGCATCCAGCGGCCGAGGGCGCGCGAGTGGTCGCGGAGCTGGCGGTAGGTGAGGAGGCCGTCGTCGTCGATAAGCGCGGTGCGCTCGGGCACTGCGGCGGCGCCCTGCTCGACCTCGCGCGCGGTGGTGAAGTGGTAGCGCGCGAGCGCGGGCGCGAGGGTGAACAGGGCTTTCGGCCCGCCTTCGGCGCTGATGAAGCCGGCGCGGGTGGCAGCGCGGAGGAAGCGGACCGCGGAGCGCGCGGTGAACGCGGCGCGGCCCACGGGAGAGAGTGCGGGGTGCGGCATGACGCGAGGTCCTTCTTTCCCTGAAAAACTGGCAGACACAGTGTATCTGCTTAGTTGTAAAAAATGATTTGGGGTGTTAATTCAGTAAACGTATGTGACTTATGTTGTGGGGAAAGTATGGCACGGGTAACGTTTGTCCACGACTTGGGGATATAGATCCTGTACATAATGCCGCCACAAGGAGCACACGGAACATGACGCGCACTTCACTTCGTACCAAGGTTGCCGCCACCTGCGCAGCGGTCCTGGCCACCATCGGCTCCGTCGGGGTTGCCGGCACGGCCGTCGCACCGGCCGCGCAGGCGCAGGAGCGAAACCTGGTCATCCTCGGCGACTCCGTTATCGCGGACCCGAGCGGCCCGCAGTGGGCGGCGGGCAAGCTCGGGCTGGACCCGCGCGGCTCCTCTTCCGTGACCACGTGGTGCCCGACCTCTCCCACCAGCTGGGGCAAGCAGGCGGCCGGCCGACTCGGACTGCCCGCCTGGGACTACTCCTGTACGGGCACGGTCTCCATCCAGAAGGGGCCGCAGTTCGCTTCCCAGGTCACCCGCGCCGTCAACGAGGGCGGCCTGACCCCCAGCACGGCCCGCGTGATCATCTCCACCGGTTTCAACGACACCTACCACAACGACGGGCGCGATCGAGCCGCTTTTCGACGCGACTTTGTCGCCGCCATGGTGCCGCAGATCAACCGCATTCGCGCCGCCGCCCCCAACGCGCGCATCCAGATCGTCGGCTACCCCAAGATCACGCAGGGTGACCGCGTCTGCCTCTTCCATGTTGCGCCGAACGTGTCGGACTACACCCCGTTCGCGGCGGTGCAGGAGTGGGAGGACTCCGCGCAGTGGGCCCAGGTTGACCTTGCGCGCGCGACCGGTGTGGAGTTCCTGGACATGAAGCCGTCCACCTGGAACAACAACATGTGCTCACCGGATAACCAGCGCATGTGGGCCGGCCTGGTGGACTTCTACGGCGGGCCGGGCAACCTGCCCATCCACGTCAACCAGCGTGGCCATGCCCACGTCGCGGCTAGGATCGCCGCATCTTAAACCACAATTGGATCGCCGCGGCGCCGGAGCATAACGCGGCAAATCCGAACAAACTGACGCCGACCATGTTTGGCCCGTCCTCGCTGAAGTAGTTGAGCGCCATGTTGGCGAGTGTGAGCAAGAATACGCCGGCGTTGATGCTGGCCGCGCGCTGCAGCTTGCGCTTCGGGCGCGACGGGAGGCTGTGCGCGTAGCGCTTCGCGTCACCGAATTCTTCCTCCACCGTCGTGCCGTTTTCCTCGGCGAACGCGTGGGCCTCCGCAAGCACTTCGCGGATCTCGCGCTCGCGGTACTCACCACGGGCGCGTAACTCCCCGGCGACCGTGCTGTCCCAATCGCCGGCGGCAGGAGTGGTGTATGTGGCGTCGTCGGGCGTCTGCTTCTTCCACGGCAAGAAGAACGCCGCGGCCGACATGATAAGCGCGAGGATCAGGCTCCACCCGTTGCCAAACGGCAGCGAGATCGCGTCCAGCGCCATGATGGCCCACGCGCCGAGGAGGCTGAGCGCCACGAGCGGGACGGTCGCGATGGCAGCAGCTTTCCACTTCGCCATGCGGGTGTAGAGCCTCCAGTAGGTGGCGAGCGTGAAGCTCAGCCCGAGCGCGAGGACCGCCGGGGTGATCGCCATGCCGAGGGTGACGTCCTCGTTCCAGGTGGCGATGGTAATCCCGATGGCGAAGCCTGCCGTGGCGACGAAGAAGATCCAGGCCAGGCGCGGTGGGCGCGCCGGTCCCTGACTCATGAATGGGTCTGTGCCGCCGTGTGCCAGGTCGTCGCGGACCTCGGCTGTGTGGGATTCTGCCCACTCGTCGGCCTTGCCAAAAGCGGCCTCGGGCGTGAGCCCGTCGGCGTCTGCGTGCGCTGCGGCATCGGCGGCGGCTTGCTCGGCCGCGTCGCGGGAAAAGCCGTGGTTGAGGGTGAGGACGAGGGTTGCGCGGTCGGTCCAGAAGCTCATTTCGTGTCCTTTCGGGTGGTAGTGGGGTTCGCGGAATTGGTGGGGTCGGTGCGCGCCGGGCCGTCGCGTAGCGCCGTTCTGAGCTGATCGAGCTGGGTGCCGTAGTCGAAGAGCTCGGCCTTGCCCTTGCTGGTGATGGAGTAGGTCTTGCGGCCGGGCCCGCTTTCGCTGGGGGCCCAGTGGGCTTCGATGAGGTCGGCGTCCTCGAGCTTGCCCAGGACGGGGTAGAGGGAGCCGCCCTTTGGTCTGCCGAAGCCGAGGGGCTCGAGCGATTGCGCAATGGCGTAGCCGTGCGCGGGCCCGTCGGCGAGGCATCGGAGGACCGCAGCCGGCATGAACGCGCGTATCCAAGGTTGGGGGAATGTCATGTACCTAAGTATGAAACGTATCTAGGTATGTGTCAAGATTTTGGTTGGTGTGAGGGGGCAGTGCTTGGACCAATGCTCGGATAAGTGACAGATCTCCAAAATCCGGTACGGTAGGGCCCTATGAGTATCCAAAAGGTCCAAGGAGTCATCGCCCGCGAAAAGGGTGCAGACGTTGAAGTCACCACCATCGTCATCCCGGAGCCGGGTCCCAACGATGTAGTGGTGAAAGTCCAGGCCACCGGTGTGTGCCACACCGACCTGGCATACCGTGACGGCGACATCGAGGACGCCTTCCCCTTCCTCCTCGGCCACGAGACCGCTGGCGTGGTCGACACTGTCGGCGAGGACGTCACCCACGTGGCGCCCGGCGATTTTGTCGTGCTGAACTGGCGCGCAGTCTGCGGCGAGTGCCGCGCCTGCCGCAAGGGCGACACGAAGAACTGCTTTAACACCCACAACGCCTCCAAGGGTATGACCTTGGAGGACGGCACCGAGCTCACCCCGGCGCTGGGCATCGGCTCGTTCGCGGAGAAGACCCTGGTCCACGAGCTGCAGTGCACCAAGGTAAACCCGGACGAGGACCCGGCAGCCGCGGGCCTGCTCGGCTGCGGCATCATGGCCGGCCTCGGCGCCGCTGTGAACACCGGCGACATCCAGCGCGGCGATTCCGTCGCCGTCTTCGGCCTGGGCGGCGTTGGCCTGGCCGCAGTGGCGGGTGCTGCACTCGCGGGCGCATCGAAGATCATCGCGGTGGACATTGACCAGCGCAAGTGCGACGCCGCCACCGAGACTTTTGGCGCCACCCACGCCGTGTGCGCGAAGGATCTCAGCGAGCAGGAGGTCATTGATAAGGTCCGCGAGCTCACCGACGGCTTCGGCACCGACGTCGCCATCGACGCCGTGGGTATCCAGCCCACCTGGCGCCAGGCCTTCTACTCGCGCGACCTGGCCGGCCGCATGGTTATGGTGGGCGTGCCCAACCAGACCGACCACATCGACGTGCCGGCTATCGACGTCTACGGTCGCGGCGGCTCCATCAAGCCGGCCTGGTACGGCGACTGCCTGCCGGAGCGCGATTTCCCCACCTACGTCGACCTGCACCTGCAGGGCCGCTTCCCGCTCGGCGAGTTTGTCTCCGAGCGTATCGGCGTAGGCGACGTGGAGGATGCCTTTGCCAAGATGAAGCGTGGCGACGTGCTGCGCAGCGTCGTCGAGTTCTAGTCAGACCGAGCCCGAAAGGACCACCATGACATTCCGCGTAGAAAACGTTGTCACCTCCGGCCTGTTCAAGCTGGACGGCGGCGAGTGGGAGGTGGACAACAACGTCTGGATCGTCGGCGACGACAGCGAGGTCTACATCATCGACGCCGCCCACGACGCCAACGCCATCGCCGCCGCGGTGGGCGACCGCCGCGTCAAGGGCATCATCGCCACCCACGGGCACTCGGACCACATCGACGCCGCACCAGAGCTCTCTCGGCTGGTCAACGCGCCGGTGTACCTGCACCCCACCGACGGTTTCCTGTGGCAGCGCGAGAACCCCAACGCGCAGTATGAGCAGCTTGTCGACGGCACCACGTTCCAGATCGCCGGCACCGACCTCAAGGTGCTGTCCACCCCGGGCCACTCGCCCGGCTCCGTGGTTGTCTACGCGCAGGAGGCCGGTGAGCTGTTCTCGGGCGACACCCTGTTCCAGGGCGGCCCGGGCGCTACAGGTCGCTCGTTCTCCTCCTTCGACACCATCATCCACTCGCTGCAGACGTCCGTACTGGATCTGCCGGCGGAGACGGTGGTGCGTACCGGTCACGGCGACCATACCACCATCGGCGCGGAGGCCCCGCACCTGGAGGAGTGGATCCGCCGCGGCTACTAGGGCGACTGCCTAGACCCTCGCCTTTAGAAGCCTTGCTCGTCTGCTATCTTGCTGAGCCATTTCGGCTCGTCAACACGCAGAGAGAGGTCGGATTCGACATCGGCGATTCGTTCGTTGTAACGGCGAATGAGGCGAGCGAGGCCTTCACGGATCTGGTCAGAGCTGTACAGAGCGAGCTCCTCGATGTTCGTCCCAATGTAGGATTCTGCCTCGACTATGCCTACGCTGTGGTCAATCGCGGCGACTTCGGCGAGCTGTTTCGCTGCCAGAACACGAGATGCGGGAACGATAATTACTGGGCGTACCTCTTCGGATAGGTTCTCCCGGCATCGGTCCATGAGCTTCTCCATTGGAGAAACGGTCACGTGAAACGCGGTGGTGCCTAACTGGAAATCGCCGTAGCGGTCAGTCTGGAGATCCGCTGTGTTGGCTTTATCCCGTCCCACATCGAGATCCGGGAAACGGAGCTCAAGTTTTGCGCCAATGAGGTGTTGGAGTACTGCGCCGGTGGGACGGTCTTCTCGGGCGGCAGCTGCCTCGAGAATCTCGCCAATCGTGAGTGAAACTGGCTTGCGATGATTCAGGTCTACTTTGATCCGTTGCTTGTCAAAGTAATCAACCTTTGCTTTTTCGACGAAAAAGGACTCGAGTTGATCCGCTAGAGCTGCAACGTCTACCCCGTCGATGTTGACGCGATTCCAGCGCGCAACGAGACCTTGTGCCTTAGGGATTGTTCCGCGGGAGGCTCTCCCACCTTCAGAGGTGTATTTTCTGTGCTCGCCGTGTTCAGCCAGGATTTTCTTTATTGCTGTGCCAGAAAGGCCGCGAACCTGACTTTGATTTTCGGAGAGTAGACGTTCCTGGGGGATTGGCAAACCATCGCGGACCATCCTGGAGACGATTAGGCCAACATTGATCGTATTCGTTCTTGCACTTTTGTCTCGCTTGCGATGATCCTCATACCAGTCTGTCGCTTCACCGAGAAGTTCGATGAGCGCTTTTTCTACGCGACTCACATCTGAGTCGTTAGAGTGCGTGCTCACTATATGTACCCCCTCGAGTCTGCAGCGTAAGCGGAACCAGCGCTTCTCGCGAAAGCCAGGACACAACTGGTACAGCTACCGCATCGCCAAAACCGTAATGAATCTGGGACTCTCGTAATCCTCTGAGGTTGTACCACCCGGCCCCCATGAGGCGTGCATACTCCAGGCCGGTCATCCAGCGAACACGAATCCTGCCATCTCCCATGAGCGCTACTGCTTGCTTCGATGAGCCGCCACGTGCCGTACGCAAGCATCCCGCGATGTCTTCCGCGCGCATTTCCCAGGTAGGCACACCGTTTCGCGTCCTCCGGTAAGCAGTGCGAGCGGACAATTCGCGCGCGTTGATGAACCCATCAGCACGCAGCCTTTGCGTCGGTGACATGGAGCGGATAAAGTTGTCGGTTCGCTGGCTGTCCCACCACCGTGGGTCATCATCTGCGAGGTGCTCGATTTCGCTGCTGAGCCCCTCCTTACGCGGAGCGGGAATGGGTGGGAAAGGAAATTTGAAGGTGCGAAAACCATCCTCTTGGTGCACCCACGCCACTGAGTCTGGTCGCAGTGCGGTGTCGTCCTTGCCTCCTTCGAGTGGTCGCTTTGCGCCTATGAGGAAAAGCCTTGGACGGGATTGCGGGACAAACCGGCGTGCATCGATGGTGACGACATCTACTGCGTACCCGAGCCCATTGAATTCCCGGATCGCGGCGCGGAGATCGTCGCCGCCGTGGGAAGACGCGAGGCCGACAACATTCTCCAAGACTGCCACGCTTGGTCCGCGATCCCCCATGCCGCGGAGGACTTTGGTGAAACCGAAGAACGCGGATGATTCCCGACCGCTGATCCCACTTCGTTTTCCAGCAAGTGACAGATCCGTGCAAGGGGAGGAAGACCAGGCTATGTCTGCATGCGGCACTTGGTCGGGGTCCACATCAAACACGTTTTCCAGTGCAAAGTCATCGCCGCCCCACTGGCCCGAGTACATGGCAAATTTATTCTTGTCGTAGTCGTTTGCCCAAACCGTCGAAATTCCAGCATCAGACATCCCGGCTCGCGCGAGGCCGATACCAGCGAAGAACTCGATAGCCGTCGGCTGGCCAGTTGATGGGACGGGATATAAATGAGACATGGGGGACTCCTCGAGGAGCGGTTGAACTTAGGGCTGTCTAGCTTAGCGAAAATCGCATACGAGTTTTTGCTGGCCCCTACGCCCCGGCTTTCTCAAGCTCGGCGTCGATGACCTGGGCAAACTTCTCAAAGGGCAGCGCGCCCTCGAGCACCTGGCCGTTGATGATAAAGGTCGGGGTGGCGGTGACCTCGGACTGCTGGGCGAGCGTGTTCGCCTCCGAAAGCGCCTGGTCGTACTTGTCACTTTCCGCGTCCGAGCGGAACTGCTCGAGGTCCGGCACGCCGGCCTCCTTGGCAAAGCCCGCGAGCTCGTCGAGGGAGAAGTCCGGGTGGCCCTCCACCTTGGAGGCGGCCGCGACGTAGGCCTCCTGGAACTCGAAGAACTTGCCCTGGTCCGCAGCGGCGCGGCCGGCGCGCGCCCCGTTGAGGGCGCCTTGTCCGTTGATGACAAAGTCGTTCATCTCGAAGCGGACCTTGCCGGTGTCCACGTACTGCTTCACAATCTCCGGCATCGTTTGCGCGGCGAAGCGCATGCAGTAGGGGCAGGCCCAGTCGGAGAACTCGGAGATGACGACGGGGGCGTCGACGTCGCCAAGCGCCATGGCGTCGTCGGCCTCGCGGCGAGCAACATCCACCTTCGGGGCCTCTGCCTGGGTAGACTGCTGGGCCGTCTCCGTCGCGGCGGGCGGCGTCGCGGTCTGGTTGCCAATGAGATATCCGCCCACGCCGGTGCCGATGGCGAGCACGGCCGTAAAGGCCCACATCAGGGGCGGGATCTTCGTATCGCTCACGGTAAAACTGCTCCTATTCAGGTTGCGATGCTTGAGGCGCTGCGCCGTACGGATCTTCCGGGCGCACCGCATTCTGCAAGGCTACCGCGCGGGCCAAGCGGGCATAACGTAGCTCCTGTTCGCGGAACCGAGTCCACGTGGAAATGGTGGTGAAGAAGAACGCGAAGATGAGCGCGTACAGCATGAGATCCGTGCCGCGAGACACCCCGAGCCAGTTGGCCAGCACCGTGACGTCGTCGGGGCGCAGGATCGCCCAGATTGCCGCGAAGACGAGCACCACGAAACCGAGCTTGACCCACGCCTTCGCGTTCGCCTTCTTGCGGTGAGTGAAGAAGTAGATGACCAGCACCAGGGTCGCCAGGATGAGGAACAGCTGGATCATGGGAGCCTCCTTGCCACAATGCCGTCCGCGAGGATGTTCACACCGTTGATCAGGGACTGGCCCTTGCTCATGGAGTACTCGGTGTACAGGATGTCCACCGGCTCCTCAGCCACGCGCCACCCCCGCGCATCAATCATGCTGACAATTTCGGAGGCGTGCGACATCCCATTCATGCGGATGTTCATCTCGTGTGCCACTTTGGCATTGAAGGCGCGCAGGCCGTTGTGCGCGTCGGTCAGCCCAAGTCTGCGGGTGCGAGGGGAAAGGAGCACCACCGTTCTCAGCACGAGACGCTTGATCCACGGCACCTGCGTCTCCTCCTGGCCTGCAAAGCGGGTGCCCACGACGATGTCAATCGGCTCGGTGCGCAGCCGGTGGATCATGCGCTTAACGTCTTTGACCTGGTGCTGGCCGTCGGCGTCGAAAGTGACAAAGTACTTCGCGCCGGGCTGAGTACGCGCGTACTCAACACCCGTCTGGATCGCGGCACCCTGGCCAAGGTTCACCGGGTGGTTGACCAGGTGTGCGCCCGCAGCGTGGATCGACTCGGCGGAGTTGTCGTGCGAGCCGTCATTGACCGCCACGATATTGGGAAACGTTTCCCGCGCGTGCTCCAACACGTCCTGGATGACCTGACCCTCGTTGTAGCAGGGGACGATGAGCCAGGTGTCGGTGAAGGACTCGTGCGCGCCCTGTTCGCGCCCTGGGTATTGCGCCGAATGCTTATCGACGCCGCGAGATTGGTTCATAGCGCTCAATACGTTACCGGTCTCGATGGAAAAGTAGGGCGTACACGCGCGTGAGCAGCCTGTGAGGAATAGTCAGCGAAAACGGTGTTCACTTACTTCGATGGAACAGCACGCCATATGCGCGCTGCATGAGGTGTAGTGGGAGCGCGCGGTAGAGGTTTCGGAGGACGAAGTTGAGGCGCGCGCGCACCGGCGAGACTAGGCCATACTGAACCAGCGCGGTTTGAAGTTCTCTTTCAGCCTCGCGTACGTTGTTCGCGGAACGGCGTCTGAACTGGTCTTGATCCACTCGAAAATATGTTAGAGGTTCTGGGAGATTATAAAGTTTCTTCCCCTGCGAGATCATGCGTGCCCATAAATCGTAGTCCTCCATGCCACGTAGATCGCGGTAACCTCCTACGGCAAGTACGTCGGCGGTGCGAAACATTACCGAAGGGTGGTTCATTGGGGAGTTGAGTCGGACGTATTTTGCAATCGCCGAGGGAGATTCCGGCAGTTTTCTAATATTGCCGTGACCCGCTTCGTTGAACTCCCTCATCGAGGAGCCGACTACCGAGATGTCAGGGTGCTTACTGAGGAAACTGAGCTGAGTCTCGATGCGGTGTGGGAAAGCGGCATCGTCCGAGTCAAGGCGTGCGACAAATTCGGTGTCGACTGCACGAAGACCAGCTGCCAGAGCTTTCCCGAGGCCAACATTTTCTTCCAACGGTAGCGTATCGACGTTGTTGAGAAGCGAATGGACGTCCTGGGCGATTGGGCCGTCGAGAACTACGAGAATGCGTTCGGGCGGTCGAGTCTGTGCTTGTAGGCTCTTCAGGGCGAAGGCGAGATCTTCAGCTTTCGTATTTGCGTATACGGACATGAGTACTGTGACTTCGCCTACGCGCAATGACTTGACCTGCTTTTCTTCGAATTGTGAACGTGTGATCTCAGGGCAAATTTCTCTGAAGCCCTGAGATTTCACATCTGGCTAGTTCAAGGTTTTTAAAATACCATTCCCCGACCATGTGTGGCAGAAGTTGACTGCTTTTCTCCAGTCATTTCCTGCGGCGACAGCTGCCCACCTTCCTTGAGCATTGTTGTATAGGTCCATTTCCTTCTCAGCTTGCGGACCGGTTGTGAACTTCTCGTGATTAGTCCCAATCAGTTTCGCTGCATTTTCTCCGAGATCGATTGTCATTGATGCGCTCCACCAGCAGTGACGCCAGGCGTCTCCTCTTCCGTTGTGTGAGGAAGTCGGATAGAAGCGAATAGCTTCGTCGGAAGCGTGATCGGCGAGTTGCTTTGCTTTGTAGCATTTGGACGCGCCTAGCGTGATGCCGCATTGAGCAATCTCAGCAGCACTTAAAACGGTTCGGCTGTAGGCTGATCGCGTTTGTGCGTTTGGGTGCGCAAGGGCGGCTGCATCTTCAAGCTCCGCTGTGACTGCGAGTTTGGTTTCCAGACTGAGGTTGTCGAATTCCTGCCAAAATTCCTCTTCGGAAAGAGTGCGATTTTGTTCGATGAAGGCTTTCGCATCAGCTTC
This sequence comes from Corynebacterium sp. NML180780, assembly GCF_007786415.1. NCBI lineage: Bacteria > Bacillati > Actinomycetota > Actinomycetes > Mycobacteriales > Corynebacteriaceae > Corynebacterium > Corynebacterium sp. NML180780. The sequence goes on along the minus strand of NZ_VNKN01000009.1, from coordinate 85,449 downwards.
TGCTGTCGGAGTGATTCGGCTTCGGTCAACGCTGCTAAAACCTTCGGTATCAAGCTCCTGGGTATCCGCGTGGGCGAGAGGTGTTAAGCCTAGGGTAAGTGCGAGCATTGCTGCTGCGGTGATTTTTGCCAACATGGCATCTCCTTGGTGTTGGGGGAGGGGGGACCGCGGTGGTTTTCCGGGTAAAAGAATTGTACCAAAAATTAGAGCGGGAAAATGACTTTCCCGTGACTTCTCCTAGTCCCGCGCTGCGTCCAACAAGTAGCGCCCGTAACCCGATTTCAGCGTGGCGCGGCCGAGGGCCTCGAGCGCGTCGCGGGAGATGAACCCCTCCCGGTAGGCGGCCACCTCGGGCGAGCCGATGATGGTGCCGGTGCGCTTCTGCATGACCTCCACGTACGCGCTAGCCTCGCTCATAGAATCAATGGTGCCGGTGTCTAGCCACACGTCCCCGCGGTGCAGGCGGTGGACCTTCAACGCGCCTTCGCGCAGGTAGGCCTCGTTCACGCTGGTGATTTCCAGCTCGCCGCGCGCGCTCGGCGTGATCTGTTTGGCAATCTCCACCACCTTGCTGTCGTAGAAGTACAGGCCCACGACGGCGAAGTTGGACTTCGGTGTTTCCGGCTTTTCCTCGATGGACAGGGCGGTGCCTGCCGCATCGAACTCGACGACACCGTAGCGCTGCGGGTCCGAGACCTCGTAGGCGAAGATGGCACCGCCGTCCACGTCGCGGGTCTCGCCAAGAATCCGGGTGAGCTGCGTGCCCTCGAAGATGTTATCCCCCAGCACGAGTGCGACCGAGTCGTCGCCGATGAAATCCTCCCCGATGATGAAGGCCTGCGCGAGCCCATCCGGGGAGGGCTGGACTGCGTAGTTGAGCATGACTCCGAAGCGTGAGCCGTCGCCAAGCAAACGCTTGAACGCGCCCGCGTCCTCCGGGGTGGTGATGATGAGGATGTCGCGGATACCTGCGCTGATCAGCGTGGTCAGCGGGTAGTAGATCATCGGCTTGTCATAAATGGGCATGAGCTGCTTCGAAATGCCCTGCGTGATCGGGTACAGGCGCGTGCCGGACCCGCCGGCCAGAATGATGCCTCGCATGCGTCCCAGACTAGCCGGTCACACGACGTCCACCCGCGCTGATGTCGCGTTTACTCCTGTGCCATTTCCTTCATGAAGTCTTCGAAGGTGTAGCGGCCGGCGGCGATCTCGCGCACATCAAACTTCACTGCCAGGCCCAGCACCGTGGTGAGGACGCCCAGCACGAGCAACGCGATCTGCGGCTTGCTGATCTTGGAGAAATCGCCGCTGGACATCGCCTGCAGGATGTCCGGGGCGGAGGGCGCGGCCGTCGACGTGGTGGTGGTCGGCGTGATCGTGGGGGTGGTGGTGACCGTGACCGTCGGGGTGGTCACGGTGGTGGCACTCGGGGTGGCGGTCGGCGTTGCCGTTGCGGTGGTGGTCCCGGTTGCCGTTGCCGTCGGAGTGGCAGACGTCATCCCCGTCGTTCCCGTCGGTTCTGTCTGCGCAGCGTGTGCCGGGACCACAAGGCCCGCGGCGCCTAGGACGGCGACGGTGGCCAACGCGACGGACTGCGTGCGAGACATCTGCGTGCGAGACATGGTGGAGCTCCTTTTACGGTTTCCTCAGGCAAAGCAAGTTCAGCGTCTAAACCTACTGCATCGCAAGGTGCAGGGCGAGTGCTGCTCGCCAATTGGTTGGCGTGAATCCGGTCGCCTTGATCTTGTCCAGGCTTAGCGTGGACTCCGCCGGACGGCGCGCCTCCGGTCCGTTGAGCTCGGCGTACTGCGCCGTGGTCACCGGGTGTACCTCGGAGGGGCCGTGGCCGACGCCAATGAACACGGCCATGGCGATCTCGTCGCGGCCCACCGCGTCCCCGTCCGAGGTCAGGTTGTACACCCCGTACTCGGCCCGGGTGCGAAGCAGGTGCGCGATGCCCTTGGCCAGGTCCTCGGCGTACGTGGGGCGGCCGCGCTGGTCCATGATCACCTTCGGCTCCACCCCGCGCGCGGCAAGACCTGCCATCGTGGACATGAAGTTGTTGCCGTCGCCGAAGACCCAGGCGGTGCGCACCACGTAGTGCTTGCGCGCCACCTGCGCCGCAGTATCGCCCGCGGCCTTCGACGCCCCGTAGGCCGACAGCGGGGAGGGGATCTCCGCCTCGTCGTGGACCTCGCGGGTGCCGTCGAAGATGTAGTCGCTGGACACGTGCACCAGCGTCAGGTCGTGTTCGTTGCAGATCGCCGCCAAGCGCGCCGGGGCCTCGGCGTTGACCGCCCACGCGGTCGCCCGGTCGCTCTCTGCGCCGTTGACGTCGTTGTACGCGGCGCAGTTGATCACGGCCCAGTACTGGGAGAAGTCCAGGTCTGGCATGTCGGTGAGGTCGAACTCGGCGTGGGTGAAAAAGTCGGCCTCATCCTCGCCGTACACCTGCCTGAGCGCCCGGCCCAGCTGGCCGTTCGCGCCGGTGACGAGGATTTTGCGGGGTGGGACTGGCGTGGCGTCGGCAAGCATCGGGTGCTTCGTGTCTGCCTCCGAAAGCTCGGTGGGCTCGAGCGGCCACTCGACCTCCTTGTACGAGCAAAACGCGTACGCTCCGTCCGGGTTGTAGCGCTGATTGACCAGGTAGATGTAGGTCGTGGCATCCTCGAGCGCCTGGAAGCCGTTGGCCACGCCGCGTGGGACGAACACCGCGATGTCCGGGGTGATCTCCAACCCGAACGTTTTGCCGTAGGTGAACGAGCCCTCGCGCATGTCCACCCACGCGGCGTAGACGCGGCCCGAGGCCACCGAGATCCACTTGTCCCACGGCTCGGCGTGCATCCCGCGGGTGGCGCCGCGCCGGGCGTTGAAGCTCACGTTCTGCTGCGCGGGCACGAGCGCCTGGCCGGCCCAGTTCTCCTTGAACCAGCCGCGATTGTCCTTGTGGACGGTCAGCCGTTCAACCTTAAGGCCTTGAATCGGGGTCTCACACATGCTCGCCAGTGTAGAGCCTGCCTACTGGCCGCGCGCCGCGTAGCCCGCCTCCACCGCGTCCTTGCCCGCGGCCCACCAGGACTCGTGATCGCGGTACCAGGCAATCGTCTGCTCCAGGCCCGCGCGCAGATCCGTGTAGCGCGGCTGCCAGCCCAGCTCGCGGCGCAGCTTCGTCGCGTCCATGGTGTAGCGCTGGTCGTGGCCGGGGCGGTCCGCGACGTGCTCGTAGGTGCCGCCCATCAGCTCGCAGATGTCCTCGATGACCTGCTTGTTGGTCACGTGCGCGCCGCCGGCCCCGATGTTGTAGGTCTGGCCCAGCTCGCCGCGCTCCAGGATGGTGAGCACCGCGTCGTTGTGGTCGTCCACGTGGATCCAGTCGCGCACCTGCGCGCCCGTTCCGTACAGTTTCGCGGGCTCGCCGCGCAACAGGTTGGTGATCTGCCGGGGGATGAACTTCTCCACGTGCTGGTAGGGGCCGTAATTGTTAGAGCAGTTGGAGATGGTCGCCGGGATGCCAAAGGAGCGGACCCACGCGCGCACCAGGTGGTCCGATCCCGCTTTTGTTGCCGAGTAGGGCGAGGACGGGTTGTACGGCGTTGTCTCCGTAAACGCGTCCGTGCCGCCGAGGGCGAGGTCGCCGAAGACCTCGTCGGTGGAAATGTGGTGCAGCCGCGCGCCGTGCTCGCGCACCGCCTCGAGCAGCGTGTACGTGCCCACCAGGTTCGTCTGGATAAACGCCGAGGGGTCGCGCAGCGAGTTGTCGTTGTGCGATTCCGCCGCGAAGTGCACCACGGTGTCGGCGCGTGCGACGAGGCGGTTGACCAGTGGGGCGTCGGCGACGTCGCCAAGCACGAGCTCCACGTCGCACCCGGCGAGGCTGTCCCGATTGCCCGCGTAGGTGAGCTTGTCCAGCACCACAATCCTGTCCATCCTGCTGAGCGCCATGCGCACGAAGTTGGACCCGATGAACCCGGCACCGCCGGTGACCAGCATTGTTCCCATAGGGAACTACCTTAGCGCGCGCCGCAGCCCCGCCACATGCACCAGCGCGCCGGCCAGGGGGCCTGCGAAGAGGGCAATGCTTATCGACGCCACCGTCCCCCCTCCCTCAGCACCTACCGGCGCCGCGAACAAAATCCCAAACGCCACCGCCGTGGCCGTAATCCACCCGGCGACGTACCAGCCGTGGCGCTCCAGGGCGAGCACCGCAACACCGGTGATCATGAGCGCGCCCATGAACGCGGACGCGAAGGTGAGCACGCCCAGCGACACCCCGCCCATCGCGTACTCCGGCGAGAACGCGACGCGCAGGATGAGCGGGCCGACCGCCCACGCGGCGACGAACCCCACCGCGCCGAGGCCCAGGACCGCGCCAATTGGCATGGCCAGCGCCGTGTAGATCCGGTCGCGGTGCTCCACAAACCGGACCACCAGGGCCGACTGGAAACGCTGCAGCGGCACGAGCACGGGCGCCCTGGTGAGGATCACGGCGTTGATCACCGCCGCCACCGGCGCGCCGGGAAACGCCGCGTTGATCACGGCGGGGAAGCCGGTGATTAGCGCCGCCGACGCCCCGGAGGCCACCATGGCGGTCACCATGCGGCGTACGAACAGGCCGCTGTCCACGTCCACCGGCACCTGCAGGTGCTCCCGGCGCAGCAGGGTGAGCCAGCTCGCCGCGCCGATCACGGTGATGAGCAGGAAGACCGGCAGGCCCCACCCGGCGGCCCACGCCACCACGGCGAGGACCAGGCGCATGCCCGAGTCCAGGGCGAAGAGGGCGGCGTAGCGGTCCCACAGGTGTGAGCCGGACAGGACGCCCGCCAGTACCGCCTGGAATACGTAGCTGATCAGGCCGATGGTGAGCAGGGCGGTGGCGGTGCCCGGGGACTGCGGTACGACGGTGCCCATGAGCAGAGCACCGCCGACCGCGACGACGACGAGGACCACCGCCGCGAGCCGGGCGCCGATGCGCCACGGGTTAGCCGCGCCGCGCTTGCCGGTCTCGGCGGCGGAGGCGACGGCGCGGGTGGTTTCGTGCGTGATGCCGTCGACAAGCCCGGCGCCCGCGAAGAAGACGCTCCAGAACGCGGCGAAGTACCGGTAGCCCGTCTCCGGGTCCAGGGCGCGGGCGGCGACCCAGAGCACGACGAAGCCGCTGATGGCCGCGAAGATGGTGGCCAGCGTCAGGTTTTTCACTGCGTGCGCTCCGCCGTGGTTGCGTCGCCGATCTGGCGTTCCAGCCAGGTGTAGATCATGGCCTCCACGCGCGCCACCTGCTCGTTGTCGGCTGCGCCCGCGTGCCCGCCGGCGGTGTTTTCAAAGTAGTCGACCGGCTGGCCGGCTTCCCACAGCGCGAGCGCGAAGGTGCGCGCGTGGGCGGGGTGGACGCGGTCGTCGCGGGTGGACGTGGTTACCAGGGCCGGCGGGTAGGCGGGGGCGCTGGCCACGTTGTGCAGCGGCGACCACGTCTCAATGAAGGCGCGCTCGGCAGGGTCGTCCGGGTCCCCGTACTCCGCCATCCACGACGCCCCGGCGGAGAGCGTGTGGTAGCGCAGCATGTCCGTGAGCGGGACCTGTACCACGGCGGCGCCGAAGCGGTCCGGGTACTGGGTGAGCGCACCGGAGGTGAGCAACCCGCCATTGGAGCCGCCGCGGATGGCAATGCGCTCGGGCGTGGCGTAGCCGCGCGCGACGATGTCCTCCAGCACGGCGCGGTGGTCCTCCCACACCTTGTGCCGGTTCGCCTTCACCGCCTGCGAGTGCCAGCTGGGGCCGAACTCGCCGCCGCCGCGCAGGTTGGGCTGAACGGAGAAGTAGCCCTTGGACAGCCAGGCGATGCCGCGCACGTTGGAAAACGACGGCGTAAGCGAGACCTCGAAGCCGCCGTAGCCGCCCACCAGCGTCGGGCGCGGGCCGCGCGAGAAGTCGCCGGTGATGTAGTAGGGGATCCGGGTGCCGTCGGCGGAGGTCGCCCAGTGCTGGCGGGTTTCCAGCCCTGCGGTGTCCGAAAGGTCAAAGAGGGCGGGGGCGTGCTTGGCCGCGTTGGGGTGATCGGGCGCGGTGGCGTCGAGAAGCGAAAGCGTGCTCGGAGTGGTGAAGCTGGAGGTGTTGAGCCATACCTCATCGCCGTCGAGCGGGCTGGTGGCCACGATGTGCGCGGCCGAGGCCGGCGGGAGCGGGACGTCGGTGCGCTCCCAGGTGCCGAGGGCGATGCGCTCGATGCGGGTGGACACGTTGTCGAGCGTGGTGACGAAGGCGTAGTTGGCGGTCAGCGAGAGGTCTTCAACCGCGCTTGAGTCGGACAAGTCGGACAGGACGCGGAAGTCGCGCTCGCCCGCGAGGAAGCGCTCCAGGTCGGTGACGGCGAGCGCGCCGGCCGGGATCGTTGCGCCCTCCGGCTGGTAGTCGATGCGCGGGATGATGAACAGCCACTGCTTGTAGGGCACCGCGCTGCAGTCCAGCGGCAGGTCCAGCTCCTGGCCGTCGACCCAGGTCCGGGACGTGTAGAAATCCAGGGCGCGGGTGATCACGGTGCGCTCGTAGCCGGGAGTGGGGTCGTAGGAGGCGCCGACGGCGACGTCGCTTACCTCGCCGCGGAAGATCTCCTCCGCCTGCGCGAGCGGCGTGCCGCGGTGCCAGCGGCGAACCTGCGCGGGGTAGCCGGAGTGGGTGAGCGAGTCCTCGCCCAGGTCCGTGCCCACCAGGAGCGTGTCGCGGTCGACCCAGCTCACATCGGTCTTGGCCTCATTGATGCGGAAACCGTCGGCGACAAAGGCGCGGGTGTGCAGGTCAAACTCGCGGATGGTCACCGCGTCGGCGCCGCCCCGCGACAGCCGCAGCAGCGCTCGGTCCTGCGTCAGCGGCAGCACGGTCGCGCCCTTCCAGACCCAGTCCTCGCCCTCTGCGCGGGCAAGCGTATCCACGCTCACCAGTTCCTCCCACTCCGTTTCCGGAGCCAGGAACTCGGGCAAGGTGGTGCGGCGCCACACGCCGCGGGGGCGCGAGGCGTCGCGCCAGAAGTTGTAGAGGAAATCGCCGCGGCGCAGCACGTAGGGGATGCGCGCGTCGGTGTCCAGGGCGGCGCGGATGTCGCTGCGGAGGCGCGCAGCCTCCTCGGCGAGCGGGCTGCCGGGCGCGGTCAGCGAGGCCTCGGTGTCGGCGGACCACGCGTTGGCCCACGCCAGCGCCTCATCTCCGGTGATCTGGTCGAGCAGCGCTGGGTCGATCGCTCTGCTGCGGGGCTGATTGCTCTGCTTGCTCTGCGGGTGCATCTACATCCCAAACGCAGGGGCGATGGTGGTGAACCATGCCTGCTGGATGTCGTCCTGCCAGTATCCCCAGGAGTGCGTGCCAGCGTTGCGGAACTCATAGTGCGCCGGGATGTTCAGCCCGTCGAGCTTTGCGCGCAGGTCGTGGTTGCACTGGTTGATGGCGGCCTCGATCGCGCCACCCTCGACCTGCAACGTGGTGGCGGCGACACCCGCCGCGATCTCCGGCACGCCGGCCTCGCCCACTAGGTAGCTGACCTGGTCCTTCCGGCCAGCCAGGCCGGTGGAGGAGGAGATGTAGAGCTTGGTGCCGCGCAGGCGCTCGGCGTTGGCCAGCCCGTCGTTCCACACGTTGTTCGGGCTGCCCATCGGGCCCCACATCTGCTCCGGGGTAATCTCCTGGTAGTTCGGGATGTTCGCCGCGCGGTTGACGGTCACGCGCCCGTAGTTGTATCCGTGCGGGGAGGCGGTGGCGGCGCAGCCGGAGAACGAGGCGGCGGCGTCGTAAAAGCCCGGGCGGTGCTCCGGCAGCACGAGCGCGCTCGTGCCGGACATTGAGAAGCCGACGATGGCGCGGCGGTTGTCCGCGTTGAGCGTGCGCTCCATCGGGCCGGGCAGCTCCTGGGTGAGGAACGTCTCCCACTTCTGTGGCCCGCGGACGTAGCGCCCCTGCGGGTTTTGGTCTACCCAGTCGGTGTAGTACGAGAACGCGCCCGCCTGCGGGATGACTACGTTGACGCCCTTGCCCGCAAAGAACTCGCGGGTGGTAAAGGACTTCAGCCAATCCTGGTCCTGCTCCGCGCCGCCTGCGCCGTTGAGCAGGTAAATGATCGGTGCGTTGGGCACGCGCTGCCCGGCGGCATTGGTTGCCGGGATCACCGCGACCGGGATGTCACGCCGCATGGAAGGCGAGTACACCTGGTACGACAGCACGTTCTTGTGGTCTACCTGCTGGGTCCACGACTGCGGACGGTTCGTGTTCAGCGCCAGCGGCGGGTTGGACCGCGCGTCCCACGCCTTGACGGTGCCCACCGGGGTCTGCCCCGCGACCTGGGCGGCGGTGACGGTGGCAGCGTCCGCCGCCGGAGTCATTCCGCAGGCCAGAGCGATTGTCGACGCCGCGGCAACCACGGCTCCCTTCAAGTTCATCAGTCCAGCATTCCTTTTCCAGGTTGTCTTGGGAGTAACAGAGAGAAGCGGGAGTGCCCACTGTTTCAGATATTGCCGAGTGCTCATCTTACGTTACTCATGGGGCAATTGAGGTTACAGTGTGCGACAATAGGCCGCACAGTTTGTAACAGCGGTGACAGAAAACGAGGTTTTTCACATGAACGGATTGGAAACCATCCAGGTCCAGATCAACGAGGCGCTCGGCCAGATCCTCAACTTTGGCTCGTCGACCTCCTCCACCATCGCCTACGGCCTGGGGCTGTTCTAAGCCGCACGGTTGTGGCCCAATAGCTTGAGGGCTGGCTTGCACTCGGTGCAAGCCAGCCCTCAAATCGTTTCCGGCGGGCGACTAGTTGGCGTCGGCCGTGGTGGTCTCCGTCGGTGCTGCGGTTTCCGTTGCCTCATCCGTCGCGGTGGCGTCGGCGGACTCGGAAGACTCAGCGGCAGTGGTCGTTTCAGTCGGCTCAGTTGAGGTCGGTGCGGTCAGCTCGGTCGGCTTCTCGGGGGCCGCCGGGGTGTCCTTCTCGGTCGTGGTCTCCGGCTCGTCCGGGAGCAGCGCCGGGCGGATCACGGTTGCCCAGGACTCGCGCATGTCCTCCAGCCAGGACGGCCAGGAGTGGGTGCCGGTCGCACGGAAGTTGTAGTGCGCCGGGATGCCCTTGGCGTCCAGCTTGGCGCGCAGGTCGTGGGTGCAGGCGTTCATCGCGCCCTCGATCACGCCGCCCTCGACCAGGAGGGTGAGGTGGTTAGAAAAAGCGCGGCTGGATTCCAGGTTGCGTTGGTTCTTCAGGTAGCCGATGGTGTCGGTCTCGCTAACCAGGCCAGTGCCGCTGGAAATGTACAGGTCCGTGCCCTTGAGGTACTCCGCCATGACGAGCGCGTCGTTGTAGCGGTTGTACTCGGAGCCCATCGGGCCCCACAGCTGATCCGGGGTCAGGCCGCCGCCGCGATTCACCGTCAGGCCGACGAAGAACCAGGGGAGCGGGCGGGAGGTCGCGGCGCAGCCGGAGAAGGAGCCCACCGCCTTGTAGAAGCCCGGGTTGTGCTCCGCGAGCAGGAGCGAGGAGGTGGCGGACATAGAGAAACCGGAGACCGCGCGGCGGTCGTTGGTGGTGTCCATGTACGGCTCGATGGACTGTGGCAGCTCCTTGGCCAGGAAGGTGGACCACAGCTGCTTGCCGTTCATGTAGCGGTTCTTGTCCGGCTCGGTGAGCCAGTCCACGTAGTAGGAGAAGGCGCCCTCCATCGGGATGACCACGTTGACGGGCTCGTGGCCCAGGGTGCGGTCGAGGGTGCCGCCGGCTTGGGCGATCCAGTCCGTGTCCTGCTCGGAGCCGCCGGCGCCGTTGAGCAGGTAGTAGGTCGGCGCGTCTTTGATGTAGTTGCCCTGGTCGTCGGTCGCGCGGATGATCGCGACCGGGATGTCGCGCTCCATGGAGGGGGAGTAGACCTCGACGGCCTCGCCGCCGTCGAAAAGCTTGATCTTGTCCACCCACTCCTGCGTGCCGCCGGTGGCGGCGGGCAGGGAGCGGGTGAGCGGCTTGACGGTACCCGCGGAGGTGGCGCGTTCCTCCTGCATGTTGTTCAACTTGTCGGGGTCGGTTTCGGGGCCGGACAGGACATCGTCGATAAGCGCGCCGACCTCGCCCTCGTCCCCGGTCGGGTTGGAAGCGCCGCCGCCGTTGGCATCGGTGAGCTCGCTGTCGGATTCCTTAGCGTCCGGCTCGGCGTCCGAAGTCGGCTCGCTCGGCGCAGAAGACGCAGAAGGCGCAGAAGGCGCAGAAGATTCAGAGGAATCAGTGGTCTCTGCCGGCGCAGTAGATTCGGTGGATTCCGTCGTCTCCGGCACGGTCGCGGAGGTGGTGGATTGTGCGGCGGCGATCTGCGCGGGCTGGGTGCCTTCCTCGCTGTCGGCGCTGAGGTGGATACCTGCCGGGACCGCGGCTGCGGCGATGGCAACTGCGGCGACGGCGGCGAGTGCGGGGCGCGTGAACTTCACGGTGGCTCGCTTTCCTAGTTAGCTGTGTAAACGGTGTGAACAAACGGGAGGGCTCGTCGTTGCTTCCGTATATATTGCCAGACGGTCGTCACGTTACAGGAGCGAAACCGGAGTACAGGGTGTTTCGGGGTGCTCGGTACCCACATTCGGGCGCTGTACGGCACTCGCGGAAGCGCGATGTGGGGGAATGCATACCCAAAGTTGGGGAATGCACGTATCCTGTGTGGCGTGAGTAAAGAACATTTTGACGTTGTTGTCCTCGGCGCGGGCCCCGGTGGGTACGTTGCCGCCATCCGTGCAGCTCAGCTGGGTAAGAAGGTTGCAGTTGTAGAGAAGCAGTACTGGGGCGGTGTCTGCCTCAACGTGGGCTGCATCCCGTCCAAGGCGTTAATTAAGAACGCTGAGGTTGCAGAGATTTTCAACCACGATGCCAAGACGTTCGGCATTAAGGGTGACGTGGAGTTCGATTACTCGGACGCCCACAAGCGCTCCCGCCAGGTCTCCGAGAAGATCGTCGGTGGCGTGCACTACCTGATGAAGAAGAACAAGATCACCGAGATCAACGGCCTCGGCTCCTTCACCGACGCGAACACGATCGAGATCACCGAGGGTGACGACAAGGGTAAGACCGTCACCTTCGACGACTGCATTATCGCCACTGGCTCCGTCGTGCGCACGCTCCCGGGCATCGAGCTGTCCGAGAACGTCGTCTCCTACGAGGAGCAGATCCTCAACCCCGAGGCCCCGAAGAAGATGGTCATCGTGGGCGCCGGCGCGATCGGCATGGAGTTCGCCTACGTGCTGTCCAACTACGGCGTCGACGTGACGGTTGTGGAGTACATGGACCGCGTCCTGCCCAACGAGGACAAGGACGTGTCCAAGGAGATTGCGAAGAAGTACAAGAAGCTCGGCGTGAAGCTGCTGACCGGCCACGCCACCACCGCTGTGCGCGACAACGGCTCCGAGGTGGAGGTGGACATTCAGAAGAATGGCACCGACAAGACTGAGACGCTCACCGTGGACCGCGTGATGATCTCCGTCGGCTTCGCGCCGCGCACCGAGGGCTACGGCCTGGAGAACACGGGTGTCGAGCTGACCGAGCGTGGCGCCATTGCTATCGACGACCGCATGCGCACCAACGTCGAGCACATCTACGCCATCGGCGACGTCACCGCGAAGCTGCAGCTCGCCCACGTCGCGGAGGCCCAGGGCATCATCGCCGCGGAGACGATCGCTGGCGCGGAGACCCTGGAGATCGAGGACTACATGATGACCCCGCGCGCGACCTTCTGTAACCCGCAGGTTGCGTCCATGGGTTACACCGAGGAGCAGGCCAAGGAGAAGTGGCCGGACCGCGACATCAAGGTTGCCACCTTCCCGTTCTCCGCAAACGGCAAGGCAGTGGGCTTGGCGGAGACCGCTGGCTTTGGCAAGCTCGTCGCGGACGCCGAGTTCGGCGAGATCCTCGGTGCGCACCTGGTTGGCCCGAACGTGTCTGAGCTGCTGCCGGAGATCACCCTGGCGCAGCGCTTTGACCTCACCGCTGGTGAGATCGCACGCAACATCCACATCCACCCGACGCTGTCCGAGGTGCTCAAGGAAGTTGCCCACGGCGTCGAAGGGCACATGATCAACCTGTAGGCAGTTGCTTGTCGACGCCACCGTCGACCCACCCCAAGCGCCCCGGTTATCGCCGGGGCGCTTTTTGTGTGCCACGGGGGCGTCGAAAAGCGAAGGCTCAACCTGGAGTTGAAACAAAGGGCGAACTTACCAACGAAAGGTTGACACATTAAGGGGTGCGGGCAGGGGGATTATGAACAAAATGCGGAGAGAGTGTGCAAGGTCACAAATTACCGTAGGGTGGACTGGGAACGTTGAAAGTTGCTGGGAGCGGGCGCGCTCCGGGGGTTGGGCGAGAAAGGTACTCCCATTATTCGAGGTGGGAGGGGGTGTGGGGACGTGAAAGTGGCGCGAATAAATAGGTGGGGTGCCCAAAGGTTGCCTACAGTAGTAGCGACACTGGAGGTGCCATGACTGTACAAAACGCAGACCGTGAAGCCATTCGTCACGGTAAAATCACTGAAAAGCCGCTGCGCGAGCGGCCGTCCTACCCAACGTGGGCTTTGAAGCTGACCATGGCCGTCACCGGCCTCATTTTCGGTCTTTTTGTGCTCGGCCACATGGTGGGCAACCTGAAGATCTTTATGCCGCTCCACGCCAACGGGCAAGCGCCGATTGATGAATACGGCCGCTTCCTGCGCGAGATCGGCGAGCCGCTGCTCCCGCACGAGGGCTTCCTCTGGATCGCCCGCATCGTGCTGCTCGTCTGCCTGGTGCTGCACGTCTGGGGTGCGTTCACGCTGAAGGCGCGCTCGTCCCAGTCGCGCGGCAAGTTCAAGCGCACGGGCCTGATGGGTGGCTGGCAGTCCACCGCGACCCGCTGGATGCTCATCACCGGCGTAATCCTGCTGCTCTTCGTCATCTTCCACCTGCTGGATCTGACCACGGGCCAGGTCGTCGCCTCTGACCAGTTCGTCCACGGCGAGGTGCGCAACAACATGCTCGCCACCTTCGCGCCGGGCCGCTGGTGGGTCACCCTGATCTACGTCGTGGCCAACCTCGCGCTGCTGATGCACCTGACCCACGGCATCTACCTCGCTGTCTCCGACCTCGGTTGGCTCGGCGAGCGCGGCCGCGGCCTGATGGTCCTGCTGGCGTACGTCCTCCCGTTCATCGTGGTCATCGGCAACGTCGTGATGCCGATTGCCATCGCGTGCGGCTTCGTCCCCGACTTTTCCCGGTAACGGCTGATAGAGGAGAAACACACTATGACTACCGCATACAACCCCAATAAGGGTGCTCAGGGCGGCGCAGCCGACACCACCGCTACCGGCGCAGTGGGCGCCCAGGGTGCTGCCGGCCAGGAGACGTCCGGCGGCTTCCGCCAGCCCGAGTCCGCCGCTCCCGGCGTGACCCCGGGGCACATTCTGGACGCCGCGGAGCCCAACCGCGACGAGGTCCGCATGAAGGACATGTGGGGCTACCAGAAGGACCACATGAACCTGGTCTCCCCGCTGAACCGCCGCAAGTTCACCGTCCTCGTGGTGGGCACCGGCCTGTCCGGCGGCGCTGCCGCCGCGGCGCTGGGCGAGCTGGGCTACAACGTGAAGGCCTTCACCTACCACGACGCACCGCGCCGTGCGCACTCCATCGCCGCGCAGGGTGGCGTGAACTCCGCCCGCGGCAAGAAGGTGGACAACGACAGCGCGTACCGCCACACCAAGGACACCGTCAAGGGCGGCGACTACCGCTGCCGCGAGTCCGACTGCTGGCGCCTGGCTATCGAGTCCGTCCGCGTCATCGACCACATGAACGCCATCGGCGCCCCGTTCGCCCGCGAGTACGGCGGCACCCTGGCCACCCGCTCCTTTGGTGGCGTGCAGGTCTCCCGCACCTACTACACCCGTGGCCAAACGGGCCAGCAGCTGCAGCTGTCCACCGCGTCGGCGCTGCAGCGCCAGATCCACCTGGGTAACGTGGAAATCTTCACCCACAACGACCTGATGGACCTGGTCATCACGGAAAAGGATGGCAAGAAGCACTGCGAGGGTATTGTCACCCGCAACCTGATCACCGGCGAGATCGTGCCGTTCACCGGCCACGCCGTGATCCTGGCCACCGGCGGCTACGGCAACGTCTACCACAAGACGACGCTGGCCAAGAACTCCAACTCGTCTGCCATGATGCGCGCGTACGAGCGCGGCGCGTACCTCGCCTCCCCGGCGTTCATCCAGTTCCACCCGACGGGCCTCCCGGTCAACGCGAAGTGGCAGGCGAAGACGACGCTGATGTCCGAGTCGCTGCGTAACGACGGCCGCATCTGGACCCCGAAGGAAAAGGGCGACGACCGCGACCCGAAGGACATCCCGGAGGAGGAGCGCGACTACTTCCTCGAGCGCCGCTACCCGGCGTTTGGCAACCTGGTGCCGCGCGACGTGGCCTCCCGCGCCATCTCCCAGCAGCTCAACGCCGGCTACGGCGTTGGCCCGCTGCACAACTCCGCGTACCTGGACTTCACCGACGCCATCGAGCGCCTCGGCGAGGACACCATCCGCGAGCGCTACTCCAACCTGTTCGAGATGTACGAGGATTCCATCGGCGATGACCCGTACAAGGTCCCGATGCGCATCGCCCCGACCGTCCACTTCACCATGGGCGGCCTGTGGACCGACTTCAACGAGATGACCTCCATCGACGGCCTCTTCGCCGCCGGCGAGTGCTCCTGGACCTACCACGGCGCGAACCGTCTGGGTGCGAACTCCCTGCTCTCCGCGTCCGTGGATGGCTGGTTCACCCTCCCGTTCACCGTGCCGAACTACCTGGCCAACCACCTCGGCGAGGAAGTGCTGCCGGAGGACGCGCCGGAGGTCACCGAGGCTGTCAACCGCGCCAAGGACACCATCGAGCAGATCATGTCCGTTAACGGCACCGACCCGCACGGCCCGGAGTTCTACCACGAGCAGCTCGGCGACATCCTCTACGAGCACTGCGGCGTCTCCCGCACGGTCGAGGGCCTGCAGGAAGGCATCCAGAAGATCCGCGCGCTTCGCGACGATTTCCGTGCCAACATCTCTATTCCGGGTTCCCCGAACGAGATGAACCAGACCCTCGAGGCCGCACTGCGCCTGGCCGACTACATCAACCTCGGCGAGCTGATGTGCATCGACGCCCTGGACCGCGACGAGTCCTGCGGTGCGCACTACCGCATGGACCACCTCACCGAGGATGGCGAGGCAGAGCGAGACGACGAGAACTGGTGCTTCGTCTCCGCGTGGGAGCCGGCCGGCGAGGGCGAGTTCATCCGCCACGCAGAACCCCTGTACTTTGATTCGATCCCGCTGATGACAAGGAACTACAAGTAATGAAACTGACACTTGAGATCTGGCGTCAGGCCGGACCCGACACTGAAGGGCACTTCGAAACCATCCAGGTGGACGACGCCGTCGAGCAGATGTCCATCCTGGAGCTTCTCGACCACGTGAACAACAACCTGGTCGAGGAAGGCAAGGAGCCGTTCGTCTTCGCCTCCGACTGCCGCGAGGGCATCTGCGGCACCTGTGGCCTGAACGTGAACGGCCGCCCGCACGGCGCGGACACCAACACCACCGCCTGCCTGCAGCGCCTGTACAACTACAAGGACGGCGACACCCTGAAGATTGAGCCGTTCCGCTCCGGCGCGTTCCCGGTGATCAAGGACCTCGCCGTGGACCGCTCCGCGCTGGACCGCGTGATGCAGCAGGGTGGCTACGTCTCCATCAACGCCGGTACCGCACCGGACGCCGACACCCTCGCCGTGAACCACCACGACGCGGAGACCGCGCTGGACTACGCGGCCTGTATCGGCTGCGGCGCCTGCGTCGCCGCCTGCCCGAACGGTGCTGCGCACCTGTTCACCGGCGCGAAGCTCAAGCACCTGAAGCTGCTGCCGCTGGGCAAGCAGGAGCGCGGCCGCCGCGCCCGCAACATGGTCGACGAGCTGGAGACCAACTTCGGCCACTGCTCGCTCTACGGCGAGTGCGCGGACGTCTGCCCGGCGGGTATCCCGCTGGACGCGGTCGGTGCGATCAACGCCGAGCGCGCACGTGCAGCCTTCCGTGGTGGCGACGACTAGGCCGCCGTATACTATCTACCGAGTATTTGAAGCAGGACGAGAGAAAAGAGTCATCATGGCTTCCGAGCACGCAGTTGCAGACATCAGCAGCGAGTCTTTCCCGACGTACAAGTCGGCACTCGCGGACACCTACATCGAGGGCTACGACCCGGTTTCCCTGGGCGCTCCGCACTCCTCGCTGAACCGATTCTCCACCTGGATCGCGATGGCCCTGATCCTGGCGTCCCTCTCCGGCTTCGGCTTCGCCGTCTGGGGCGGCTCCGCCATGATCGCCGGCTTCGGCGCACAAGAGAATGACTACAGCCAGATCCTGCTCATCCTCGGCCTGATCGTCGTCGCCGCGACCCTGATTCTCGGCGCGATTCTGATCGCCGTAGGCCGCAAGGACTACAAGGCGTACAGCAAGGCCACCGGCCGCGTGAACTAGCGCCGCACGCCCTGCGCCACTTCCCCCGACTGCGGAATTTTCCCGCGGTCGGGGGATTTTTGGTGCACGGGGGCGTCGCTAAGCAACTCGAACTGCGCGGGGCCGGGCTGCCATAATCAAGGTATGTCTCAGCACGCGATGATGCCCGCGCCCTCGAACGAGGCAGAGCGGCGGCGGATCCTCCGGAATCACAAGATCTTTGTCACGAGCCTGCTCGGGCTCATGGCGGTGATCTTCCTGTCCTGCTCGTGGTGGCAATCGCACGGCGCGCCCACCTGGGTGGGCTATGTGCGTGCCGCGGCGGAAGCCGGCATGGTGGGCGGGCTGGCGGACTGGTTCGCCGTCACCGCGCTGTTCCGCTATCCCATGGGCCTGCCAATCCCGCACACGGCGATTATCCCCAACAAGAAGGACCAGGTCGCCGACGCGCTCAGCGAGTTCGTCAGCGAGAACTTCCTCAACGCCCGCACCATCACGCAGAAGGTGATGGAGGCGAACCTGCCGCAGCGCGTCGGCACGTGGCTCACCCGCCCCGCCAGCGCCGAGCGGGTCAGCCAGGAGGTCGGCGACTTTACGGTCCGCGTCGTGCGCGGCATCGATCCTGCCGACGCAGAGGCGTTCATCAACACCCAGCTCATCGACCGACTCGCTGAGCCCACGTGGGGTCCGCCGCTCGGCCGCGCGCTCGAGGGCTTCATCGCCGACGGCAAAGCGGAGCCCATCGTCGAGGACATCCTCGCCTGGTCGCGCGCGAAGCTGGACGGGATGGAGCAGAGCATCGTCACGCTTATCGACGACCGCATGCCCCGCTGGGCACCGAAGTTTGCCAAGGACCTGGTGGGGGAGAAGGTGTATACCGAGCTGGTGAAGTTCATGGCGGAGGTGGACCGCGACCCGAACCACGAGGCGCGCCGCGCCATCCGCCGGCAGCTGTCCCAGTTCGCGCAGGACCTGCAGTTTGATAGCCAGATGATTACGCGCGTCGAGGCGCTCAAGGGCGACGTGATGGGCTCCACCGCTGTCACCTCCGCGGCAAGCAGCATGTGGGAGCAGCTCGCGGACACTATCGTGGCCAACGCCACCGACCCGCAGAGTATGCTGCGCCGCAAGGTGGCGGACGCTGCGGCGGAGTGGGGCGGGAAGCTGGCGAACGACCCGGAGGTGCGCGCGTCGGCGGAGCAGAAGCTGGAAAAGGTGGTGCACTTCGCCGCTGAGAACGGCGCGGACCAGATCGTGGGCATCATCGCGGAGACCATCCAGCGCTGGGACGGGGCGGAGGCCTCGGACAAGATCGAGCTCATGGTGGGCAAGGATCTGCAGTTCATCCGCCTCAACGGCACGATCGTGGGTGCACTCGCCGGGTTGGTTATTTACACTGTGTCTCAGCTGCTCTTTTACTAGCTTTGTTACTCGCTCACGCACTCGACTGAAAGGTTTTCTAACATGGCTGACAATTCCTTCGACTCCGCATCCAACCCCTCCGAGTCCGGCGACCTGCGCGCCAACCTGCGCGACGCGGGCCAGGCAATCGTTGCCGCCGGCTCCTCCCTCGGCGCGATGATCAGCAAGCACGCCGGCAAGTACACGGAAGACCTGCCGGAGAAGCTGAAGTCCGCTACCACCAGTGCCCGCGAGCGCCTGGACCAGGCCGATAGCGAGGGCGAGATCCGCGCGGCGGCCTCCAACTTCGTCGCTGAGGCAGAGAAGCAGTTTAAGGCGTTTCAGCAGCGCGACCTGGAGTTCTCCGACGACGTGAAGGGCTCGCTGCAGAAGGCCGTGGAAGACGCGCGCGGCCTGTTCAACGAGAAGATCGGCGAGCTGCGCGGTGGCGGTGCCGGCACCGCCACGGGCCAAGGCGCGGACAGCGTGCTCGATGATGTGCGCGAGCGCCTCGAGTCCCTGTTTGCCCGCGTGCAGGAGCAGTTTGGCGGCGCGAACCAGCGCCCCGATATTATCGATGGCGAAATTGTCGCCGACGAGGATAAGTAACGTATGACCCCGACTCTTGCGAACCTGAGCACCGTCACGATCATCATGAGCATCCCGACGATGCTCAGCGCCCTCTTCTTCTTCGCGGTGGCGATCGCGGGCTTCGCCGGGGTGTACTTTGCGCTGTCCACCCGCGCGGATGCGTTTGACGCGGCGGACCGGCAGAACAAGAACACGTGGGCGCTCATCCTGGGTGGCTCCGCCCTGGTCTGCCTGCTCCACCTGCCGTTCATCATGTGGTTCGGCGCGGTGGCGATCGGCGTGTACTGGCTGGACGTGAAGCCCCAGCTGGATAACATTCTGCGCGGCAACTACGGGTACTAGCGGCGCATGAACGACTACGAGTGGCTGGCCACCCGCCGGGGCACGTTCCTGGCCGGTGGCCCGTTTGCTGCCCCGGATGACCGGGGGAGCGCGGGCCTTGTCGTCGAGCCGACCCAGATCCCGCAGGTGCTCCGCCGCAGTCTTCCCGCCATCGCCGTCGTGGGCTGGCCCACCGGCCGCCACCACAGCGTGATCAAGGCGGCGGAGGCGCGCCTGGCCGCCGAGTCCGGCGCCGATGAGATCTGGCTCGCGCTCGACCCCGATGCCGCGCAGGGCGCCGCGCTTGCCGACGCCATCGCGGTCCACCAGTCACTCACCGTCCCAGTGGGCATCGTCTGCCCCGCAAGCGCAACGGATACCGCGCTGCGGGTTGCGGAGCACCTCGGCGCGTCCTGCCTGGCTGTCCCGGCCTCCGCCGGGGTGCCCGACACGCCTGTCGACGTCGCCGTCGACGTCGCCGTCTACGGCGCCGATCCGGGCGAGGAGGCCGCGATCACGTGGCTGGAAGTCGGCGCGGCCCGGGTCTTCGCCCGCTCCGGAGCACAGTCGGACTAGGCCGCGGCGCCGTACTGGCCCTGCGCGTTCTGCATCTCCGCAAAGTTCACGTTTTCACCGGTCATGGTGACGCGCACGCCGCCGGGCACGACGCTGAACTCCTGGATGTTCATGCCGTCGGCGCTCTGGTCCTCCATGCCCTGGCTCATGGCGTCGCTCAGCGCGCTCGCGGCCTCCTCGGGCAGGTCCATGCCGAACAGCTGGGTGCCGGTGGCCTCGAAGCGCATCTGGCCCTGCTCGGTGATGGGCTTGAGGTCCAGCGCGGCCACCCCTCCGGTGAACTCGATGTGGACGGTGCCGGCGTCGGGGTCGGTGTTCACGTCGGAGACGTTGATCACGCCGCTGAGGAAGGAGTCCTCGCCCATCTGCTGCTGCAACTGCTGGTTGAGCATCGCGCGGATGAGGTCATTGGTGAGCTCGGTGTCTACGCGGAACGACTCGGCGACGGGGTCGCCGGAGTCGTAGCGGATGTTGTCCATGACGATGTGCGAGGCGGGGTCGCCGGTCACCTGGTCGCCGTTGACCACCAGGGTGGACGGGGTGTCCAGGTCGATGTGGGGAAGCTTGCCAGACACCAGGCCGAAGATTACCGGCTGCGGGCCGAAGGAGACGTCGGGCTCCGCGCCGTCACCGCCGCCCTGGGCGGACGAGGTCTCGGCGTTCTTGTTGAACTCCGAGGTGATCTGGTTGGCCATGAACATGCGGATCCCGCCCTCGGCGATGAGGAGCAGGACGAGCAGTGCGGCAAGGATGCCGACGATGACTTTCCACGCGGTTTTCATGCGGCCTAGTGTACGGCAGGGTCCACCGCCGCCCAGTCCACGGTGAGCACGTTGTCGCGCAGGGGTCGCCGCACCGGGTGGATGGGCCACCCCTTGGCCACGAGTTCTTTTCGGGCCTCGCGCCAGCGCACGCGGGGCCCGTACGGGTCGAAGGGGGCGGCGTGGGCGTAGGCCGCGTTGGCGTCGGTAAGCAGCGCGTGGATCTTCTCGCCAGGGACGTTGCGGTGGATGAGGGCCTTGGGGAGGCGCTCGGCCACGTCACCCGGTTCGGCGACGTCGAAGGGGTCCCAGGCGAGGGTGAGGGAGCGGGGGCCGGTGGCGTCGAGAAGCACCCAGGTGGCGCGGCGGCCGATCTCGTCGCAGGTGCCTTCGATGAACATGCCGCCGGGGGCGAGGCGTTCGCAGACGGTACGCCAGGCCTCGTCCACCTCGGCGACGTCGTATTGACGCAGCACGTTGAAGGCGCGCACGAGGTGGGGGCGGTAGCCGGCGAGCTCGAATCCGCCGAGCTCGAAGCGAACGCCGTCGCGTGGCGGCAGCACCCGGTCGGGGTGGATCTCCAGGCCCACGACCTGGGTAGACGGATTGACGCGCCGCAGCCAGCGGGACCACTCGACGGTGGTGGTGTGCGAGGCGCCGTAGCCCACGTCCAGCGCGAGCGGCTCCCGCGCGCCGCGCAGCAGGGAGCGGATCGCGGGGTTGTAAAAGGCCCAGCGATCACAACGGCGCAGGCGGTTGTACCCGGTGGTGCCGCGGGTGATTACTCCGTACGGCTTGCCGGGGCCGGCCTGCGCCCTGAGGTTGTGGTGGTGCGGGGAGATTTACAGGTTCTCCGCGATCCACTGCTCGGTGAGCTTGGCTTCGTTTTCCACGATCTCCTCGAGTGCCTCGGCCACCTTCGGCTCGAGTGCGGCGCCCATGAACGGGATGTCTACCTTGGCCTCGTTGTCGTAGGCGAGGGTGGTGGTGTCGCCCTCGCCGGTCATGGTGATCTCGCCGGAAAAGTCGACCGGGGTGCCCTTCACGTCGCCGGTGAAGGTGTGGTTGGCGGTTGCGCCGTCCAGCTTGCCAATGTTGACCACGCGCTTGAGCTTGAGGTCCTGGCTGATCATGGCCTGCGCTGCCTCGGGCAGGATGGACTTGGGCAGCACTTCAAACAGGGTGGCGGTGTCACCGGTGAACTCGTGCAGCTGGCCCGGCTCCGGGGAGAGCTTCTCCGCGATGAACTCCCAGTACGCCTGGGTGGCGTAGGCCTCGGCAACCTTCTCGGCCGGCTGGTTGATGGTGACGGTGGTTTCACTTCGTGCAGTCATGCCCAACAGACTACCGTTGGTGGGGTGTCTGATTCATCTTTCGCCTCCCTGACCACGCTGCGCGTCGGCGGCACCCCCGCTGACCTGATCCGTTGCACGACCGCCGAGGAGCTCGCGGCCACCGTCGCGCGCCTGGACGCCGCGGGCACGCCACTGCTGGTCGTGGGCGGCGGCTCGAATTTGCTCGTTGCTGAGGGGGAGCTGGACCTCGTTGCGGTGGTTGCAGCGAACGAGGGCATTTCGCTTATCGACGCCCCGTCGTCCCCCTCCTCCCGCACCACCCTGCGCATCGGCGCGGGCACGGTGTGGGACGACGTGGTGGCCTACGCGGTCGAGCGCGGCCTGGGCGGTATCGAGGCCCTCTCCGGGATCCCGGGCTCCGCGGGCGCCACCCCGGTGCAAAACGTCGGCGCGTACGGCGCGGAGATCGCCGAGGTGCTCACCCGCGTGCGCCTGTGGAACCGCGAGACCAACACCGATGAGTGGGTGCCCGCAAGCGACCTGGAGCTGGCCTACCGGTACTCCAACCTGAAGTTCACGCACCGCGCGGTCGTGCTCGAGCTGGAGATCGAGCTGGAGCGCCGCGAGCTCTCCGCCCCGCTGCGCCACCTGGGCGGCGAGCAGGTCCCGCTGGCGCAGGCGCGCGCCTCCGTGCTGGCCACGCGCCGGAAGAAGGGCATGGTGCTGGACCCGGAGGATCATGACACGTGGTCGGCCGGCTCCTTCTTCACCAACCCCGTCGTGGACCCGTCGGTTGCGGACACGATCGAGCGCGAGGTCGGCGAGGAGGGTATGCCGCGCTTCCCGCAGCCGGACGGAAAGGAGAAGCTGTCGGCGGCCTGGCTCATCGAGCGCGCCGGGTTCCCGCGCGGTTTCCCGGGCGAGGAGGCGCCGGCCCGCTTGTCCACGAAGCACACGCTGGCCCTCACGAACCGCGGCCAGGCGACCGCGGACGATATTGCGGAGTTGGCACGGCGGGTGCAGCGTGGCGTCGAGAAGCGCTTTGGCGTGGCGCTGGTGCCCGAGCCTGTGTGGGTCGGGCTCCCACCGCTTAGCTGAGCATGTTGAGCAGGTCGTCGCGTACCTCGCGGCGGCGGATCTTGCCCATCTGATCGCGCGCGAGCTCCTCAAAGTGGTAGAAGGTGCGCGGCACCTTGTAGCGGGTGAGGTTCTCGCGGGCGAAGTCCTTGAGCCCCTCCGGGTCGAGCGCGGCGCCGTCGCGCAGCGTGACGCAGGCGACGACGTCCTCGGAGCCGTCCTCGCGGGGGCGGCCCACCACTGCCACGTCGATCACGTCGCGGTGCTTGCGCATGACCTCCTCGACCTCGGCCGGGTAGACGTTAAAGCCGCCGGTGATAATGAGCTCCTTGATGCGCGAGACGAGCTTGATAAAGCCGTCTTCCTCCATCACGCCCATGTCGCCGGTGCGGAACCAGCCGTTGTGGAAGGCCTTCTCGGTGGCTTCCTCGTTGTTGAAGTAGCCGCCGAAGACCTGCGGGCCCTTCACCAGGATCTCGCCGGGCTCGCCGAAGGGCATGTCCTCGTCCAGGTTGTCCTCGTTGGCGATGCGGATCTGCGTATCCGGGAACGGGATGCCGATGTAGCCCGGGCGGCGGTCCTCGGTGCGCGGGTTGCCCACGATGATCGGGGAGGTTTCGGTGAGCCCGTAGCCCTCGACCAGGTGGCCGCCGGTGAGCGACTCCCATTCCTCGATGACCTCGACGGGCAGCGAGGACGCGCCGGAGAAGCCGACCTGCACCTTGGACATGTCGACGTGCTTTTCGCGGGCCGTCTTCACAATGCGCTCGAAGACGGTGGGCACGCCCGGAATGAATGTCGGCGGGCGCTTCTTCAGGGCGTTCATGATCAGGTTCATCTTCGGCGCCGGCAGCAGGTTGAGCTCGCTGCCCACCAGCATCATGAGGGTGAGGGAGAAGGTGAGGCCGTAGGCGTGGAAGAAGGGGAGGGTGGCCAGCATGCGCTGGCCCGGCTCCTGCAGTTCCTTGACCCAGGCGCGGCCCTGCACCGGGTTTGCGTGCAGGTTTTTGTGCGAGAGCACCGCGCCCTTCGGCGCGCCGGTGGTGCCGGAGGTGTACAGGATCACGGCCGGCGAGTCCGGGGTGAGCGCCTCCGGGATGTCAATGTCCGCGCCCTCGCCGCCGATGGCGGAGCCGGTGAGCGCCTCGAAGGGGACGGTGTTGGTGCACGGACCGGTGAGCTGTGCGCGCGCCTCGCGCACCTTGGGCAGTGGGATGCGCAGCGCCAGGCGCGTCTTGCGCGGCATCGCGCGCGTCATGTCCACGCTGATCACCGTCTCCAGCGGCGTGTCCGGGCGTAGCTTCTCCAGCGTGTCCGCGGTCTTGTCCCACACGATGGCGATGCGCGCGCCGTGGTCGGCGAACTGCGGGCGCAGCTCGTTGGCGGTGTAGAGCGGGTTGTGCTCGACGACGACCGCGCCAAGCAGCTGCACCGCGTAGAAGGCGACGATGTGCTGCGGGCAGTTGGGCAGCATGATGGCCACGCGGTCGCCCTCGCGCACGCCGAAGGCTTTGAGTCCGGCGGCGGCGCGGCGGACGTCGCGGTCCAGCTCCGCGAAGGTGAGCGTGCGGCCGAAGAAGGTGGCCGCCGGCTTGTTCGCGTTTTTCTCCAGGTTCTGCAGGTACATCTCCGGCAGGGTGGTGGTGCCGTATTCCAGGGAGTGGTCGGTCCACTCCGGGTAGTACTGCAGCCAGGGCTTTTCCTGGTTCGGGTCAAAGGCGGAACCGGAGTTGCCGGCGCCGGAGGTATGCACTGTGGAAGACATGCCCCACACCTTACGCTTCCGTAGCTTTCTCTACCGTAACGGGAGAATGTGGGGCTTCTGTGAACTTCTGCGCCTCGTTGCTGCCCGTAATGTTCCGTTATGCGCCGTCCTCTTCCAACATCCGGATGAGCGTGCGCTGCACGTCCCGTCGGCGGATCTTGCCGGTCTGGTCCCGGTCCAACTCCTCGAAGTGGTAGAAGGTGCGCGGCACCTTGTACCGGGTGAGGCGCTCGCGCGCGAAGGTTTTCAGCCCCTCCGGGTCGAGCGCCGCGCCGTCGCGCAGGGTGACGCAGGCGACGACGTCCTCGGATCCGTCCGCGCGGGGCCGGCCTACCGCGGCGATGTCGGTGACGTCCGGGTGCTGCCGGATCGCCTGTTCGACCTCGTCGGGGTAGACGTTGAAGCCGCTGGTGATAATGAGCTCCTTGATGCGCGCGACCAGCTTGATCCACCCGTCCGGCTCCATCACGGCCATGTCGCCGGTGCGGAACCAGTCCTGGTAGAAGGTCTTCTCAGTGGCCTCGGGGTTGTTGAGGTATCCGGAGAACACCTGGGGGCCGCGCGCGAGGAGCTCGCCGGGCTCGCCGTCCGGCACGGTCTCCGCCGGGTTGTCCGGGTTGGCAATGCGGATCTCCGTGTTGGGGAAGGGGAGGCCGATGTAGCCGGGGCGGCGGGTGCCGTCGAGCGTGTTGCCCGCCAGAATTGGCGAGGTCTCCGTGAGCCCGTAGCCCTCGATGAGCCGGCCGCCGGTGGCCTGCTCCCACCGTTCGATGGTGTGGGCCGGGAGTGTGGACGCGCCGGAGATGGAGGTGTGGATGGAGGAGAGGTCCGCGTGGGATTCGACGGCCCAGTCAATGATCCGGTCGTACAGGGTGGGCACGCCCGGCAGGACGGTGGGCCGCGTCTTCAGGATGGCCTTCTGGTATAGCTCCGGCTTGGGTGCCGGCAGCAGCACCATCTGCGCGCCGCAGGTGAGCGGCAGCGCGTAGTTCAGCGTAAGGCCGTAGACGTGGAACATGGGCAGGATGCCCAGCACCTTTTCCTCTACCGCGCCCCAGTTTTCCAGCCAGGACACGCCCGCGGTGAGCACGGAAGTGATGTTGCGGTGGGTGAGCGGCACGCCCTTCGGCGCGCCGGTCGTGCCTGAGGTGTACAGGATCACCGCCGGGTCGTCGGCGCTGATCGGCGGCTCGCCGGCCGGTACCCCGCCGCGGCTGGCAACGTGCGCGCCGCCGCGCCCCTCCAGGAGGTCCTTCATATCGATCGTGCCGGGCGCCGGGCCGGTGAGCTGCGCGCGCTTGTCTCGGATTGGGCCGACTGGCACGGAGAGCGCGGCGCGCGTGGCCCAGGGCATCTCGTCGATCATGTTCACGGAGATGACGGTCTCAAGCGGGGTGTCTTCGGTGAGTGTGGTGAAGGTGTCCGCCTGCTTGTCAAAGACGATGGCCACCTTCGCCCCGTGGTCGATGAACTGGTCGCGCAGCTCGTAGGCGGTGTAGAGCGGGTTGTGTTCCACCACGGTTGCGCCCAGCCGTAGCACGGCGGTCAGCGCCACGACGTGCTGCGGGCAGTTCGGCAGCGCGAGCGCGACGCGGTCGCCGCGGCGCACGCCGAGCCCGGCAAGCGCGTTGGCCAGCCGGGTGACCTTCTCGTTGAGCTGCGCGTACGTCAGTGCCTTGCCCATGAACCACGTGGCGTCGCGCTGCGGGGTGGCGGCCACGTTGGCATTGAACATGCTGACCAGGGTGTCGCTGCCCAGCCTAGGGTGCGGGTCCGTCCACTCCGCGTACTGCTGGATCCAGGCCTTCTCGTCGGATGCGCTCACCGTCACTCCTTAGTTATAGTGAAATAAGTAGATGTGAGTATAACCTACGCAACCGTAACTTTGGAAAGTTTTGCGCTTGGAACATCCTCCGAAACGCATTCGCGTTGCACGCTTCCCCCAGCTGCCTTAGGCTTGGTGCCCACACGTTCAGGGGGAACAATTCAAGGGGGATTTCTGTGACCACGCTCAGTGACGGCCCAATCGAGCTCGTCCCGCCACAAGCGCTCGACCACTCCAACCTGGTCGATCCCGTCAAAGCGCCGCCAAAACGCGGCTGGCGCAAACTCGTCCACACCGCCACGCGCGGCCGGATCAACCCCGGCGGCTCGCGCAAGGAGCTCGAGCACGAGCAGCTTATCGACGCCATCCGCGCACCCCTCCGCGGCGACTACCGCATCGCCGTGATGAGCCTCAAGGGCGGCGTGGGCAAGACCACGACGACCGTGGCCCTTGGCGGCATCTTCGCCGAGACCCGCGGCGACCGCGTCATTGCCATCGACGCCAACCCGGACCTGGGCACGCTCGCCCAGCGCGCCGCGGCGACTACCCCGGCGACCATCCGCGACCTGCTCGCCGCGCCGGACACCTCGCGCTACCCGCAGGTGCGCGCCTACACCAACCAGTCCAGCTCCCGGCTCGAGGTGATCGGCTCCGAGCGCGACCCCGCCGTCTCCGAGGCGTTTTCCGAGCTGGACTACCGCCGCTCCATCGACATCCTGCAGCACCACTACAACGTCATCCTCACCGACTGCGGCACCGGTCTCATGCACTCCGCCATGGCGGGCGTGCTGGACCTGGCCAACGCGCTCGTGCTGGTTACCTCGCCGGCGCTCGACGGTGCCCAGTCCGCCGCCGCCACGCTGGACTGGCTCAACCTCCACGGCTACGACCAGCTCGCGGCCAACTCCACCGTGGTCATCTCCGCGGCCGCGCCGGGCAAGCCCACCATTGATACGGACAAGCTCGCTGCGCACTTCGCGTCGCGCACCCGCGCCGTGCATGCAATCCCGTACGACCGACACCTCGCCGAGGGGGCAGTGGTGGACCTGGACCGCCTGGCGGCGCCCACCAAGCGCGCCTACCAGTACCTCGCGGCCGACGTGGCCAGCGACTTCAGCGCCTGGCACAAGCACGCCGCCTACTAGGTCGCGCTGCATTACCCTGGGGCGCTATGGATGCAGATGCACTGCGCGTGGGAATGATCTCCATGCACACCTCGCCCCTGGAACAGCCCGGCGTGGGCGATGCCGGCGGAATGAACGTGTACACCTTTAACGTGGCAAAGGGGCTCGCGCGCCAGGGCGTCCAGGTGGACGTGTACACCCGCGCGACCCGCCCCAGCCAGGGGGAGGTGGTGCAGGTGTGCGAGAACTTCCGGGTGATCAACATCGTCGCCGGCCCCTACGAGGGGTTGCACAAGGAGGAACTGCCCACGCAGCTCGCCGCGTTCGCGGGCGGTGTCGTCCAGTTCACGCGCGCCCACGACCTGCGCTACGACCTCATCCATTCCCATTACTGGCTCTCGGGGCAGGTCGGCTGGCTGCTCGCAGACCTGGCGGGCATCCCGCTCGTGCACACGGGGCACACGTGGGCGGCGGTGAAGAACGCGGCGTCGAGTAGCAGCTCCGAAGGCGAGGCCCGGCGCATCTGCGAGCAGCAGCTGGTGGACAACGCGGACACCCTCGTGGTGAACACCCGCGACGAAATCGACCAGCTTTCGCGTCACTACGACGTGGACCCCTGCAAGATCAGCGTGGTCACCCCGGGCGCGGACACTGAGCTGTTCACGCCGGGCACGAACCGCAACACGGAGCTGGCGCGCCGCCAGCTGGGCATCCCGCTACACGCCAAGGTCGTCGCGTTCGTGGGGCGGCTGCAGGACTTTAAGGGGCCGCAGGTGCTCATTCGGGCGCTTGGCGAGCTGCACCGGGCGCACCCGGAGGTGCCGTTGCGGGCGATTATCTGCGGCGGGGCGTCGGGAAGCGGCACGAGCGTGGAGCGCTACCGCGAACTCGCGCGCGAGGAGGGCCTCGGCCGTCTCGTACGTTTCCTCGGCCCCCGCCCGCCGGAGGAGCTGGTGTCCATCTACCAGGCGGCGGACGTCGTCGCCGTGCCCAGCTACAACGAGTCGTTCGGCCTGGTCGCGGTCGAGGCGCAGGCCACCGGCACCCCCGTCGTCGCCGCGCGCGTGGGCGGGCTGCCGCTCGCGGTGGCGGAGGGGGAGACCGGGGTGCTCGTGGATGGTCACGAGCCCGCCAGCTGGGCCGAGGCGCTCGGGGCATTGCTTGACGACGACCCCCTGCGCATCCCCATGGGCGAAGCCGCCGTCGCGCACGCCGCCATGTTTAGCTGGCAGGAGAGCGCGAAGGCGCTGGTCGGCGTCTACGAGCGGACGATCGCCGAGTTTGAGCCCGGGCTGGACGACCGCCGCGCCATCGGCGGCTAGTGCGGGCTAGTGCGGGCGGCCCTGCCCGAGGACGTCGTTGAGCAGGTAGTTCGCCCCAGTGACCGCGAGCTGCTGGGAGTGGTGGTCAGCCGCCGCGCCGGCCATGTTTGCCACTTCCTGCGCGCCCTCCACGGAGTTGACCTGGCTCGCGCGCTGCGCCAGGGTGTTGGCGTCCTGCTGCGCGACGGCGACCGACTTGTCCCAGGCCTCCTTCGGCGTGGAGATCTCCACCTCCGGGTTCTCCTCTTGGATTGTGTTCATGACCTGGTCGAACTCCTGATTCAGCGAGGTGTAGTCCGCGTGCGGGGCCGTCGACTGCTCCAGCGTGAACTCCTCGTTGACGTGTCCGTCGGGCACGCCGTAGGCGTCCTCGATGATGCGGTCCGCCGGCTGGGCCTTGCCCAGCGGGCCGATGCCCATGGAGGTGACGCCGATGACGGCGCCGTCGTTCGGGTCGTAGTTGATGCCGCCGGAGTCGCCGCCCTGGTAGTTCAGGCCCCAGGAGTAGACGCCGTTGCGGCTGCGGCCGATCTGCGTCCCGCAGGAGCGGCCGGACGTCGCGCCGTCCTTACAGATGGGCTGGCCGAAGTTGTCCGTGCTGAACTGGTTCACCGGCAGGGTGGGGTAGTCGCGGATGCTGCGCAGCTGCACGGGGGCACTCACCGGGGCGCCGGCCGCGTTGCTGGACTGGGAGATGCTGGTGGCGGGCACGGAATCGTCGATAAGCACGACGCCCCAGTCGTCGGTGTTGACGGTGTCCCAGAAGAACTCGTGCGGCCAGAAGGTGTGCTCGTACTCGGTGGGCTTGTGGGCGGCTTTGCGCTCGCCGATGCGCGGGTATTTGCCGGCGACGGGGACGGTGGCCTCGGTGCTAAACGTCGGGGTTTCGTTGTCCTGGAGCACGCAGTGGCCGGCGATAAGGAGGACGCGCTCGCCGCGGATCGTGCCGCTCGGGCCCTGGGAGCAGGACGCCACGCTGGCCTCAGGTGGGATGGTGATGTGCCCGTTGGCCGCACCCTCGAGTGGCATCTCGGTCTGCGGCTCCTGCGGGAAGACACGGAACGCGCCGCCGGGTGCTACCAGCGCGGGCTCCTGCGCCGTAGCGGGGGCGGCGAAAGTTGCGGCGAGTGCTGCGGCGGAAAGCGCTACGGCCACGACTTTACGGGTGCGGGCGAGCTTCACAAGTCCTCCTCGAATGGTGGTTTAAAAGGTCTGTCTATGAGAGTACGTGAACGCATGCTGAACGGAATCGTGGCATGCTGGGAACCATGAGCAACGGAAAGCTAATTCTTGTCCGTCACGGGCAAAGCGAGTGGAACAAGTCCAATCAATTCACCGGCTGGGTCGACGTGAACTTGACCGAGCAGGGTGAGCAGGAAGCAATCAACGCAGGCAAGCTCATGGCCGAGCAGAACGTGCTGCCCGACATGGTGTTCACCTCTCTGTTGCGCCGCGCGATCCGCACCGCAAACCTGGCACTCAACGCGGCTGACCGTCACTGGATCCCGGTGGAGCGCAACTGGCGCCTCAACGAGCGCCACTACGGCAAGCTGCAGGGCCTGAACAAGGCTGAGATCCGCGACGAGTACGGCGAGGAGCAGTTCATGACCTGGCGCCGCTCCTACGGCACCCCGCCGCCGGAGATCGACCCGGAGAACGAGTACTCCCAGACCCACGACCCGCGCTACGCCTTCCTCCCGGAGGTGCCGCGCACCGAGTGCCTCAAGGACGTTGTCGAGCGTTTCCTGCCGTACTACGTCGACGTCATCCTGCCGCAGGTGCTCGAAGGCAAGACCGTGATGATCGCCGCGCACGGCAACTCCCTGCGCGCGCTGGTCAAGTACCTGGACAACATTTCGGACGAAGACATTGCCGGGCTGAACATCCCGACCGGCATGCCGCTGGTCTACGAGATTGACGCGGACGGCAAGGTCCTCAACCCGGGCGGCACCTACCTGGACCCGGAGGCCGCCGCTGCCGGCGCCGCTGCCGTGGCAAACCAGGGGCAGAAGTAAGACCCTAAAGTTGTCTGCATGACCCCACTTATCGCCTTTTTCCTGGGCATCGCAGTCGCAGCGCTCGCCGCTCCAATCCTGCGGCGGGCGCTGCGTTGGCGCGAGCGCAACCGGGAGTACACGGCGGAGTCGGAGCCGCAGGCAAGCTCGATCAGCCAGATGTATCACCTGGCTATCCAGGGCTCCCCCACGGGTATCGCCGTCATGGAGCGCTCGGGGCGCGTCACGCTTTCCAACGCTCGCGCCCACGACATGTCCGTCGTGCACGACGGCACCGTGAACCCCGAGGTGTGGGCGGTGGCCGAGGAGGTCTTCGACGACCAAGAGGAGCACATCCTCGCCCTCGCCCTCCCGCAGCGCGCAACGGGCAGCCGGATTCGGAACGTGCGCGCCGTGATTAAGCCGCTCACGCTCACCCAGAACTCGTACGCCGTGGTCTACGTCACCGACGAATCCGAGAACGTGCGGATGGAAAACGCGCGCCGCGACTTCGTGGCCAACGTCTCCCACGAGCTGAAAACGCCGGTCGGCGGCATGGCGCTGCTTGCAGAGGCGCTCATGGAAGACCCCACGGACGCGGACATGGTCACCTACTTTGGCGCGAAGCTGCAAAAGGAAGCCCACCGGATGGGGGAGATGATCACAGACCTGATCTCCCTATCCAAGCTGCAGGGCGCGGAGGCGCTCCCGGACATGAGCCCGGTGCGGGTGGACGAGATTATTGACGACGCAATCGAGCGCAACCACGTCGGCGCGGAAAACCGCTCGATCGAGCTCATCCGCGGGGAACGCACCGGGCTGCGCGTGATGGGGGACCGCCCCCTGCTCACCGCGGCCGTGTCCAACCTCGTTTCCAACGCGGTGAACTACTCGCCCGACGGCAAGCCGGTGAGCATCACCCAGAAGGTGGTGCGCGGCAACGTCCTGTACCTGCGCGTGACCGACCGCGGTATCGGCATCGCCCCCGAGGACCAGAAGCGCGTCTTCGAGCGCTTTTACCGGGTGGACAAGGCCCGTTCGCGCTCCACGGGCGGGACCGGCCTGGGCTTGGCCATTGTGAAGCACGTGGTGGCAAACCACGGGGGTAACATCAAACTATGGTCCCGGCCCGGAACGGGATCGACGTTCACCATTGAGCTGCCGATCTTCGACCCGGAGCAGGCCGCGGAGCGCGCGGAGCTCGAGCGCGCGGCCGCCGAATCGGAAGCGGCGGGCGAGCCAGCAGTGACGGCCAAGGGGCAGCCGAAGTCGGGCACGAACACCCCGGTGCGTAACGTCATGCGTCGAGTGAAAGCCAATAAGTAGGAAAGGGAAGACCTGTGACAACCATCCTGATCGTTGAAGACGAAGAATCTTTGGCTGATCCCCTGGCCTACCTCCTGCAAAAGGAAGGCTTTGACACGCTCGTGGCACAGGACGGGCCCAGCGCACTCGACCAGTTCGGCGACAACGACGTGGACCTGGTCCTCCTGGACCTCATGCTGCCGGGCATGTCCGGCACCGAGGTGTGCAAGTCGCTGCGCTCCGTCTCCTCGGTCCCGATCATCATGGTCACCGCCCGCGACACGGAGATTGACAAGGTCGTGGGCCTGGAGCTCGGCGCCGACGACTACGTGACCAAGCCGTACTCAACCCGCGAGCTCATCGCCCGCATCCGCGCCGTGCTGCGCCGCGGTGGCGAGACGGAGGAGGCGAAGCCGGCCGAGCAGGAGGTCCTCGTTGGCGGCCGCGTCAAGATGGACATTGAGCGGCACACAGTGCTTATCGACGGCACGCCCGTCCCCATGCCACTCAAGGAGTTCGACCTCCTGGAGTACCTGATGCGCAACGCCGGCCGCGTCCTCACCCGCGGCCAGCTCATCGACCGGATCTGGGGCGCGGACTACGTCGGCGACACGAAGACGCTCGACGTCCACGTCAAACGCCTGCGCACCAAGATCGAGGCGGAGCCGTCCAAGCCGAAGCTGCTGGTCACGGTCCGCGGCCTGGGCTACAAGTTCGAGGGCTAAGCCTGCTTCCGGGCCGCCGGGTGAACCGCTTTCGCCTCGGCGGGTAGCGCCGCGCGCGCCGCGCAGTGCGCCGCCACGATCTCGTAGGGCTTCTCGCCGATCAGCGCGGTGAGCTCGTCCTTCATGGACTGCCACACCGGCGTCGCCGAGCCGCTGCCGGTGGGGGTGTGGCAGCTGGGGGCGCTGGTGCACCACCAGTCGAAGTCCTCGCCGCCCCCGCCCCACTGGCGCCGGTCGTACTCGCCGATGGTGGTGCGTAGAATCTCCTCGCCGTCGGAGCGCTCTTCGTACTCGTCCTCGCGCGAAAACGGCACCTGCCAGCACACTTCCGGTTTGGAGCCGATGATGTTGCGGCCCTCCGCCATCGCCCACTGGTGCAGGGCGCACCCCGGCCCCGTCCCCTCCTTTGAACGGTTGGCAAAGATGCACGCGCCGTCGACCACGCGGGTCTTAATGTGCGGCCCGTCGTCCTCTTCCTCGGTGTCGTCCCACTCCAGCCACGGCTCCAGGATGGTCGGGTCGGCGTTGGCAATGTAGGAGTCGGTCTCGGCGGGCCGCAGCTGCCAGTACTTCGCCGG
Organism: Corynebacterium sp. NML180780; assembly: GCF_007786415.1. Taxonomy (NCBI): domain Bacteria; kingdom Bacillati; phylum Actinomycetota; class Actinomycetes; order Mycobacteriales; family Corynebacteriaceae; genus Corynebacterium; species Corynebacterium sp. NML180780. Next base: position 52,275 of record NZ_VNKN01000009.1, on the reverse strand, counting down.
CATTTCCGCAACGGCGTTGTAGAGGTCGTCGCGGTCCGACTCGTCCGAGAGGTACGCGCCGTGGATGCAGCAGCCGACCACGGGGAAGCTCTCATCAATGCCCAGGCACTCGGGCGTGCCAAACCGGCACGACCAGGTGGATTCCAGCCAGGTCAGGTCGAGGCTGAAGTAGTGGGTGGGGTCGTCGGGGTGGACGAACTCGAACCATTCGTGCGGGAAGTCTGGGCGGGTTTCGCGCCCGGCCAGGATGGACTTTCCGGCCGGCGAGTCTGCGGGGAAACCGAGAAAAACTTGGTTCGAAGCTGGCTGATTCACACCTCAACACGGTAGACCCATTACCCTAGTGGTGTGCGATTAGGTGTATTAGATGTTGGCAGCAATACCGTCCATCTCGTGGCGGTAGATGCCCACTCCGGCGGCCGCCCGACCCCGATGAGCGATTGGAAGCAGCCCCTGCGACTTGTGGAGCAGCTGGACGCGGACGGCAATATCGAGGACAAGGGCGTGAGCAAGCTTATCGACGCCGTGCAAGAGGCCAAGGACCTCTCCGACAAGCTCAAGTGCGATGAGTTGCTCGCGTTTGCCACCTCGGCGGTGCGTTCGGCGACGAACTCAGACGCGGTGCTGAAGAAGGTGGAGAAGAAGACCGGCGTGCAGCTGCGGGTCATCTCCGGCGAGGAAGAGGCGCGTTCCACCTTCCAGGCGGTCCGCCGCTGGTACGGCTGGTCCGCCGGTCGCATCACCAACCTGGACATCGGCGGCGGCTCCCTTGAGCTGTCCACCGGCACCGAAGAGGTGCCGGACTTGGCCGTGTCGCTCAACCTGGGTGCCGGCCGTCTGACCCACGAGTGGTTCGACACCGACCCGCCGGAGCGCAAGAAGATTAATGCGCTGCGCGATTTTATCGACGCCGAGCTCGTCGGCCCGGCCGACGAGTTCCGCGCGCTTGGCGAGGCCGGCCTGGCCGTCGGCACCTCCAAGACGTTCCGCTCCCTGGCCCGCCTCACGGGCGCCGCGCCCTCCTCGGCCGGACCGTACGTGCAGCGCACACTCACCGCCCCGGGGCTGCGCCAGCTCATTGCCTTTATTTCCCGCATGACAGCGGCGGACCGCGCGGAGCTCGAGGGCATCAACTCGGACCGCTCCCACCAGATTGTCGCGGGTGCCCTGGTGGCCGAAGCCGCGATGCGTGCACTTAATCTTGATAAGTTAGAGATCTGTCCTTGGGCGTTGCGCGAAGGCGTCATTCTGAAGCGGATTGACCAGGGACTTGCCCCAGGAGATGACGAAGGAGACAACGCCTAATGTCTGAGGAACGGCAGCTGACCGTTGCGGAGCTTCTTGCCCGGGCCCAGCAGGACAACCCCGAGGCAGGCAAGCGCCGTCGGCGTCGCCGCAGCTTGGAAGACGGCGGCGTGTCTGTCGCGGAGCTCACCGGGTCCCTGAAGAAGGTCGAGGCGCGCCCGCCGGAGTCGAAGCACTCCAACGTGCCTATCGACGCACCCCCGCAGCCCCCCAAGGGCGCGAAGCCAACCGGCGCTTCCGCCCCCGTCGAGGTGGTGAAGGTTTCGCCGGAGCCGGCGGAGCCGAAGCAGCCTGCGGAGCCGAAGCAGCCCGCGGAGCCGAAGGTGCCGTCCGCGGGCGACACCGCCGTCCTGCGGAAGGTCCCCGACGCGTCCGCCCCGAAGGTGGCGCCCAAGGCTGAGCCGAAAACTGAGTCTCAGACTGCTGGCGCGTCGCGTCCGGTGCGTACCGAAGACACATCGCAGATCCCGGTTGTCGCGCCGGAGACGTCGGCAACCGCGCCCGCCGAGCCGCGCGAGGAGCGCCCCGTCGAACCGGCCGCGCCTGTCCAGTCGCCGGAAGCAGCGGAGGCAGCGGAGGTGGACGAGCCGGTTGACGAGGGCGTCAACCCCATCGTCCTGGTCCTGCTGGTGTTCGTCGGCGTCCTGCTCGGCGTGCTCGGCTTCCTCGCCTTCCAGTGGGTCTGGGCGCACATGTCCACCATCGTCGCCGCGATCCTGGGCGTGGTCGCCGTCCTCGCCGTCATCTTCGGCGTGCGCGCGATGCGCACCGGCAAGGACGCGCTGACCGTCACGATGGCGGGTATCGCCGCCGTGGTCATGGCGTTTGGCCCGGCGCTGATCTAAACGCCCCCGCAGTACAAACCCTCCACTGAGCCCTCCACTGAGCGCAACTGCCGGTGGAGGGTTTAGTCTGTCCACCATGGAATCCACGACTGCACCCACGTTCCAGGGCAAGATTGCCATCCTCGGCGCCGGCAGCATCGGCGAGGCCCTGCTGTCCGGCCTGGTGGCCAGCGGCATCGACCCCAAACAGATCACGGCCACGAACCGCACGGCGGCGCGCCGCGACGAGCTCGCCGACCGCTACGGCGTCAACGTCACCGACGACAACAACGGCGCCGTCTCCGAATCGCAGGTGGCGTTCCTGTGCGTGAAGCCGGGCCAGATCCTCGGCCTCATCGAGGACATCAGCACCGACATCGCCGATTCCGACTCCGCTACGGTGCTGGTCTCCATGGCCGCGGGCATCTCGCTGCAGGCGATGGAGGAGGCCGTCTCGGCCGCGGGCACCCCGATCGTGCGCGTGATGCCCAACACCCCGATGCTGGTGGGCAAGGGCGTGCTCGCCGCGGCGTTCGGCCGCTTCGTTGACGACGAGCAGCACGCCGCGATCAGCGAGCTGCTCTCCGCGGCCGGCAAGCTCGTCGAGGTCAAGGAGAAGCAGATGGATGCGGTCACCGCGCTCTCGGGCTCCGGCCCCGCCTATTTCTTCCTGGTCGCAGAGGCGCTTGTCGACGCCGGCGTGTCCCTCGGCCTGCCCCGCGACCTCGCCACCGAGCTCGCCTCCGCCACGGCCGCCGGCGCCGGCGCGATGCTGGAGGGGGAGCAGACGCCGACCGAGCTGCGGGCCGGGGTGTCCTCGCCGGCCGGGACGACGGTGGCGGCCATCCGGGAGCTCGAGGAGTCCGGGCTGCGCGGCGCGTTCTACCGGGCGACGGAGGCCTGCGTGAACCGTTCCGCGGAGATCGGGTGATGGTGTGTGGGGGTGGGTGTGGCGTCGATAGGCACTCTGCGTCCCACTCTTCACACCAATGACGCGGCGTCTCTGGGGACTCACAGAAAAATTTTGGCACTCAGGTCGCATTCGGCCCTGGTTTCACGATAGTCTGGTTCAGGCACGTGCGTGTTCGTCCTGTGGGAGGGGAAGCCTACAGCGCGACCGTGCTGAAGGGTTAAGTATTTTATGGCAAACGAAGACAAAGGTAAGTTCCTGACAGTCGCAGAGGTCGCAGAGATCATGCGCGTCTCCAAGATGACGGTGTACCGCCTCGTGCACTCCGGCGAGCTGCCGGCCGTGCGCGTGGGTCGGTCGTTCCGTGTGAACGAGGGCGCGGTGAATGAGTACCTGGAGTCCTCCGTCTACGACGTGGGATAACGCCCTTGCGCTGCAACCGGCGCCGCTCGCTTCCAGTCAAGGCGGGCGGCGCCGGATTTTTGGTTGGACACGCGGCGGGCTGTATGCTGTCAACCATTGATGTCGGCGCACGCCCTGCGGAGTGTGCACCTCACGCCGGCCCGTTCGCCCCGCTTGGCGGGGTGGCGGTCGCGCTGACAGGCACTGTACGTACACCAAGGAAACGAGGAAGCCCCATGGGTTCTGTGATCAAGAAGCGCCGCAAGCGCATGTCCAAGAAGAAGCACCGCAAGATGCTGCGCCGCACCCGCGTTCAGCGTCGTAAGCTGGGCAAGTAGGCCTTGCCGGCCCGCACCCGTTCCCGTTGGGGCGGGTGCTTTTTCGTGCCCGCGCACCTGTGCCGGGTGGGGTGCGGCCTAGCTGACGAAGACCGGATGACGAAGATGCGAGAGGCGACTAGTCGCATCTTCGTCATGGCCGTCTCGTCATCCTTCAGGAGCCGCATCAGTATGGTCGGCGCCCCGCCTCGCCGCGGCCACACCCGCCACACCGGCAACCGCGACCGCACCCGCAACGCCCAGCGCCACGCGGCTGCGCGCCAGCTTGCGCAGCGGCCGGTACTCGCGCACCGCCCACCCGGCTGCGCGGGCGTGGCGGCGCAGCGCCCGGTCCGGGTTCACCGCCACCGGCACCCCGACCATGCCGAGCATGGGCAGGTCATTGATACTGTCCGAATAGGCCGTGCATTTGTCCAGGTCAAGGCGCTGGATCGCGGCAAGCGCCGCCACCGCGTGCTTCTTGCCGGGGCCGTGCAGGATGTCGCCGACCAGCCGCCCCGTGAACACCCCGTCCTGCTCCTCCGCGACGGTGCCCAGCGCGCCGGTGAAGCCGAGCCGCTTCGCCAGCGCCTGGCCGATCTGCACGGGCGTGGCGGAGACCAGCCACACCTGCTGGCCCGCGGCGATGTGCATGCTGGCCAGCTCGATCGTGTCCTGGTACGCCTTGTCCAGCATCTGGCGCTCCACGATCTCCTGGCACAGCGCCTTAAGCTCGTCGACGCGCTTGCCTTTCACAATCCCCAGCGCCTGCTCGCGCCCCGCGGCGATGTCCGAGTGGCTCTCCGCACCGCGCAGCCGGTACCGGATCTGCTTGAGCAGGGCCGGGAACAGCTCGCCGGCGGTGATGAAGCGCCGCCTCGCCAGCCCCTCGGCGAGCAGGATGAGCGAGGAGCCCTGGATGAGGGTGTTGTCCACATCAAAGAACGCGGCGGCCTCGGTGTCCTGCGGCACGTCCGGGTCCGGCGGGGTGATGGTGGGGGTGCCGGCGGTGTTGAAGGCGCCGCCGACGGAGTCGATGCCGAGCGAGAAATCGTCGATAGTCAGCCCGAACGTTTCCTCGATGGCGGCCGCCGCGGCGGCTTCGCCGGCAGTGCGTTGGGCGGAGGCGTCGAGCGGGGGCAGGGCGAGTTCCTCCAGGAAGCGCCGGAAGTTTCCGTGGGAGACGGACCAGTACGCGAGCAGATCGCGGTGTTCGGTCATGTCCTGCCTTTCGCGGTCGGGGGTGCGCGTGAGATAGCTTGGAACTTTGGAATATCGTACCGCTTGGGTTTCCGTGGAGAGGGAGTGACCAAACGTGAAGAGGGTCGAGCTCATGGTGCGCGAGGGCTGCGGGTCGTGCGACCGCGTCGCCGCGCAAATCCGCCCGCTCGTGGCAGAGTGCGGCGCGGAGCTTTCGCTTATCGACGTCGACGCCAACCCCGACAACGCCGCCGAGTACGGTGACCGCGTCCCCGTCGTGGTGATCGACGGCGAGGAGTTCGCCTGCTGGGAGGTAGACTCGGACGACCTCGTCGCGGAACTCAGGTCGTAGCGGGGTATCCTTTAGTTTGATTTTTTCTGGATTTGGCTGGATTGCTGGAGTGATTGTGTGAGTGTGCTCGTCGTAGGGATGTCGCACCGTTCTGCGCCGGTGGCGCTGCTGGAGCGGCTGAGTATGGACGAGACGGTGCAGCACGACACGGCGACGGCGCTGGTGTCCCGGCCCGCGCTGACGGAAGCGATGATCATCTCCACCTGCAACCGTCTCGAGGTCTACACCGTGGCTACCGCCTTCCACGCAGGGGTCGAGGACGTGCTGCACGTGCTCGCGGACGTCTCAGGCGTGCCCGAGGCGGAGCTGCGCGGCTACCTCTATGTGCGCTACGCCGACGCCGCTGCGGAGCACATGTTTACCGTGGCTGCGGGGCTGGACTCCATGGTGGTGGGGGAGCAGCAGATCATCGGCCAGGTGCGCTCCGCCTACTCGGACGCCGCCGAGCGCGGCACCGTCGGCCCGGCCCTGCACTCGCTGGCGCAGACCGCGCTGCACACCGGCAAGCGCGTGCACAGCGAGACCGCGATTGATGATTCCGGCGCGTCCATGGTCACGCTCGGCCTGGACCAGGCCATGCGCGAGATGGAAAGAGAGGACTTCTCCGGCACCACCGCGCTGGTCCTGGGGGCGGGCGCGATGAGCTCGCTGGCCGCCACCCACCTGGGCAAGCGCGGCGTGGACAAGCTGATCATTGCGAACCGGACGCGCTCGCGCGCCGAGCGCGTGGCCGAGCACGCCCGGGAGGCGGGCGTTGCCGCGGAGGTCGTGGACTTCAACGCCCGCGCCGGCGCGATCGGCCGGGCGGACATCACCGTCTCCGCCACGGCGTCGGACGACTTCACCATCACCCCCGAGGACCTGTCCGGCCCGACCGTGCTGGTGGACCTTTCCCTGCCGCGCGACATCGATGACGCCGTCACCGAGCGCGACGGCGTGCGCCTGATCAACATCGAGTCACTGCACGCGACGTTGCGCGACAACGACAGCGAGGATTCCCGCGCGCTGCAGCAGGCGGAGGCCATCGTGCGCGAGGAGGTCGAGGAGTTCAGCTCGGAGCAGCGCGTCCGTGACGTCACGCCGGCGGTGACGCGGCTGCGCAGGACGGCCGCGGAGGTGCAGGCGCAGGAGCTCGAACGGCTGCGCACGCGCCTGCCCAACCTCTCCGAGGAGGAGTTTGACCAGGTTGGTAGGGCGGTGAAGCGTGTCGTCGATAAGCTTCTGCACACGCCGACGGTGAAGATTAAGGAGCTCGCCGCATCCTCCGAGACGGTGAGTGTAGAAATGGCGATCGAGGAGCTGTTCGGGCTCGGGCGATCCTCGGTGGCGGTGGACGCGCAGCGCCTGCCGCGGCCGGACGAACTGCAGGCGAAGGAGAACTGATGCTCAAGATTGGTACCCGCGGGTCCCACCTGGCCACCACGCAGGCAGGTCACGTGCGTGACGCGCTGATCGCGGGCGGCGCTGAGGCGGAACTGCACATCGTGACCACCGCCGGCGACCTGAATATGTCGCCCGTCGAGCGCATCGGCGTCGGCGTGTTCACCACCGCGCTTCGCGACGCCCTCGCGTCCGGCGAAGTTGACGTGGCCGTCCACTCGTTCAAGGACCTCCCCACGGCTGGCGACGCCCGCCTCCACCTCGTCACCCCGGAGCGCGAGGACAACCGCGAAGCGCTCATCGCGCGCGACGGGCTGACGATCGCGCAGCTGCCGCAGGGCGCCAAGGTGGGCACTTCGGCGCCGCGGCGCGTCTCGCAGCTGCGTGCGCTGCGCCCCGACCTGGACATTCGCCCGCTCCGCGGCAACATCGAAACCCGCATGAGCTACGTCGAGCGCGGCGAGCTGGACGCGATCATCCTCGCCTACGCGGGGCTGTGCCGCGGCGGGTACGCCGAGCGCGCCACCGAGGTGTTCGACCCGGCGACGCTCATGCCCGCCCCGGCGCAGGGCGCGCTGGCCGTGGAGTGCCGGGCGGACGACGCGGCGACGCGCGCAGCGCTCGACGCGCTTGTCAGCGCGGAGGCGACCGCGTGCGCCGCCGCCGAGCGCCAGGTGCTGGCCACGCTCGAGGCGGGCTGCACCGCCCCGGTCGCGGCGTACGCGGAACTGGGGGAGTACGGCGCGCTGACGCTCCACGCTGGCGTCTTCGCCGTGGACGGCTCCGCGCAGCTGGTGGAGACGTTGACCGGCACCGATGCCGCGGCGCTGGGGCGCGAGGCCGCCGAGAAGCTGCTCGAGCGCGGGGCCGCGGACATCATGGAGTAAGACGCGGGTTTGGTTTTCGGGCCGCTTCCATCTTAAGGTGTAACTACCATACGTCGGATTGCCCCGGCGCAACTGGGTCCCATGGGGAGGGCGCGCCTTGCTGCGCGCAGCCCGCACTGAGCGTCCTGTTGCGCCGAGGCTACTGTTTTGCGCCTTAGAAAAGATCGTTCTATGACATTGCCCTCGCTTACGCCCCCACCGGGGAAGGTCATCTTCGTCGGTGCAGGCCCGGGCAACCCTGATCTGCTTACCGTCCGCGCACGCGAGGTGATGGAAACTAATTCTATCGCCCTCGTTGATCCGGACGTCGCTCAGGGTGCCCGAGACGTCGTCGCCGCTAAACTGCCTGTTCCCAAGGCTAAAATGCAGGCCGCCGACGAGGCGTACGCGCGCATGGTCGCGGAAGCGAAGGAAGCGGGTGCGCGCCGAAAGCCGCCGCGCCCGGACGACCCGACCGCGGCCGAGGTAGAGGAGCTCGCGCTGTCCGCCGACACCATCGTGGAGGCCGTGCAGCGCGCCCTGGGCGAGGCCACAGCGTCCATCGAGCGCGGCGAGGCCGGCGACGGCGACGTGGTCCGCCTGGTCCGCGGCAACCCGCTGACCCGCGACGCGGTGATGGAGGAGATCTCCGCCGTCGCCGCCGCGGGCATCGAGTTCCAGGTCGTGCCGGGCATGAGCCTGCCGTCCACGGTGCCGTCGTTTGCGGGCATCGCGCTCGGCTCCACCTACACCGAGGCGGACCTGACCTCCGGTATCGAAGGCATCGATTTTGACCAGCTGGCGTCCGCGCCGCAGCCGCTGGTGCTGCAGGCGGAGCAGGAGCAGCTGGGCGAGATTGCCGACGCGCTCATGGAGCGCGGCTTCGGCCCGTCCACGCCGGTCGCGGTGACGACCCACGGTACGACGCGCCTGCAGCGCACCGTCGACGCCACCCTGGAAACCCTGGGCAAGCTGGACGCCGACCTGCCCGGATCCCTCGTGGTCACGCTCGGCGCGGTGGCGGATGACCGCTCGAAGTACTCGTGGTGGGAGAACCGTCCCCTCTACGGCTGGCGCGTCCTCGTGCCGCGCGCGAAGGAGCAGGCCGGGCCGATGAACGCCCGCCTGAGCTCCTACGGTGCGATCCCGCAGTCCGTCCCCACCATTTCTATGGAGCCGCCGCGCAACCCGGCGCAGATGGACCGCGCGATCAAGGGCATCGTGGAGGGCCGCTACCAGTGGGTCCTGTTTACCTCCGTCAACGCCGTGAACGCGGTGTGGAAGAAGTTTGCGCAGCTGGGCCTGGACGCCCGCTCCTTCGCCGGCGTCCACCTGGGCGCGGTGGGGCAGAAGACGGCGGACGCGCTGCGCGCCCGCGGCATGTTCCCCGAGCTGGTGCCGCACCGCACGAAGCAGAACGCGGCCGGGATGGTGGAGATTTTCCCAGAGTACGTCGAGGACATCGACCCCGTCAGCCGCGTGCTGCTGCCGCGCGCCGACCTCGGCTCCGATCTGCTCGTCGACGGCCTGAAGGAGAAGGGCTGGGAGGTCGACGACGTGGTGGCGTACCGCACGGTGCGCGCCGCCCCGCCGGCGCCCGAGACCCGCGACATGATTAAGACGGGCGGCTTCGACGCCGTCTGCTTCACCTCCGCGTCCACGGTGAAGAACCTCGTGGGCATTGCGGGCAAGCCGCACCAGCGCACCATCATCGCCTGCATCGGCCCGAGCACCGCGGCCGAGGCGAAAGAGCAGGGGCTGCGCGTGGACGTAGTGCCCGAGGTGGCGGACGTGCCTTCGCTTATCGACGCCCTCGCGAACCACGTTGCCAACCTGCGTGCCGCCGGCCAGCTCCCACCCCCGCGGAAGAAGCGCCGCACCCGCCGCAAGCCCGTGGCCAAAGCGTCCGGCGAGTAGGTACGCACGGCCACGGGGCCTATGATGGTGGCCATGTCTACCTACGATTTGCCCCGCCGTCCCCGCCGCCTCCGCCAAAACGCCGCGATGCGCGCGTTGACTGCGGAGACGCGCTTGCACCCAGCGGACTTCATTCTCCCGATGTTTGTGGCCGACGGCATCGAGGAAAAGCGCGAGATCACGTCCATGCCGGGCGTGTACCAGCACACCACGGACTCCCTCATGGCACTGTGCCACGAGGCGCTCGAGGCCGGCGTGAAGTGCATCGACCTGTTCGGCGTTCCCCTGGACGAGGACAAAGACGCCACCGGCTCCGTCGCCTGGGACCCGGAGGGCGTGCTCAACCGCAACCTGCGCGCGCTGCGCGAGGAGTTTGGCAACGACCTGCTCATCATGGCGGATACCTGCCTGGACGAGTTCACCGACCACGGCCACTGCGGCGCCCTGAGCACCGACCGCTACGGCAACCAGTTCGTGGACAATGACGCCACGCTGCCGCTCTACGCCCAGATGGCTGTCTCCCAGGCGGAGGCGGGCGCGCACATCGTGAGCCCGTCCGGGATGATGGACGGCCAGATCGCCGTCATCCGCGAGGCCCTCGACCAGGCCGGCCACCAGGACGTGGCCATCATGGCGTACTCCGCCAAGTACGCGTCGAAGTTCTTCGGCCCGTTCCGCGACGCCGTCGGCTCCTCCCTCCAGGGCGACCGCCGCACCTACCAGCAGGACCCGGCCAACATCCGCGAGTCGCTGCTGGAGACGGAGCTGGACCTCGACGAGGGCGCGGACTTTGTCATGGTGAAGCCGGCCCTGCCGTACCTGGACGTACTGAGCCAGGTCGCCGAGATTTCCCCGGTGCCGGTGGCCGCCTACCAGGTCTCCGGCGAGTACGCGATGATGGTCGCCGCCGGCCGCAACGGCTGGATCGACTTCGAGGAAACGATGATGGAGTCGCTGATGTCCATCAAGCGCGCCGGCGCGGACCAGATTCTGACCTACTACGCCATCGAGGCAGCAAAGGAACTGAAGTAGCGTTTATGGTTAGCCTTCCCCCGACGCCCCAGCGGGCACCGGAGCGACGCCCGATGCCGGGCGGAGGAGCGTCGTCAAGCACTTCGATGCCCGAGGCCGTGCGCCTCATGCTCGCGTGCTGGGCGGTGATGATCGGCGGCGAGCTGATCCACCAGATCCTCACCGTCGTCATGACCGTGCTGGACCCCGCCCCGCTGCGCGAGAGCGCCAAGGAGGCGGCGAAGGGCCAGGAGCTCAGCGACGCCATGCTCAACCTCGGCATCTACGGCTCGGTTGTGCTCATGGCGCTGATCCAGCTGCTCATCCTGGCCGGGTTTGCCGTCGCGCTGCGCATGGTGGCCAACCGGGGGAAGCGCGCGGCGGCGGCGCGACGCCTCCTGCAGATCTTTGCCACCTTCTTCGCGCTGCGCATGGTCACGCTGTACATGATGTCGCCGGGGTCCACGGCGGTGCCGATCGCGCTGTACGGGGCGGACGGCGTCGTGCAAATCATCCTCGGCGTGGCGGGCGCGATGGGACTGTTCTACGCTTCGCAGAAGGACTCGGGGGACTGGGTAGAGCCGCCGGCGCACCAATCTCCGCAACAGCCACAGCACGACGATCCCGCGGGTAAACAGTAAAGGAGCAACCGATGGCCGGAATGTTTCCCACCTTCGTTGCAGACCCGAACGACCCCAACCGCCGCTACACCGGCAAGGTCGGCGAGGCCTGGCCCGGCCAGTTGCGCGCCGGGTACTACGCAGCGCTGGCCGGCGCCGTGCTGCTGCTGTTGTTCGGCATGCTCATGCTGGCCAGCGGCGCGCCGAAGGACGCGGACGCCGAGTTCGCGGACGCGTTTGCGCGCAACATGCGCATCGTCGCCTGGTGCAACATCGTCCTCGCCCTGGTGATCGCGGGGTGCGCCTCCTACTTTGCGCGCGGCTCCAAGACAGCGCGGCGCGTGTTTGCCATCGCCGCCGCCGTGGCGATCTTCCTCAACCTGGCCGGGTTCTTCCTCAACGTGGCGGGCTGGGCGTGTTCGCGGTAGTGATCGTGCTGGTTGCGGCGCTGTTCTTCGCGTTCCGCCCCGCCGCGAACGCGTTTGTGGACGAGCGCAGCGGCTCCCCCTGGCGGGGCGTGGACTAGCGCGAGGGATTCAGCATGTCAGAGCAGACTCAGCAGCAGACGGCTGCGCTCGAGCAGACCATTGTGGCCGCCCGCGAGGCGGCGAAGGAATGCGGCGTGGACCTGGACTCGCCCCGGATCGGGGCGGATGGCAACCCGCAGTACCCGAACACCTCTTTCGCCTTCGAGCTCGACGGGCTCGAGGACGGACCACAGCTCAAAGACATCGAGGCGGCGCTGGAGGAGCTGGACGGCGTCGCCGCGCGCCTGGTGTACTCCTCCAAGACGGCGTGGATCACCGCGCCGAGCACCACGCCGATCGCGGACCTCGAGGCCGTGTTCGCGCGCTTCGGTGTGAGCGCCCGGCTTACGGATTCCACGCTGCGCCGCAGGGTGCTCGGCCGGGCGGCGGCCGCGCGTCCGGTGCCGCGGCGGGGTGTGCGGGGGCTGAGCGGGAGGCGTCGAAAGTTGCGCCACGACGAGCTGGTCAGCCTGCGCCGCGCCCGCGCGCAGGGGTTCGTGGACTCGGCGTCGCGCGCCGCGCGCGCCCGGGAAAACGAGGACGTCCTGTTCACCGCCCGCGACCTGGTCACGCCGGTGCGGATGTGGTTAGCAATCGTGCTGACGCTCCCGGTGCTGCTCCTCACGTACGTCTCCGACCTGCAGTTTGACGGCTGGCAGTGGGCGTGCTTCGCGCTGACCACCCCGGTCGCACTGTGGTGCGCGTTCCCCTTCCACCGCGCGATGGCGGGCGGCGTGCGCCGCGGCATCTCGGCGCTGGACGGCGCAAGTTCCATCGCCATCCTCGCCGCCTACTTCTGGTCCGCCGCCGTGCTGCTGTTCACGCCGGCAGGGGAGCTCAACTGGCGCAACTACGGCAGCTGGGTCCCGCTCACCATGGTGGAGGAGCCCGGCCTGTTTTTCGAGGTCGCCTGCACCATCACCTCGCTCCTCCTCGTCGGCCGCTTCTTCAGCATGCGCGTGCGCCCGCACCTGCAGGAGGACCTCTCCGGCCGCGTCCCCGACGCGGAGTCGACCTACATGGTCCGCCGCCGCTCGCGCACGGGCAAGGTCATCGAGGAACCGCTGCCCGCCGCCGAGATCAACCGGGGCGACGACATTGTCATCCTCCCGGGCGCGATCATCCCCGCCGACGGCGAGGTGGTCGGCGGTTGCGGCACGCTCGAGCAGGAGCTTATCGACGCCCACGAGTCCCCCACCCTCAAAGTGGGCAGCCACGTCTACGCGGGGTCGGTGCTGCGCAAGGGGAAGGTGAAGATCCGCGTCTCCCGGGTCGGCCACGCGACCCGGCTGGCCTCGGTCAACCGCTGGCTGGAGCGCGCCTCGGAGCACCAGAACGCGACGACGATGGTGTCCACCCGCGCCGCGGGCATGCTCATCCCGGTGGCGTACGTGCTGGCGGTGCTGGACTTCGGCCTGTGGCTGCTGTTCACGGGGAACCTCAACGCGGCGTTTTCCACGGCGCTGGCGATCTTGGCGGTGGTCGCGCCGGTGGCGCTGGCGATCTCGACCGCGCTGGCCATCCGCCTGGGCATCGAGTCGGCGGCGCGCAACGGCATCCTGGTCCGCGACGGCTCCACCTTCCGCACCCTGGAGGCCACCGACGTGGCCGTGTTCAACCGGGTGGGCACCCTGGTGGAGCCGAAGATGAAGGTGGAGACGGTCACCGCGGAGATCGGCGAGGACCCGGCTTTGGTGCTGGGGATCGCGGGCGCGCTGTCGGTGGAGTCGGATCACCCGGCGTCGCGTGCGATTGTGAAGGCGGCGCGCGAGGCCCGCGACAAGCGCGACAAGGACGCGGGCGGGCCGACCTGGTTCGAGCTGGCCAACGAGGACACGACCCCGGACGGCTCGGTGCGCGGCCGCGTCACGCTGACCTACGAGGACCAGCGGACAGAAAACCTGGACGCCATCTTGTGGCGGCCCACGAACCTGTCGCAGCTGCAAGGCCGACTCTCCCTGGCCGCCACGGCCGGCGGCACCCCCGTCGTCGTGCGCTGGAAGGGCCGCGACCGCGGCGTCATCACCCTGTACGACCCACCGAAGGCGGACGCCACCAGCGCGATTGACCGGCTGGAATCCATCGGCGTGGAGACCATCATGCTCACGCGCGATACGTACCCGGTAGCGCGCCGCTTCGCCGACTTCCTCGGCATGTCCCGCGTGCTCGCGGGCATCACCGCCCCAGACAAGCCGCACGCGGTGCGCGCGCTGCACACCAAGGGCGCGACCGTCGCCATGGTGGGCGACCACAGCGCGGTGCGCACCCTGCGCGTCGCGGACGTGAGCATCCTGTACGCCGACGACGCCCTGCTGGGCGCGAACACGGGCAAGGTGGAGGAGAAGTGCAACGTGCTCCTCCTGCGCCGGGACGTCACGGCGGTGCCACAGCTGGTGGAGCTCGCGCGCCGGGTGTGCCGCACCATCGACTCGAACATGGTGATCGCCTGGACCTATAACGCGGCCGCGATCCTGCTGGCCATCGCCGGTGTGCTGCCCCCGGTCGGGGCCACACTGCTCATGCTGGGCAGCTCCCTGGTCATCGAGTTGCGCTCGGTGCGCGTGCGCCATTTCCCGGCCTGATTTCTACCGCGTAGGCTGGGAAACCATGACCAGACGCGACCTTTCCTCCGCCCCGCTCATCGAGGCCGCCAATGGCCGCACCCCGTCGCGCACCCCGGTGTGGTTCATGCGCCAGGCGGGCCGTTCACTGCCCGAGTACCGGAAGGTGCGCGAGGGTATCCCGATGCTGGACTCCTGCTTCATGCCGGAGCTGCTCGCGGAGATCACGCTGCAGCCGGTGCGCCGCCACGACGTGGACGCAGCGATCCTCTTTTCCGACATTGTCGTCCCGCTCAAGGCGGCGGGCGTGGGCGTGGAGATCGTCCCGGGCCGCGGCCCGGTGATGGACGCGCCGGTGCGCTCGCTGGCGGACGTGCAGCACCTGCCGATCCTGGACCACACGGTGGACGAGGTCGCCGAGGGCATCCGCATCATCCTGGACGAGCTTACCGATACCCAGGCGCTCATCGGCTTCGTCGGCGCACCGTTCACCCTGGCCAGCTACCTCATCGAGGGCGGACCGAGCAAGAACCACGAGACCACGAAGGCGATGATGCACGCCGAGCCGGAGACGTGGCACGCGCTCATGCGCCGCCTGGTGCCCACCATCATCACGTTCCTGCGCACCCAGGTCGAGGCGGGGATCGACGCCATGCAGCTGTTCGACTCGTGGGCCGGCTTCCTCACGGAGCGCGACTACCGCGAGTTCGTCCTGCCGTACTCCACGGAGATCCTGGAATCAGTCGCGGGGGAGATCCCGCGCATCCACTTCGGCGTGTCCACCGGCGAGCTCCTCGGCGCGATGAGCGAGGCCGGCAGCGAGGTCATGGGCGTGGATTGGCGCGTCCCCCTCGACCGCGCCGCCACGCGCTTCGCCTCCCCCCGCGTCCTGCAGGGCAATTTGGACCCGGCGATGCTCTTCGCCGGCGAGGAGGTCGTCGCCCGCGAGGTCGCCCGCATTAAGGGCGAGGCGGAGCAGGCGCTTATCGACGGCCACGCCACCGGCCACATCTTCAACCTCGGCCACGGCGTCCTGCCCACCACGGACCCGGACGCCATCACCAACGCCGTACGGCTTATTCACGACACTCACAGCACGGAGGCTTAAATGCACATCGCCATCATCGGCGCCGGACTCGCCGGCCTGACCTGCGCCTACGAACTGCGCGGCAGCGGGCACGAGGTGGACGTCTACGAGGCCACCGACCGCATCGGCGGCAAGCTCTACACCGTCGCGTTTGAGGGCGGCCCCACCGACATGGGCGCTGAGGCGTTCCTGTCGCGCCGGGTCGACGCGGTCGAGTTCTTCACCGAGCTGGGGGTGGGGGACTCGCTCGTCGCGCCGTCCGGCCTCGGTTCGCTGGTGTACGTGGACGGCGAGGCGCGCCCGCTGCCGCGGGGCGGTGTGATGGGGATCCCGGCGGCGTCGGCAAGCGTTGCTCATCTTGTGAGCGAGGAGACCGCCGCGCGTATCGACGCCGAAGGCGACGCCCCCGGCTTCGACTGGGAGATCGGCGGCGACGTGAGCGTGGGCGCGCTGGTGCGCGAGCGCTACGGCGACGAGGTGGTGGACCACATCGTGACGTCGCTGCTCGGCGGGGTGTACTCGTGCAGCGCCGACGACCTGGGCGTGCGCGCGACCATCCCGCAGCTGGCCGAGGAGCTGGACCGCCTGGCCGAGGCGGGCCCGGTGCACCTGTCGGAGGCCGTGCGCAACCTGGAGCAGGCGCGCAAGGAGCTGCCGACCGGCCAGGGCCCCGTCTTCAGCGCGTTCCGCGAGGGCTACCAGGAGGCGTACGAGGCGCTGGCGGAGCAGTCCGGCGCGAAGATCTACATCGACGCGTTCATCTCCGCGATCACGCGCGAGGGCGAGGGCTACCGCCTCAAGGGCGGGGAGGACGCGGTGTACGACCGCGTGGTGCTCGCCGTGCCCGCGCCGACGGCCGCGATGCTGCTGAAGCAGGTGGAGCCGGAGGTGGCGGCCACGCTCGCGCCGATCAAGCTGGCCAACTCGGCGGTGGTGGGCATGCGCTTTGCTACCGACGACGGCCTGCCCCAAAATTCGGGCGTCCTGGTTGCCGCGGGCGCGGAGGATGTGCACGCGAAGGCGTTCACGCTCTCCTCGCGCAAATGGCCGCACCTGGCCGAGCGCGGCGGGGCGCTCGTGCGTGCCAGCTTTGGTCGCTTCGGCGACGACGTGGCGATCCGCGCCTCCGAGGACGACCTGGTGGACTGGGCGCTCGATGACCTGCAGACTGTCACCGGCTTCGACGGCCGCGAGGCCGGCCTGGAGGAGATCTTTGTCCAGCGCTGGTTCGGCGGGCTGCCGCGCTTTGATGAGCACCACCTCGCCACCGTGGACAAGGCGCTGGCGCAGCTGCGCGAGTCCGGCTCCGGCATTGCCGTCACCGGCGCGTGGGTCGGCGGCGTGGGCGTGCCCGCCGTGATCGCGAACGCGCGCGAAACTGCGCGGGGTCTGGGGAAAGACTGCTAACCTGCTGGGTATGCAGAAAACTCTTGGACTTGTGCTGGCCGCGAGCTGTTCGGCGGCGTTGGTTGTTGCGCCTCCGGCGGTGGCTGAGGACGCGGCGTCGGTGTCGCAGGAGCGCTGTGTCGCGCTGCGCACCGCTGTACACGACGCGACCGACGCGCTGCGCTCCGCCGAGGCGCGCGACCGCGAGGCGCAGCAGGCGCTGGACGCGGCGCAGCGCTATGTCGACGCTGCGGAGCAGGAGCGCACGGCGAGCGCGAACCTGGTCGAGGATGCGCAGCGTGCGCTCGACAGCGCGACCCAGGACCGCGACGCCGCGCAGACCGCGGTGCCGGAAGGCGTGACGGTCGACTCCGCCGAGGCGGCACTCACGCAGGCAAAGGCGCGCGCCGAGGAGGCCCGCGCTGCGCTGGAGGCGAGCAAGGCCGAGGCGCGGGCACAGTTCGACCGGGGCTCGCTCGGATTCTTCGAAGCGATGGGGGCCAACGACGCCGTCGCGGAGCTGCACACGGACTACCGCTACGACGAAGAAGATGAGGTCACCGGGCAGACCGGGTACCGGATCGCGGACGATACGAACATCGGCGCCAAAGGTGACGCGACGCACCTGGACAACATGAAGGCGGCGATCGAATGGTTGCCGGAGGCGAACGAGCTGCGCCAACGCGAGGGCCGGGATGCCTTGCCCGTGTCGGATTTCTTGATGGCGCAGGCGCAGGTGAACATCAACTGGTCGCAGCAGCTGCCGCGCGGGCACTCCGGCAACGGGTGGGATAACTTGTCGTGGAACGCGGAGAACCCGTTCGACGGGTGGTTCCGCGAGGAGCGCCCTAAGTACTTCGAGGCGAAGGAGCAGGGGCGCGACCCCTTCGCCGCGGGCGCCGGCCACTACATGGCCTTGGTGAACCCGCAGATGCGCGCGACCGGCTTCGCGGTGAACACGGAGGAGTTCCTCTACCACGGCTTTACGTGGCGCGTCGCGCACGCGCAGACGTTCGCTCACCTCACAGTGGAGGAGCCGACGTATTCGGTAGAGGAGTACACCGAGCGCTTCAACACCTACTACGACGAGCTCGTCCGCGCCGTGAACGAGGGCGATGCGCAGAAGCAGGAGGCACTCGAGCAGCGCGAGGCTGCCGTGGCCCAAGCGGAGGACACGCTTGCGGCGGCGCGGGCGCTGCGTGCCGCCGAACAGGCCGTGGCGAAGCGCGCGCAGGAACTCGAGGCAGCGAAGCAGGAGCAGTCGGCGCGCCAGGCCGCGGCCGACGAGGCCCTGGCGGCTGCGAAGCGCTCGCTGGGCGAGGCGACGCAGGCCGCCGAGGCCGCACAGGTGGCCGTCAAGGAGGCCCGCGCGAACGCCGCGGAGGCCACGGCCGAGTACGAGCCCGTGAAGGGGGAGTGCGCGCCGGCGGCCGGTGAGCAGAAGGATGGCTCGTCGACGGGCGGCATCATCGCCGCCGTGGTGCTCGGCCTGCTGGCAGTCGTGGGAATTGCGGTGGCGTCGAACCCTGCGCTGCTGAATATGTTGTAACTCGGTAGACTTCACGTCTATGTCGAGTGAGGACGCGGACGGCGAGGGCAAAGTCCAACAGCACACCCCGGAATCGGAACCGGAGTGGTGGGATCAGCCAGGCATGCCCTGGAACGAAAAGCCCACCAAGGCGGACTACTGGTGCCTGGGTTGGTTCGGCTTCATCGGTATTTTCGGCCTCGCGCTCATTCCGTTCCGCGCCTGGCTGCTGGGCCTGGACCCGCCGATCATGCTGGCGTTGACGGGCTCGAGGATTGGCGCGGCGTCGACAGGCGCCCTGGCCTCGGTGGGCGAGGCGCAGCACTGGCTGCTGTACCTGCTCATCGGCTCGATCGTGGCGATCAAGTTCGACTGGGTGTACTGGTGGGCCGGCAAGCTGTGGGGGCGCGGCATCCTGGACGTGCAGGCGCAGAATTCCAAGCGCGCGGCGAAGAACATCGCGCGCGTGGAGCGGTGGGGGATGAAGCTGGGCTGGCTGGGCATTTTCCTGGCGTACGTGCCCATCCCGCTGCCGATCGCGTTCGTGGTTTTCGTGCTTATGGGCATGACTGAGATGCCGCTGTGGAAGTTCATGCTCCTGGACTTCGTGTCCAAGACGCTCTGGTCGCTGGGCTACGTCGCGCTCGGCTGGTGGATCGGCGAGCCCGTGGTGTACGTGCTGGAGCAGTACGCGCGCGTGGCCAATTGGATCGCGATTGGCCTGCTCGTGGTCATCTTCGTCGGGGCGATGCGCCGGAAGGGTAAGTAGGCGTTCGCCCCCATCGCCTAGGATGGGCAACTATGACAACTTCGGCCAAGTACCCAACGTCCGCACACACGTCCCGCTCCGCCGAGCTGTGGCAGCGCGCGCAGCAGGCCACGCCCGGCGGCGTGAACTCGCCGGTGCGCGCCTTCGGCTCGGTCGGCGGCCAGACGCGCTTCATCGAGAGCGCGCACGGGAGCACGCTTATCGACGTCGACGGGAACGCCTACGTCGACCTCATCAATTCCTGGGGCCCGATGATCCACGGCAACGCACACCCGGAGATCCTCGAGGCAGTGCAGAAGGCGATGCGTGACGGCCTGAGCTTCGGCGCGCCCACCGAGGCGGAGGTGCAGATCGCGGAGATGATCGTGGGCCGTACCTCGGTGGAGGAGGTGCGCATGGTCAACTCCGGCACCGAGGCGACGATGTCCGCGGTCCGCTTGGCGCGCGGCTACACCGGCCGCCCCAAGATCATCAAGTTTGACGGCTGCTACCACGGCCACGTCGACGCGCTCCTCGCCGCAGCAGGCTCAGGGCTGGCCACGTTCTCCCTGCCGGACTCGCCGGGTGTGACGGGCGCGCAGGCGGCGGACACCATCGTGGTGCCCTACAACGACATCGAGGCCGTGAAGGCCGCGTTCGCGGAAAACGAGGGCGAGATCGCCGCCGTGATCGCCGAGGCAGCCTCCGGCAACATGGGCACGGTCGCGCCGCAGGACAACTTCAACGCCAAGCTCAAGGAGGTCGCGCACGCCAACGGCGCGCTGCTGATCCTGGACGAGGTGATGACGGGCTTCCGCACCTCGTATGCGGGCTGGTACGGCGTGGACCACGTGGCGGGAGACCTGACCACTTTTGGCAAGGTCATCTCCGGCGGCCTCCCGGCCGCGGCCTTCGGCGGACGCAAGGAGATTATGGAGCGTCTCGCGCCGACTGGGCCGGTGTACCAGGCGGGTACCCTTTCGGGCAATCCGGTCGCGATGGCGGCGGGTATGGCGTCGTTAAGCTTGGCCTCGGAGGACATCTACCCGGTGCTGGAGCGCAACGCCAGCACCCTGGCCAAGCTGGTGTCCGACGCGCTGAAGCGCGAGGGCGTGGCGCACAACGTGCAGCGCGCCTCGACGATGCTGTCGTTCCGCTTCGCCGAGGGCGAGGGACACAACTTTGCTGACATGAAGGCGGCGGACACCTTCCGCTACGCGCCGTTCTTCCACGCGCTGCTGGACAATGGCGTGTTCGCCCCGCCGAGCCCGTTCGAGACCTGGTTCGTCTCCACCGCACTCACCGACGAGGACTTCGGCCGGATCGAGGAGGCCCTGGTGCCCGCGGCGAAGGCTGCGGCGCAGGCGGTGGCGCCCGAGTGACGCGCACGACTGTGCACCTCGTGCGGCACGGCGAGGTCTACAACCCGAAGAAGGTGCTCTACGGGCGCATGCCCGGCTACCACCTGAGCTCCCGCGGCCGGTCGATGGCGGCGGTGACCTCGCAGTTCTTCGAGGTGCGCGACGTGACGTACCTGGCGGCGAGCCCGCTCGAGCGCGCGCAGGAAACGGCGGAGCCGATCGCGGAGGTGACCGGCTGCGAGGTGCACACCCGTACCGACATCATCGAGGCCGGCAACACCTTTGAGGGGCTGCGCACCAAGGGCTGGCGCAGCCAGCTGCTCAACCCGATCCGGTGGCGGCACATGACGAACCCGTTGGAGCCGAGCTGGGGCGAGTCTTACGAGGCGATCCGCGCGCGGATGTGCGACGCCGTGGACAGCGCCCGCGCCGAGGCGGAGGGCCACGAGGCGGTGCTGGTGAGCCACCAGCTGCCCATCGTCATGGTGCAGCGCTACGTGCAGGGCAAACGCCTCGCGCACGCGAGCCGCGAGTGCGACCTGGCCAGCGTGACGTCACTTGTGTTTGACGGCGACGTTGTTGTTGACTGGTCCTACGACACTCCGGCCGAACGCATCTAGCCCGCTCTGCTGGGCCAGCGTGCCGGAGTTTTTGAACAGATGAATTGAGAGGTGCCAATGTCCCGACGGACCGCGCTGAGCGCGATCGCAGCGCCGATGGCCGCGTTACTCCTGCTTACCGGCTGCGCCAGCTCTGGTGAGGGAGACAACTTTGCGTTCCATTCCCCGGGCGGGCAGACCGAGATCTTCTACGAGGAATCCGAGCGCAAGCCGGTGGAGCACTTCAGCGGCGAATCGCTCACCGAGCCGGGCACTACGGTGGACCTGCACGACTTTGACGGCAAGATCGTCGTCCTCAACGCCTGGGGCCAGTGGTGCGCGCCCTGCCGTGCGGAGGTGGATGACTTGCAGGAGGTGCAGGAGCACCTGAACGCGGACGGCACCGGCACCGTCCTGGGCATCAACGTGCGCGACCCGCAGCCGGAAATCGCCCGCGACTTCGTCGCCGACAACGGCGTGACCTACCCGTCGATATACGACCCGCCGTTCAAGACCGCTTCCTTCCTCGGCGGCGTGCCCAGCTCCGTGATCCCCACGACGATCGTGCTGGATAAGCAGCACCGCCCGGCCGCGGTGTTCCTGCGCGAGGTGACCGCCCAGGACGTGCTCGAGGTGACCGACAAGCTGGCGCAGGAGGGGCAGAGCTAGCGTGGGCGAAGCGTTCTCAGAGGTCGTGGCCACCGGGCCGCTCCTGCTCGGCATGTTGGCCGCCGCGCTGGCCGGCCTGGTGTCCTTCGCCTCCCCCTGCGTGGTCCCGCTCGTGCCCGGCTACATGTCGTACCTGACCAGCGTGGTCGGCGGTGAGATGACCGTGGACCAGGACGGCGTGCGCGTGAAGTCGCGCCGCTGGGCCGTCGCCGGTGCCGCCGGTCTGTTCGTGGCCGGCTTCACCGTGGTGTTCCTGCTGGCCACCGTCTCCGTGTTCGGCGCGATCAGCCTGATCACCCTCAACGCCGAGGTGCTCATGCGCGTCGGCGGCGTGATCACCATCGCGATGGGCGTGGTGTTCCTGGGCGCGGTGCCGGCGCTGCAGCAGGACCGGCGCTTGCAGCCGCGGCGCTGGGCCAACGTGCTCGGCGCCCCGCTGCTCGGCGGCGTGTTCGCGCTGGGGTGGACGCCCTGCCTCGGGCCGACGCTGGCGGCGATCATGTCGGTCTCCGTCGGCACCGAGGGGATGACTGCGGCGCGCGGCGTCCTGCTGGTAGTGGCGTACTGCCTGGGCCTCGGCCTGCCGTTTGTGGTGGTGGCGCTGGGGTCCGCGCAGGCGGTGCGCAGCGTCGAGTTCCTGCGCCGCCACTCCCACACCATCAAGGTGATCGGCGGCGTGCTGATGATCCTCGTCGGCGTGCTCCTTGTCACCGGCGCGTGGAACGTGTTCGTCGGCTGGATCCGACAGTGGACCTTGCAATATGGAGCGACGGTGATCTGAGATGCAACTCGTATCGGCGGCAACGACCTGGCTGCGCAAGACGTGGCACTGGCTGACCAGCATGCGCACCGCGCTCGTCCTGCTCTTCCTCCTCTCGCTCGCCTCCATTCCGGGCGCCCTGCTCCCGCAGCGCAACGTGAGCGAGTCGCTCGTGCAGGACTACCTGGACGCCAACCCGACGATGGGTCCGATTTATGACAGGTTGCAGCTTTTCGACGTCTTCAGCTCCTCCTGGTTCGTCGCCATCGTCACCCTGCTGATGATCTCCCTGGTCGGCTGCATCATCCCGCGCTCCATCGACCACTGGCGCGCCTACCGCGCCACCCCGACGCGCGCGCCGCGCTACCTCTCGCGCATGCCCATGCACGCGCAAGCCACGGTGGACGCCGGCCAGGACGAGGTGGAGGCGAAGGTCCGCCGCCTGCTCAAGCGCTGGCACGTGGCCGCCTACTCGCCGGAGGAGGACCGCGCCGGGACGTTCTCCCTGGCCGCCGAGCGCGGCTACACCCGCGAGCTGATGAACCTGCTCTTCCACGTGGGCATCGTCGGCATGATCGTCGCCTTCGCCGCCGGCCGCATGGTCTTCTACGAGGGCCAGGTCATCGTAGTGACCAACTCCGAGTCCCAGTACGCCGTGCCGGTGGAGCAGTCCACCGAGTTCTGCAATACGTCCCCCGCCAACTTTGACGTGTTCCGCGCGGGGCCGCTTTTCGACGGCACCGGGCTCACCCCCTTCTGCATCGATGCACACAACTTCCGCGCTGAATACTTAAACAGCGGCCAGGCGAACGGCTTCTGGTCCGACGTGTCCTACACCGACGACCTGACCGCGCCGAAGGATAGCTGGCAGGAGACCACCCTGGCGGTCAACCACCCGCTGCGCATCCACGGCGACCGCGTCTACCTGCAGGGCCACGGGTTCGCCCCGCAGGTCACGGTGACGTGGCCCAACGGCGAGACCCGCACCCAGATGATGCAGTTCCGCCCCACGGACACGCAGACGTTCCTGTCCTCGGGCGTGATGCGCTTTGACCCGCCCGCCGGCATGTTCCCGGACCTGGCGGACCGCCGCCAGAACCAGATCGCGTTGGAGGGCAACTTCGCGCCGACGGCCCAGTGGGGCGGCCAGGACGGGGAGACGCTGCAGTCGTCGTTCCCGTCGATGGATGACCCGGCGCTGTCCATGGACATCTACCGCGGCGACGCTGGCTTGGACTCGGGCCGCCCGCAGAACATCTTCGTGCTCGACCAGATGCTCATCGCGGAAGGCCAGCTGCAGAAGCTGGAGCGCGTCAACCTCACCCCGGGCGAGGAGATCACCGTGGACGGCGGGATCAAGGTGCGCTTCGACGGCGCGGCCGAGTACGCCAACTACCAGATCTCGCGCGACCCGACGCAGGTGTGGGCACTGGTCACCACAGTGATCATGCTCGCCGCGCTCGCCGGCTCGCTGACCATCAAGCGCCGCCGCGTCTGGGTCCGCCTCGCCCCGGTCGCCGGCGGCGGGACCGCGGTGGAGATCGCGGGCCTGGCGCGCACCGACCGCGCCGGGTGGGGCCCGGAGTTTTCCGAGCTCGTCGAGGAGATCCTGGGGGAGCACCCGGATGATGACGGGGACGATGACGAGCTGGATGACCTTGGATAATGGCCCGCTGATGGAGTAGATTGAGCACCATGCTTGTCAACACCACCATGGCGGAGCTGTCCGATCTGACCTTCCGCACCGCGTTCATCATCTACATCGTGGCGCTGCTCATGGCGTGCGTGTACTACGGCCGCGTTCTTGCGGTCGTGGACGTGCGGCGCGAGCGCCGCGCGGCGCAGCAGGAGCGCGCCGCGGAGAAGGTAGCGGTTGGGGCTGGGGGGCCGGTGGTCGTCGAAAAGCAACTGCCCCCGGAACCCGAGCTTGACGGCGTCTACGAGAAGCGGGTGGCCGCCGCCCGCAAGTGGGCGGGCATGACGCAGGCCCTGGTGTGGGTCGGCGTGGCGCTGCACATCGTCGCGTTTGTCACGCGCGGCATCGCGGCGCGGCGCTTCCCGCTGGGCAACCTGTACGAGTACATCCTGTTCATGACCGCGGTGATCATGGTGGCCGCCGCGATCGTGATCGGGCGGAAGGGCTGGCACACGGTGTGGCCGTGGCTGCTGTTCCCCATGGTCATCGCGATGTTCCTCAACTCCACGGTGTTCCACATGCAAGCCGCCCCGGTGGTGCCGGCGCTGCAGTCCTACTGGATGCCGGTGCACGTTTCCACGGTGTCGATCGGTGCCTCGGTCGGTATCGTCTCCGGTGTGTTCGCGATGCTGTACCTACTGCGCATGTGGCAGCCGAAGGGTGAGGAGCACGGCTTCATTGGCAAGATTGTGCACCCGTTGCCGTCGGCAAAGACGCTGGACCAGATCACCTACAAGACGGCGATCATTACGCTGCCGCTGTTTGGTATCGGCATCGTGTTCGGCGCGATCTGGGCCGAGGTTGCGTGGGGCCGCCCGTGGAACTGGGACGCGAAGGAAACCGTGTCCATGATCACCTGGATCCTGTACGCCGCCTACCTGCACGCCCGCGCCACCGCCGGCTGGAAGAACTCCAAGGCGGCCTGGATTAACGTGTTTGCCCTGGCGATGACGATCTTCAACATGACGTACGTGAACACGGTGATTGCGGGTCTGCACTCGTACGCGGGCCTGAACTAGCTGCGTTAGACTCACAGGTTATGAAGGTTCTTATCACTGGCGGGGCCGGCTTTATCGGCTCCACGATCGCTTCCTGCTGCGCCGACAACGGAATTGCCCCGGTGATTCTGGACGATTACTCCACCGGCCTGCGCGCCTTCGCCGAGCGCTTCGACCACTACGAGGGCGACATCGCCGACGTGGCGCTGCTGCACCGCATCCTGGACGAGCACCCGGACATCGAGGCGGTCGTCCACTGCGCCGCGAAGATCGTCGTGCCGGAGTCCGTCTCGCGCCCGCTGTACTACTACGAGAACAACGTGGGCAAGGCCACAACCTGCGTGCGCACCCTGTCCGAGCGTGGTGTGAAGCGCGTCCTGCTCAGCTCCACCGCCGCCATGTACGTCCCCGGCGAGGACCTGATGGTCACCGAGCAGAGCACGGCAGACCCGTCGAGCCCCTACGCCGCCTCGAAGTGGATGCTGGAGCGAGTGCTTGCCGACGCCGCCTCGGCCGGCCTCATCCGCGCCATCTCACTGCGCTACTTCAACCCCATCGGGGCGGACCCGCAGCTGCGCACCGGCCTGCAGAACCCGGCCCCGTCCCACGCGCTGGGCAAGATGATCTCCGCCTACCAGGCCGGCGAGCCGTTCACCGTCACCGGCGTGGACTGGCCCACCCGCGACGGCTCTGGTCTGCGCGACTACGTCCACGTGTGGGACCTGGCCCGTGCGCACGTCGCCGCGCTCAAGGCAGAAGCGTCTGCGCTGGCGGACTACGAGGTGATCAACCTGGGCACCGGCCAGGGCACCACCGTCTTCGAGCTGGCCGACGCGGTCGGCGAGGCCACCGGCAAGCCGCTCGAGGTGCGCACCGCCCCGCCGCGCGACGGCGATGTGGTCGGCTGCGCCACCCGCACCGAGAAGGCCGAGCAGTTGCTCGGCTGGCGCGCGGAGTACACCGTGGCGGACGGCGTGCGCCACTCGCTCGCCTGGGCGGAGAAGCTGCCCGAGGTGCTGGAACAGCGCTAGTTCCGGCTAGCTGCCCTCCCCGTCGCGGCGCTTGCGGCGCTCCTCCTCTTCGCGCCGCTTTCGCTCCGCCTCCTCGCGGGCGCGCCGCTCCTTGAAGCGGTTCTTCTCAATGTTCCAGAGGAACTCCTCATCATCGTCTGGCCCCTTGATCTGCGGCCGCTCCGGCGCCTGCTCGACCTGCTTGTTCGAGCCGGGCCCGAAGGCGCGCCACATCAGGTACACGGCGAGGACGATGAGTACGAGGAGTAGTAGCCTTCCCATGACTTCCAACATACTTGGTGGCCGTCTAGGGTTAGGCATATGCAACAACAACCGCCGGAAGTTGATCCCGCCGCCCGCTCGCGCGCAAATAAGGCCGCCGCGATCTACGGGCTGTGCAGGCTCGTGCTGTTCATCGCACTCACCGTGGTGATCCAGGGCGCGGCCATGCTCATCGGCGCCCCAGTGCCGCTGATCATCTCCGCGCTCCTCGCCCTGATCGTGGCGTTCCCGCTGTCCATGCTGGTGTTCAAGCGCCAGCGGATTGAGGCCACCGAGGCCGTTGCGCACTGGCGCGAGCAGCGCAAGCTGCGCAAGGAGTGGATCTCCAGCGAGCTGAGCGAGCGCTAGCGCCTACCCGAACAGGGCGGCGATGGCGAGCATAGCGGGCAGCGAGAGGAACGTGGTGAGGAAGACGGTGTCGCGCGAGACCGTCTGGCCGACCTGGTAGGTGGCGGCGTAGTTGTACACGTTTTGCGCGGTGGGCAGCGCCGCGAGGATGAGCGCCGCGTAGAGCTCGGTGCCGTCGAGGCCCAGGGCGTACCCGACGCCGAGGGCGATGGCGGGCATGCCGACGAGCTTGAGGAGGGTGGCGGTGAGCGTCGGTAAGCGATCATGCGTGAGCACGGAATCCCCCTTCAACGAGGCGCCGAAGCTCATAAGGATGAGCGGGATGGACGCGCCGCCGAGGATCTCCAGCGGCGCGAGCACGGGCTCGGGGACCTCCCAGCCGGAGGCGGAGACGGCGAAACCCGCGAAGGCGGCGAGCACGACCGGCGCCGTTATGCCCGCGACGATGGAGCCGCCGATCGAGCGCAGGTTCGCCCCGCCAGCGTTGAGGCCGGCGATGATGACGGGGGAGAGCACCGCCATTTGCAGCACGAGCGCGGGGACGACGTACGTGGCGTCGCCGATGACGTAGGTGGCGATGGGCAGCCCGATATTGACCGAGTTGTAGTAGCTCGACGCGGCCGCGCCCGCCATCGTCTCGGCGAAGCTGCGGCGGAACAGCAGGGCGCTGAGCAGCCAGTACAGGAGCATGGTGGCTACCGACGCCACCGCGATCACCCCCACGACCGGCGACAGAAACGCGGACGTGTCCGAGGTGGACACGCTGGAGAAGATGAGCGCCGGGGTGCACGCCCAGAACGCGATGCGGTTGAGTTGCAGGCGCGCCTCGCCCTGCCCGATCACGCCTCTGTGCGCCAGCAGGAACCCCACCGCGATGACGGTGAAGATGATGGCGAAACCAGTCAGGACGTCGAGCATCAGCGGTTCTCTCCTTCTGTAATCTTGATCCAGGTAGTGGCACCAAGTATGACACCTGGGAGGAATCGTGATGGGACTGCGGTGGCGGATGTTGGTTGGCTACGTGGTGGCGTCGACAGGCTTGCTCCTCGTCTCGTCGATCTTCGGGCCGATGGGCTGGGCCGTTCCGCTCGTGGTGCTCAACCCGCTGCTCGTCGCGGTGCTGGCGTGGCGCGACACCGCCCGCCGTGGCGTGACCTGGTGGTGGTTCGCCGTCCCCGCTCTGGCGGGAGCCCTGCAGGCGCTCGTCCTCATGAACGCATCCGCGCTCCCGTTCGTCGCGCTCCTGCTGGTCGGCGCGGGCATCGGCACCTTGGGTGGCCGCGCGCGGAATTGACGGACTTTCCCAGGCGTGCGGCCAGCGCTACGTAATAGTTGCCGCCTACGTTGGTTCAGGCAATTGCAGCCTATCGACGAAAGGCCCAACGTGAGCAGGACCGCATCCGTCACCGCAGTGGTGTGCGCTTCCGCAGCGGCGCTGACTGCCTGCGGCAACTACGTCAACGTGGACGTCATCGGCGCCGCCGGGTTTTCCCACGACGAGGAGGGCCACATCATCGCGCACGTGAACACCTGCGGCGAGGAGATGAGCGAGCTCGAGGTCGCCGCCGACCGCATCGGTCTCGCCGAGGATGAGGAGAACCGGGTGCTGGCCAAGTTCACCGCCGCCGAGCCGCAGACCGGCCACGTGCAGGTGCCGCTTGATGGACCGAGCTTTGGCACGTGGACCGCGGAAGCACCGCTCGACGCCTCCTACCCCGAGGATCGCACCCTCTTGCTTAACCCGGCGCCGGACGACAGGGGCGGGCAGGGGCCCTTCAGCAAGGAGACATCCTTCACTCCCGCCAGCGCTGCCAAGCAGCAGATCCTGGAACAGCCCGCCGGCACGATTGTGTCCGTGAACCCCTACGACGGCTCGACAGACATGTGGAGCCCCGCGGATTTCGACGCTGCGTGCGGGGAGTAGCTGCCGTCTACTCTGCGGCCGCAGAGTAGAAATCGCTTCGCTCGCTGTCACAGGAGTGCGGTTTTACCCCATTGCAAACAAAAATAGTCATATCTCTTGGAGTCGAACAATAGTATGGGTATAACTGATGGAAATGAACTACTTCACTATTCACTAGCTCCGCCCCGGCTTTGTCTGGGGAGGGATGAACCCGAACTTGAGCCAGGGCAAGCGCGCGACGGACCTCGCCGGAAATATCCGCGACCACCATAGACAGTCCACGAGGATTCGGGTGCGCATGCTCGACGGGGTCGGCGAGTTTGACGAGGAGGGCTGCGCCGAGCGGCTTGGCGCGAAGCGCACGGCGAGCTGGTTGGCGCGGGGAGTTGCGGGTGAGCGAGGCGACCGCATTCGAGTATGTATTTGTTTCCAAGGTAATTCGTAAGTATCGGTCCCTCTACGGTGCATTCGAGTGCGGGGCGGTGAGTTATACGACGGTTCGCTTTCTCCTCCGCTATGCCCGGCTGTACCCATTCACGTTTTCTGCAGATGCACCATCTCAGAGACTGGGCTCGAGGCGGGGAAACGAATGTGGATAACCTCTTTGCCGCTGTGCTTGTCCTGCCACTCCCTTGTCCGCCATGGCTCTGCGAAGATCTGGGAACGCAACGGGCATATCCACTACCGTTTTGCTGACGGTTCCCGCTACGCCGCCTACAACCGCGCCCACCCCGTCCGCGAACGGCAGATCCGCACCCGATTCAGCGCCACCAGGGCGCAGCACGCAATGGCGCAGATATGAAAAACCGCCCCGGCCTCCCTGTAAAGCAAGGAGTTTCGGGGCAGGTCGAGACATGGAACTGGCAAATGCTGCGCAGCTCACTCAGCAGGCGACTACTGCACTGCCATGTACGGTACCGCTTCACCTCCACCCCAAATTGGGAACCCGAGGGCAGTAAACGCAACGGCGGTGAGCACGGACCAGATCAGCATGGCCCGACCATTGATACCCAGCACAGGGATGAGGTCTTTGCCCTTTGCCTGGTCGCGCTGCACTTTCAGAATGGAGGAAACGGAAAACGGCAAAGCAGCGAAACCGACGAGTGTGAGCGAGTTTCCAAGCAGCAGGGAGACGACAAATGGCGTCAACGTCAGCACAGTAAACAGGCGACGGGCCCTCACCTCGCCGATGCGCACAGCAAGGGTGTGTTTGCCGGCCGCGGCGTCGGTGTCAATATCGCGGATATTGTTTGCCAGGTTCACGGACGCGGAAATCGCGCCCACGCCGATGGCCACCAACCACCCCTCGGCAGTCAGCCATCCTGACTGTGTGTACTGCGTACCTAGCACAGCGACCAGCCCGAAGAAGATGAACACGGCCAGCTCGCCGAATCCGTAGTAGCCGTACGGCTTCGTCCCGCCGGTGTAAAACCACGCTGCCGCGATGCAAGCCGCACCGACCAGGATGAGCCACCACGCACTCATGACCGCCAGGATCATGCCAAGAACGGCAGCGACGAAGAAGGACGCGAATGCTGCGAGCTTTACATCCTGCGGCCGCGCCAGCCCGGACGCGGTGATGCGGCTAGGGCCTGTCCGTTCGTCGTCAGTGCCGCGCACACCGTCGGAGTAGTCGTTGGCGAAATTCACGCCGATAATCAGTGCCCACGCAACGCCGAGTGCGAGCAGCGCCTTGCCAAGGTGCATGCCACCAATGTGTGCAGCCAGGCCGGTGCCGGCGATCACTGGGGCGAAGGCGTTCGGCCAGGTGTGGGGGCGGGCGGCTGCCCACCAATCCTTGAATGTGGCGGTGCCACCCTGCTTGTTTGCTGAATTGGCTGTGTGTTCAGTGCCAGTTCCGTTGCCGGTCGAGTCAGTCATGGCTTCCATCATGCCCCGATTTGGTCTCGTCGGCTAAAGTTTTGGCACATGTGGATTGACTACGCGGTACGGCAAGCCTTTGGCGCGGTCGGTGCGCTTTTGCGCGCGCCCCGTCTGAGGGTCGTGGCCCGGACGACGCCGGCGAGCTTCCCCGAAGAAGGGGACACGGTCATCTCGCTGACTTCGCACGGCCCGCGTCTTAAGGCCGCAGTCGTGGCAATCTCATCCCTGCTCGTCGGCACAAAGCGCCTCCCCGTCTACCTGTGGTTGGACAAGGAGGATTACGAGGGGGAGTGGCCGACCGGGTTGCGTACCCTGGTGGACCGCGGGCTGCAGGTCTGCTGCTCCGACGGACACTACGGCCCGCACACGAAGTACTACGGCACGTTCCAAAAATTCGCGGGCACTGGCACCCGCGTGATCACGGTTGACGACGACATGATGTACCCGAAGTGGTTCGTCGAAAAGCTGCTCAACGCGGCGGACGCGTCCCCGCAAAACGTCGTCGCGTACCGCGCGCACGAGATCATGCTGCAGGACGGCAAGCTCGCCCCCTACAAGCAGTGGAAGTCCGTGCAGGACACGGACCCGGACCCGCGCCACTTCGCCACCGGCGTGTCCGGCGTGGCGTACCCGGCGGCGATGGTGGACGCAGTCGCGGCGCAGGGCAAGGCGTTCCAGAACTGCGCGCCGCACGCCGACGACATCTGGCTCAACCGCTGCGCGCTGCGCGCCGGGCATTTTGTGCGCCAGGTGTTCCCGCATCCGCGTGAATTTTCGATGGTGCCGGCGTCGCAAAGCGTGGCGCTCGTGCGCGGAAACCTCCGCGGCGGCAACGACGCCCAGCTGCGCGCCACCTATGAGCAGCGCGATCTGGGCATGCTTATCGACGCCACGCTGTCCCTCAACGAGCCAGCTCGCTAAACCAACCGAGTCATGGGGATGCGCTGCTTGTTCCGGAACTGGGACAGGTTGAATTGGGACGGGGCAGTGGTGCGGTAGTGGGTGGATGAGGGGGAGGTCGCGTACTTCGGATTCGTGGACAGTTTCTTCGAGCGGTGCTTCTCTAGCCTCACACCACCGCATTGTTACACAAATTACAACGGTGTGCTTTGTGGGCTGAGAGGGTTGCTGCTCTGACCACAGTCATATACCGACCTACCCACCAAACATCTCCGCCACCGCCACGCGGTCGACCTTGCCCGGGCCGAGCTGGGGGAGGGAAGGGACGGGGCGCAACTCCTTCGGGATCTGCCAGCGGGGCAGGTCTTGGAGCGCGTCCATCAGCTCGGCCACCGTGGCGGAGCCGGTGTAGGCGGCGCAGATGCGCTGGCCGAAGCGCTCGTCGGCAACGCCGACAACGCAGGCGGAGGTCACGCCGGGCTGGGCGAGCAGGAAGTGCTCGAGCACTTCCGGCTGCAGCTTGAAGCCGCCGGAGGAGATCACGTTGTCCAGGCGGCCCTCGACGGTGAGCATGCCGTCGTTGATGTGGCCGGCGTCGGAGGTGGTGAACCAGTGCTGGCCGTCCTCGTCGGTGGTGAACGGGTCGGGCTGCACGTCACCGCGATAGCCTTCGGCCACCATGGGGCCACCGAGGATGATGCGGCCGCCGTCGAGGCGCACGCGCGCGCCGGCGATGGGCACGCCGTCGTAGACGCAGCCGCCCGAGGTTTCCGAGGAGCCGTAGGTGGTGACCACGTTGATACGGAGTTTCTTCGCGGAGTCGAGGAGGCGGGGGTTGGTGGCGGCGCCGCCGACGAGGATGGCGGTGAAGCGTCGTAAAGCATCGATGCCCTGCAGGCTCGAGGTGGCTTTGGCCAGCTGATGGGGCGAGAGCGCGGTGTAGCAGCGCTCGCCGGTGGCCGCGAGCTCCTCGGCGCGCGCGGCGAACTCGTTGATACTGAAGCCGTGGGAGAGGTCCAGGGCGGCGGGCTCGACGCCGGCGACCATGCTGCGCACCAGCACCTGGATGCCGGCGATGTAGGCGGCGGGCATGGCGAGCAGCCACTGGCCCTGGCCGCCGAGCGCCTGGTGGGTCGCGTCCGCGCTGGAGATGAGGTTGGCGGCGGTGAGCATCGCGCCCTTGGGGCGGCCCGTGGAGCCGGAGGTGGCGACGACGAGGGCGACGTTGGCGTCGATAAGCTGCCCGACGCCCTGCGTATTGCGCAGCAGGTTGGCGCGGGTGGGGTCGTTGGTGGGCACCGGCAGGAGGGCGCGTTGGCCGGTGAGTGCCTCCTCGAGCGCGGGCATGATGGCCAGCGGGTTCGCGGGGTCGACGGGGAGGATCTCTAGGCGGTTGTTCACGGAGCTAGCCTAGCAAGCCGTATGAGTCTTTATGATTCGGCGATTCATAAACAGGTATAAAGGGGGCATGCAGCCTAGCCCATACACCCCAGGCGAGATCGCGCCGGAAGTCTTCGGCCGCGAGCAGATCCTCGAGGACATCCGCCGCGACCTCGCCTTCATCATCGTCGAGCCCCGCTTCGTCGGCCGCATCCAGGTCTTCGCCGGCCCGCGCGGCGTGGGCAAAACGAGCCTGCTGCGCGCCGCGCAAACCGACGCCGCGACGAAGGGCTTCGACACCGTATGGGTCACCGCGGGCGACGGGTCGCTGCTCGCCTCGCTCGTCGAAGCACTCGAAGAGGTCTCCAGCACCTGGCAGGGCTCGCTTGTCGACGCCCTTCGCTCCCTCATCTCAACCGCAAAAGTTGAGGTCGCCGGCGTCTCGGTGAGCGGGGCGGCACCACGCAAGGGGACAGAAGCGGGCAGTCAGGGCCGCCGGCTCCAACGGCTGCTCGCCGCAGCGGGGCGCGCGGCGCGGGAACGCTCGCGGGGACTCGTCCTGTTTATCGACGAGATCCAGAGCGCCGACGCCGACGGCATCAAAGCGCTCGCCTACGCCTGGCAGCACATGCAGTCCGAGCAGCGCGACCTGCCCATGGCCGCCTACACCGCGGGACTCAGCCACACTCAGGACGTGGTCACGGACGCGGTGAGCTTCGCCGAGCGCTTCGCCTACCAGCACCTGCACAACCTCACCCGCCCGCAGGCCGCGGACGCGCTGCGCAGCCTCGCCGCAGCGAAGGGGGTGCGCTGGTCCGACGACGCGCTCGAGGCCGCGCTCGGGTTCGCGGGCGGCTACCCCTACTTCATGCAGGTGATCGGCGACGAGACGTGGCGCGCCGCCGGCTTCCCGGGACCGGGCACGGTGCTGGAGGTGCCGCAGGTTGAGGCCGCCGGGGAGGGCTTCAACCAGATGCGCCAGACCTTCTTCCGCGCCCGGTGGAAGAAAGCCACGCCCGCGGAGGCGCGGATGCTGCGCGCGATGGCGGCAGCGGGCGAGCCCGAGGGCGACGCCCCGGTGAAGCGCAGCGCCATCGCCGAGGCCATGGGACGCGACTCCAACGACCTGAGCATGGCGCGGCGATCCCTGCTGGACAAGGGGCTCATCGACACCTCCAGCCACGGCTACCTGGAGTTCACCGCGCCGGGCTTCGCCGAGTTCGTCCGGGGGCTGTAGGCGGTGAGGATGCGTACGGTCGACCTGGTCCTCGCCAGCCTCGCCGCGGTGCTGGCGCTGGTGTACACGGCCAGCGCGTTCGCGGAGCCGAGTGACGCGTTCGGGTGGGTGCAGGCCCTGCTGTCCTGGGGGTTCGTCGCGGCGTTCGGGATGGTCACGGGGCGGGTGCGGTGGGCGTCGATAGGCATGATTGCCCTGAACGCGGCCTGGTCTGCGGTGTGGATCCTTGCGCCGGTCAACCTGGGCTACACCCTCTGGGTGCTGGCAGTGCCCGTTGCGGTGTTTGTGTCGCGCAGGTTCGCGGGCGGGCGCTTCGGCGCGGGTGTGCTTGCCGCGGCGATGGTGTGGGCGCTGGCCTCGCCGTTTATGTGGGCGTGGGACGAGCGCTTCGTTCTGTTCTACCGCTCAGGGGTGGACGCGGTACTCGCGCTCGCGGCGCACTGGGCGGTGCTTGCCGTGGCGTACCTGCTGGGCGCGAACCTGGCGCGGGAGGAGGCAGGAAGGCGCGAGCGGCTGCGCGTGGCGCGCGAGCAGGAGCGACTGGCCATCGCCGGAGACATCCACGACCTCCTCGGGCACACGCTCACGCTGATACGGGTGCAGGCGAACGCAGGGCTCGCGGCCGGGAACGAGCGTGAGGCGCTGAAACAGATCAGCGCGGAGGCAGGCGAGGCGCTCACGGACATCCGCCGGCTCGTGCGCAGCCTTCACGACGGTGGCAGCGGAGTGGAGCCAACCGCCGGTGTGGAGGAGCTGCCTGAGCTGGTGCAACGCTTCCGGGACGCGGGGGTGCGCGTCAGCTACGAGGGCGGCGCGCTGCCGCAGGTGCCCGCCGTGAGCAGCCTGGCCGCCCACCGCATCGTCGCCGAGGCCGTGGCCAACGCCGCGCGCCACCAGGAGGACCCGGACGTGCGCGTGCGGGTGGAGGCGGCAGACCGGCTCGCCGTGACCGTCGCGTCGACCGGGCCGATCCGCCCCCGCCCCGGCGCGGGCACCGGACTGGAGGGCTGTCGCGAGCGCGCCGCCAGCGCGGGCGGCACGCTGTCGACCGAGCAGCGCGGGGACACCTTTATCGTGCGCGCGGAGCTGGGCCTATGATTCGCATTTTGCTTGCCGACGATCAACCGCTCCTCCTTTCCGCCCTGTCCACCATCCTGTCCACGCAGCCGGATTTGGAGGTGGTTGCCACAGCAAAGGACGGGGCCCAAGCGGTGGAGCAGGCGCGTGCGCACCGCATCGACGTGGCGGTGATGGATATCCGCATGCCGGTGCTCGACGGGATCGCGGCTGCCTCTGCAATCCTGCCTTTAGGCACGCGCGTGATGATGCTGACCACGTTTGACGACGACGCGCTGATTCAGTCCGCCATCGCCGCCGGTGTCCACGGCTTTATGCTCAAAGACGCGGACCCGGACGTACTAGCAGACGCGGTACGTACCGTCGCGCGTGGCGAGTCCGTCCTGGCCAGCGGAGTAACGGGGCGAGTGATGCAGTGGGCTCGTGAAGGGAAAGGCGAGCCGCCGGTTCGGTCGTTGCTCGATGGGCTCACCGCCCGCGAGATCGAAGTCCTCGCCGAGATTGGGCGTGGAGCGACCAACGCTGAGATCGCGCAGCAGTTGTACATCGCGGAGACCACCGTGAAGACACACGTGTCCAGCCTGCTTTCCAAACTGGACGCGCGTGACCGGATCGCGCTTGTACTCATCGCGCAGCGCGCCGGGATCACCTAGTAACCGGGCATCTCCTCCCACGGGAGGAGCGCAGTTCCGCCCGCGGGGCGATGTGGCGCGCCGGGCTGGTGGCGAGGATTGGGGTATGACTTCACCACAGCTGGCCTGCGAGAGCGTGACCGTGTCCTACGGCGCTCACCGCGTGCTCACCGACGTCTCCCTGCACACCACCCCCGGCCGCGTCCACGCGCTGCTCGGGCCCAACGGGGCTGGCAAGTCCACACTCATGAAGGTCCTGCTCGGGCTCCTTGTTCCAGAGGCCGGCGAGGTCACGCTCATGGGTCAGCCCTTTGCGCGGGCGAATCTGCGCCACGTAGGCGCCTCTATCAACGACCCCGCCTTCTATAGCCACCTAAGCGCCCGCAACAACCTGCGCGTGCACACCACGCTGCTTGGCCTGCCAGATTCGGAGGCGGATCGTGTCCTCCAACTCGTGGGGCTCCAGGACGCGGGCAAGAAGAAAGCGGGCGCGTTTTCCACCGGCATGAAGGGCCGGTTGGCGCTCGCGCAGGCCCTGCTCGGCGAGCCAGAGGTGCTCATTCTCGACGAACCCCAGAACGGACTTGACCCCGAGGGCATCGCCCACCTGCGCGCCTACCTGCGCGAATACGCCGCCGCGGGGCGCACCGTGCTGGTCAGCTCCCACCAACTCGGCGAGGTCGTGCACATAGCTGACGACGCCACCGTCATCGCCGGCGGTAGCGTGCGCTTTGCCGGCCAGCTCGCGCAGCTGGGGCCGAACCTGGAGGAGTCCTTCTTCCGGCTCACCACCGGCGGGAACGGGGGAGCGCAGTGAATTACCTGCACGCTGAATGGATCCGCTCGCGCGGCTCGACCTTGTGGTGGCTCGCCGGGGCGGGCCTGCTGCTCGGCTGCGTGTTCGCGGCGTTCTCGCTCGTCGGCCGGGTAGAGACGGCACGCGACCTGATGAACTGGCAGGGGATCCTCGTCACCGCCCTCGCAGCACCCATTGCGGCCCTGTTCGCCGGCGTGGCGGAGACCCGCGAGCGTTCGTCACGTTCGGGCGGGACCGACTGGCGGCCGGTGGACCCCCGCCGCGTGCGCGCTGCCCGCCTCGCCGTGGTGTGGGCCGCACTCGGTGTGTTCTGCGTCGCGGACTTCGGGGTGAACTGGCTGGTGGCCTCCGCCGTCGGGCTTTCTGGCGCGGGGGCGGTGATCGCTGTCGGCGCTGCCGCCTGGATCGGCATGTGCGGTGTGGCGGGCGTGGCCGCCGCGCTGGTGCGTCGGGTCGGGATGCTACCCACATTGGTGGCGGCGATGGCGTACCAGGTCGAGCTCGGCTACTTCTGCGACCGCGTCTGGTGGTGGGCCAACCCCGCCGCCTGGCCGCTGCGTCTCGAGCTTCCGCTCATGGGGCTGCAATTCAACCTGCTGCCGTTGGAACCCGGATCGGCCCTGGACCGGCAGTCGCCCTGGGCGCCACTCGCGCTGTGCCTCCTGCTTGCCGCCTTCGGTGCGGCGTGCGCGGTGTGGACGGAGCCGCGCCGGGAGCGCCGGCGTCGCACGACCGCACACGTCGTGGCCGCACCGCGCCCGGCGGGGGCTGCGGTGCCACGCCCGGCGCGGGTGGGATTCGTTGCAGCGCTCCGGGGTGTGTACGGGGCGGGGCGGGTGGCGTCGCTAAGCGTGCTGCTCCTGCTCACCGCGCTGGTGATGCTGGTGGCGATGCGATACCCCATCGATGTGCGGCGCGCGCTGGAGACCTACCTCATTCTGCCGGTCGGCGCGGGGGTGCTGCCCACCCTGGTGTGGCCGAGGCTGCGGCCCGCGTGGCAGCTCATGCGAGTCGAGCACCCGGACGTCGGCACCGCGCTGCGGTCGTGGACGTGCGGCGTGGTCGCGCTCGTGGTGGTGTTCGGGGAACTGACCAGCGGTTTTGGTGTGGTTGGAAGCGCTATCGCACTGCTCACGACGAGTACGCTCGCGCTGACCGCGCTGTATATTACTGTGCGGTTCGGCGTCGCGTGGACGCTCGCGGCGACGCTGGTGTGGACCGTGTTGTCCGTGACCATTGGCGGCGACGTGCTGGCGGGCAGCTGGCTGTGGGTGCTCGCCGTGCCGGCCTGGGCGGAGACCGCGACGACCCCGCTGCGCGCGGCGGTGGCGCTGGGCGGTGGGGTGCTGCTGGCGACGGGGGCGTGGGCTGCGGCGGGGAGGGCGTTGGCGGGTCCCGCTCGGCGTGACTCGGCTGGATGACGAGAAGGGGGCGACGAACTCGTTGATTTTTCTCCGCGTCCTCGTCATCCTCATCTCGTCATCTGGGGCGGCAGCGCCGTCTAGCCAGCAACGAGCAGCAAAGCGCCCCTAGTAGTAGAACGGGAACTCGTCCCAGCGCGGGTCGCGCTTCTCCAAAAACGAGTCGCGGCCCTCGACGGCCTCGTCGGTCATGTACGCCAGGCGAGTCGCCTCGCCGGCGAAGACCTGCTGGCCCATCAGACCGTCATCGGTAAGGTTGAACGCGAATTTGAGCATGCGCTGCGCGGTGGGGGACTTGCCGTTGATCTCGCGCGCGGCCTGGATCGCCTCATCTTCCAGGGATTCATGCGAAGCGACGATGTTCACCGCGCCCATGCGCTGCATGTCCTCAGCGGAATAGGTGCGGCCCAGGAAGAAGATTTCGCGGGCGAACTTCTGCCCCACCATCTTGGACAAATACGCAGACCCGTAGCCGGCGTCGAAGGAGCCGACGTCGGCATCCGTCTGCTTGAAGCGGGCCTCCTCGCGCGAGGCGATGGTGAGGTCGCAGACCACGTGCAGCGAGTGCCCGCCGCCGGCCGCCCAGCCGCCCACCACCGCGATGACCACCTTGGGCATCGTGCGGATCAGGCGCTGGACCTCCAGGATGTGTAGGCGCCCGCCCTCTGCCTTCACTCGCGCGGTGTCGATGGTCTCGGCCGTGTCGCCGCCGGCGTACTGGTATCCGGAGCGGCCGCGGATGCGCTGGTCGCCGCCCGAGCAGAACGCCCAGCCACCGTCTTTCTCGGAGGGGCCGTTGCCGGTCAAGAGCACCACACCGACGTCAGGTGAGCGGCGGGCGTGGTCGAGTGCTTGGTAGAGCTCGTCAACCGTGTGGGGTCGGAACGCGTTGCGCACCTCCGGGCGGTCAAACGCGATGCGCACGATGCCGTCGGCGCGGGACTCGCCGACGTGGCGGTGGTAGGTGATGTCGGTGAAGTCGAAGCCCTCGACGCTGCGCCACTGGGTGGGGTCGAACGGCTGGGAGGTGGAGTAACTCATGGGACTGCATCCTACCTACCTGCGCGTGCACTCCCGCAGGCAAATTACAGTAGCAAGAACATGACGATGTACGGAAGGGAAAACAGTTTGCTGCCCACCGCCGACGAGATCCTGCAGCGCGCGCACGTCGTGACGCTGCCCATGGCCGTGCGATTCCGCGGTATCACCACCCGCGAGGCCCTGCTCATTGACGGGCCCGCTGGCTGGGGCGAGTTCGCGCCCTTCCTCGAGTACGGGCAGGAAGAGTCCGCAGCGTGGCTGCGCGCCGGGATCGAAGCCGCCTTCGAGGGCCTCCCCGCAGCCGAGGGCGAGGTCGAGGTCAACGGCACCGTTCCCGCCGTGCCGGCCGATGAGGTCGAAGCGGTGCTCGCCCGCTACCCGGAGGGGATCAACACGTTCAAGGTCAAGGTCGCGGAGAAGGGGCAGTCGCTTGCCGACGACACCGCCCGCCTCGCCCGCGTCCACACCCTCCGCCCCGACGCGCGCCTGCGCGTGGACGCCAACCGGGCCTGGACCGTCGACGAGGCCTGCGAAGCGATCGACGCGCTCGAGCGCGTGGCCGAGCTCGAGTACGTGGAGCAGCCCTGCGCCACCGCCGAGGAGCTCGCGGAGGTGCGCCGCCGCGTCGCCTCTCCGATCGCCGCGGACGAGTCGATCCGCAAGGCGAGCGACCCCTACCGCGTCGCCGAGCTGGGCGCGGCGGACGTCGCCGTGTGCAAGGTCGCCCCGCTGGGCGGGGTGCGCCCGCTGGTGCGGATCTCGCGCGAGCTGGGCCTGGGCGTGACCGTGGCCAGCGCGCTGGACACCGCGGTGGGCATGGACGCCGGGCTGGTCGCCGCGCAGCTCACGGGCTCACGCGCGGCGGGCCTGGCCACCCAAAACCTGTTCGCGGAGGACGTGGCGGCGCCTCGCAAGATTGTCAGCGGCCGCCTCCGCATCAGCCGCACCGTGCCCGATCCGGAGCGGCTCCACGGCCTGCGTGCGGGCGTCGAACGCGAAAACTGGTGGTTCCAACGGGTGCGCGACTGCCTCCCCTACATACGGGGGTAGTGTGCCCGGGAGGGCCCTACGGAAGGCCAACGGAATGTCCGGTTTTCCACCCGGTGCACTAAACTTTTTTACAGGTGATTGTGAAAAAGAATACCAATCATGCTGTGGAAACAGTACTGAACACGTTGGAAAGTAGGTGGGGCAATGTCTACCCCCGTTGTGCATGACTCATCCGCGCTGTCGGATGGCGATCTCGCCAAAGCCCCAGAACCAGGCGAGTGGCGCCGCCAGCTGATCGGCCTGATCCTCGGTGTCGCACTCGCGGCGCTCATCTGGTTCATTTTCCCCGCGAGCGCCCCGGACACGGTGTCGCAATCCGCGGGCGCGAAGCCGGACGTGGAGTACACCGCGCAGGCGATGCGCGTCGTCGCCGCCACCACGGTGCTCATGGCGGTGTGGTGGATGACGGAGGCGATCCCGTTGGCCGCGACCGCGCTGCTGCCCATCGCCATCTTTCCCGTCATGGGGGTGGCCGAGTTTTCCAAGGTGTCCTCCCCGTACGCCTCCGCCACCATCTTCCTGTTCATGGGCGGCTTCCTCATGGCGCTGGGCCTGCAGCGCTGGAACCTGCACCGGCGCCTCGCGCTCGTAGTGGTCAAGCTGGTGGGGACGAGCCCGAAGCGCATCATCCTGGGCTTCATGATCGCCACGGGCTTCATGTCCATGTGGGTTTCCAACACCGCGACCGCCGTGGTCATGTTGCCCATCGGCACCTCCGTGCTCATGCTCACCGCGGACACCGTGGGCGGCATGCAGAACCAGAAGAAGTTCGGGACCGCGCTGATGCTGGCGATCGCGTACTCGGCGTCGATAGGCTCACTCGGCACGCTCATCGGCACCCCGCCGAACGCGCTGCTGCAGGGCTACATGAAGGAGGCACACGGCATCACCATCGGCTTCGGTCAGTGGATGCTGGTTGGCATGCCGGTGGCCATCGCGTTCACCTTCATCGCTTGGTGGGTGCTCATCACCGTGTTCAAGCCGGAGATTGACCACATTCCGGGCGGCAAGGAGCTCATCGAGGCGGAGATCCGCAAGCTCGGTCCGTGGACCTTCCCGCAGATTGCCGCGGGCATCATCTTCCTCCTCGCGGCGCTGGCCTGGATCTTCATCCCGCTGGGCATCAAGCAGTTCGGCTGGGACTTCCCGTACGACGACGCCATCGTGGGCATCATCGCCGGCCTGCTCATGTTCATCATCCCGGGCAAGAAAAACGGCAAGCGCCTGCTTGACTGGGAGACGGCGAACGAGATGCCGTGGGACGTCCTCCTCCTCTTCGGCGGCGGGCTGTCGCTCTCCGCAATGTTCACCGCCACGGGCCTGTCGCTCTGGATCGGCGAGGCCGCCAAGGGCCTGGCCGTCCTGCCGGTCTTCCTGCTCATCTTCGCCATCGCCGCCCTCGTGCTCGGTCTGACGGAGCTGACCTCCAACACCGCAACAGCAGCGACGTTCCTGCCCATCATGGGTGGTGTGGCAGTGGGCATCGGGCTTACCGACGCCAGCGAGATGAACGTCCTCATCCTCGCCATCCCCGTGGCGCTGTCCGCCACCTGTGCGTTCATGCTCCCGGTGGCCACCCCGCCGAACGCCATCGCGTACTCCTCGGGCTACGTCACCATGGGCGAGATGATCAAGGGCGGCATCTGGCTCAACGCGATCGCGCTGGTCCTTATCGCCCTGGCCACCTACTTCCTCGCCGTCCCCGTGTTCGGGTTAGTGCTCTAGATACCGCCCTGCTGTCACTGGCGCGTTAGGCTATCCGCATGGATAACCAGACGCGCCAGTTTGGCGTTCCGGAGGAACCACCGCACCGTCCCCGCCCCAAGCAGTACTTCCCCGACCCTGCTGAACAGGAACGCCCGCGCTACCAGGAGCCCCCGCGCTACGAGCAACCCCGTTACGAGCAGCCGCAGTACACCCAGCCGGCGCCGCCGGAGCCCGAGCCGCGCTACTACGAGGAGCCAGAGGAGCGCTCCAACACACTCGCCATGGTGCTGGGCGTGCTGCTCGCCATCGCGCTGGCGGCGGGCGTGGTGTTCTTCTTCCTTTGGCGCGGCGCGTCCGCCGAGGCCTCGAAGCCGCCGGTGACCGTGACCAACACCCAGACCGAGACCGTCACGTCGACGGAGACGACCACGAAGCGCCCGTCGCTGTTTGGCGACCGCGACAGGGATTCCCATGAGCCGGAGCCGACAGCGCAGACAGCGCCGACAGAGTCCGAGCTGCCCGACCTGCCGGAGGCGCCCGACGTGCAGGTCCCCGACGAGGTGCGCACCGGTGCCGAGGACCTCCTAGACGAGCTGCGCCGCGGCGCGGACGACATTCTTCAGAACCAGTAGCCACCGCTAGACTGGGCACTCATGGAAACGCTCCCTGAATCGCTTGCCGTTGCCCGCGTGATTGCCCAGCGCCTGGCTGACAACGTCACCGACGTGGTCATGAGCCCGGGTTCGCGCAATTCGCCCCTGGCCTACGCGCTCATGGCCCGCAGGGACCTCCGCGTGCACATGCGTATCGACGAGCGCTCGGCCGCCTTCACCGCGCTCGGCCTCGCGCGCGTGCAGCGCCGGCACGTGGGCGTCGTCATGACCTCGGGCACAGCGGTGGCGAACGCGCTGCCCGCGATGGTGGAGGCGCACATGTCGCACACCCCGCTGGCCGTCGTGAGTGCGGACCGCCCGGCCCGGCTGGTGGGCACGGGGGCATCGCAAACAATTTGGCAAGACGGCATCTTCGGCCGCTACGCCGCTACCCAGCAGGTGGCCACGGAGGCGGACGCCGCCGCCGTGTCCTTCGCGGCGGACCAGGTCCACATCAATGTCGCCCTGGACACCCCGCTCGTGCCCGACACGCTCCCGGCGCCGGAGGGCGAGCCGCGCCGGGTCGGCCCGGGCCGCCTGAGCACGCCGCCGACCTGGGTGGACCACGGCGCCGTGGACGTGGACCTGACCCGCAACACCCTCGTCATCGCGGGCGACGAGGCCTGGGACGTCCCCGGCCTCGAGCACGTGCCCACCATCGCGGAGCCGACCGCGCCCGCCCCCTTCCACCAGGTACACCCGCTGGCGGCGCGCTTCTTTGCCAAGAGCGAGGTCGCCATCTCCCACGACGGCGGCGACTTCTCCGCGGAAACCAAGCCGGACCAGCTCATCGTGGTGGGGCACCCCACCCTGCACCGCGACGTCATGGCGCTCATGGCGGACCCGGACATCGAGGTCATCGGCATCTCGCGCACCGACACGTTCACCGGCCACCCGGACCGGCGCGGCTCCCGCGTCAACGCCACCGGACAGTCCACGGACACCTGGATCAAGATCTGCGAGGCCGCGGGCGAGGTCGGCGCCCAGACTGTGCGCGACGCACTCACCGAGGACGAGTTCGGGCTGACCGGCATGCACGTCGCCGCCGCCGTGTGCGACACCCTCGGCGTGGGCGACACGCTCGTCGTCGGCTCCTCCAACCCGGTGCGCGACGTGAGCATGGTGGGCATGCCTTTCGACGGCGTGACCACCATCTCCGCGCGCGGGGCCGCGGGGATCGACGGCACCGTCTCCCAGGCCGTCGGCGTGGCCCTGGCGACGCAGGCCCTGCACCCCGACGAGATCCGGGCCCCTCGCACCGTCGCCCTCATGGGCGATCTAACCTTCCTGCACGACG
This sequence comes from Corynebacterium sp. NML180780, assembly GCF_007786415.1. Lineage (NCBI taxonomy): Bacteria > Bacillati > Actinomycetota > Actinomycetes > Mycobacteriales > Corynebacteriaceae > Corynebacterium > Corynebacterium sp. NML180780. The sequence continues at coordinate 8,612 of NZ_VNKN01000009.1, read as the reverse complement.
TAAACGGCCTGCTCATCGGCCCCGACGAGCCGCGCCCCGGGAACCTCACCATCGTGGTGGCCAACGACGACGGCGGCGGGATCTTCCACACGCTCGAGGCTGGGGCGGAGAGCGTGGAGCGCGACTTTGAGCGGGTGTTCGGGACGGGGCATCACGTGGGCGTCGAGAAGCTTGCCCAGGCATATGGCGCCGACTACGAGCACGCCGGCAGCCTGCAGGAACTCCTGCAGACCCTGATCCGGCTCGAGGCGGAGCCAAACCCGATCACCGTGATCGAGGTCGACACGACGCGGGCGACCCGGCGGGCACTGGCGCAGAGGCTCGCCCGGTGATCAATTGGTGGCGGCGCGGGCAACAGGCGCTGCTGGCGCTCTACCTGGCCGCGCTGCTGGGGGCGGTGGCGATGGTCGGGGGAGCAGCGATGAACGACGCCCGCATCATGGCCGACCCCGGACGCGGCATGGCCACGGTGACCGGGGTGAGCGCGGTGCGCACCTCCGTGGAATACCAAGACGAGGAGGGGCGGCACTTCTCGCCGCCGAGCGGGCTGCTCTACCCCTCCGGGCTGGGGGAGGGGCAGCAGGTCTGGGTGACCTACGCCAAGAGCAACCCGGACCTGGTGAAGGTTGAGGGGCGCGGGTGGGTGCTCTCGCTCATCCCCGCGGGCTCGGTGGCGCTCGTGGCCACCGGTGTGTTCGCGCTGGCGTGGACGTGGGTGCGTCGATCAGCGCCTAAACGTTCACGTTGAGTTAGAACAAAGTTTGATCACTCGTAGAGTCTCGTTTGCATGCACATGGGAAGGTTCGAAAGTATGCGAGTCGGAATTGTCGCGGAATCATTCCTCCCGAACATCAACGGAGTCACCAACTCGGTGCTCCGCGTCTTGGAGTACCTGAAGGCGGAAGGCCACGAGGCGCTCGTCGTCGCGCCGGGTGCTCGCGACTTCCAGGAAGAGGTCGCGGACTACCTGGGTTTTCCCATCGTGCGCGTACCCACGATGCGCGTGCCGCTGGTGGATTCGCTGCCCATCGGCGTGCCCACCACCACCGTGACCGCGGCGCTGGCGGAGTTCGAGCCGGACATCATTCACCTGGCCAGCCCGTTCGTGCTCGGCGGGGCGGGTGCGTTTTCCGCGATGCAGCTGGGCGTGCCCGCGGTCGGTCTGTACCAGACCGACGTGGCGGGCTTTGCCACCAAATACCAACTCTCCGCCGTGGCGGCACTGGCCTGGGACTGGACCCGCAACATCCACAACCGATGCCAGCTCAACCTCGCGCCGTCTTCGGAGGCGATCCGCGAGTTGGAGGCCCACGGCATCAAGAACGTGAAGCGTTGGGGCCGCGGCGTGGACGCCGAGCTGTTCCATCCGACCAAGCGCTCGGACATGCTGCGGCACCAGTGGGACCCCACGGGCCGCAAGAAGCTCGTCGGCTTTGTCGGTCGCCTGGCCAGCGAGAAGAGCGTGTGCCGCCTGGCGGTGCTGGAGCAGGACCCGGACATCCAACTCGTCATCGTGGGCGACGGCCCGGAGCGCGACGCGCTCGAGCACCTCATGCCCTCGGCTGTCTTCACCGGCGCGCTGTCCGGTGAGCAGCTGGCCCGGGCGTACGCCTCACTGGATCTGTTCGTGCACACCGGCGAGTTCGAGACCTTCTGCCAGGCCATCCAGGAAGCGCAGGCCTCGGGCGTGCCCACCATCGGTCCGAAGGCCGGCGGGCCGATCGATTTGATCCAGGACGGCGAAAACGGCCTGCTGCTCGAGGTGGACACGTTGAGCGAGGAGCTTCCCGACGCCGCCCGCTACCTGCTCGACGACGCCCGCCTGCCCGAACTCAAGCGCAACGCGCGCGAATCGGTGGCGGACAAGACCTGGGACGCGCTGTGCGAGCAGCTGCTCGAGTACTACGAGGAGGCACGCGCGGGCTACCGAAGCAACGTGGTCAATCTCTTCGGGCGCGATATCACCCTGCCGAAGTGGGCGGGGAGGCGTCGGAAATCGCGCGGGGCTTAGGGCCGGGTAGACTGGCGCACTATGTCAGTCTCGGACCTGTCTGCAAGCACCCAGGATTACCTCAAGGCGATCTGGGAGCTTGAAGAGTGGTCGGACCGGCCCGCTACCACCTCGATGATCGCGAAGGCGCTGGGTGTGAAGCAGTCGACGGTGTCTGACACCGTGCGCAAGCTGGCTGACCAAGAGCTGGTCTCGCACAAGCGTTACGGCTCCGTGCAACTGACGGAGCAGGGGCGGGCGCACGCGGTGCAGATGGTGCGCCGCCACCGCCTGATCGAGACTTTCCTGGTGCAAGTGCTCGACTACTCCTGGGACGAGGTTCACGATGAAGCCGAACAGCTCGAGCACGCCGTCTCCGACCTTTTAGTGGAACGGGTGGCGGCGCTGCTGCACCACCCGACGCGCGACCCCCACGGCGACCCGATCCCCGCCGCCGATGGCTCGATACACGCCCCCGACGCAGTCACCCTGAGCACGGTGGAACCAGGCAGCGACGTAGTCATCGAGCGAATTTCCGACGATGACCCGGAGCTGCTGCGCTTCCTGCACGCCCACGGCCTGAACGTCGGCTCGCACCTCCACGTGGCCGAGGGCGCGCCCTTTTCCGGGGCCGTGGAAGTGCAAAACGCGGCCGACGGCGTGATTATCCCGCTGGGGCGTGCTGCGACTGACGCGGTGTACGTGAGCGCGCTCGGGCACGCACCAGCCCCCGCGGCCCAAAAAGATACACGAGCGTAAACACGCACGCCTGCGCGAGCACCATCATCGCCCCCGTGGCGGTGTCCAGGTAGTAGCTGCAGTACAGGCCCACCACCGCGCAGGCCGCGGCCATGGCAGGTGCGATAAGCAGCATCTTCCCAAAGGAATCGGTGAGCAGGTACGCCGTCGCGCCGGGAATGATCAGCATGGCAACAACCAGGATTACGCCCACGACCTGCAGCGCCACCACAGTCGTCAGTGCGAGCAGGGCGAGCAACCCGGCACCGATCGCGCGCGGGCTGAGCCCGATCGCGTGCGCGTGGATGGGGTCGAAGGCGTAGAGCGTCAGATCCCGCCGCTTGATGAGCAGCGCGCCAAACACGAGCACGGCAAGACCGATTACTTGCAGCATCTCCGCGCGGGACACGCCCAGCAGGTTGCCAAAGATGATGTGGTTTAGATCCGTGTGCGAGGGCGTGACCGAGATCAGCACCAGCCCGAAGGAGAAGAGCGAGGTAAACACGATGCCGATCGCGGCGTCCTCTTTGACCCGCGAGGTGTTGCGCACCAGGCCGATCAGGGCGACCGCGAGGAAGCCGAAGAGCACGGCGCCGACGGCGAAAGGCGCGCCCACGATGTAGGAGAGCACCACGCCGGGCAGGACCGCGTGGGAGACCGCATCGCCCATCAGCGACCAGCCCACCAGCACGAGCCAGCAGGACAGCATCGCGCAGACGATGGAAGCAGTCAGCGCGGTGGCCAGCGCCCGGCTCATGAAGCTGTAGTTCAGCGGATCCAACAAGAGTGACATCATGCGTGTGCCTCCGTTTGCGTCGGGGTCATGCCGAAGCCGAGGGCGAGGTTTTCCGGCCGCAGCACGTCTTCGGTGGGGGCGTGCATGAGCACGCGCTTGTTCAGCAGAACGGATTCCTCCGCGAGTGCGGGCAGGGCGGCGAAGTCGTGCGTGGAGACAAACAGCGTGGTGCCTTCGGCGACGAGTTCGCGCAGCAGTGCGGTGATCGTCGCTTCGGATTGCTTATCGACGCCCGCGAACGGCTCGTCGAGAAGCATAATGCTCGCGCCCTGCGCAATGCCGCGCGCGACGAAAGCGCGCTTCTTCTGCCCACCCGAAAGCTGGCCGATCTGGCGGTCGGCGAAGCGGGTCAGGTGCGTGCGCTCGAGGGCCGCATCGACGGCGGCCTCGTCGCGGCGGCGCGGGCGACGCGTCAACCTCATGTGGCCGTAGCGGCCGGTCATGACGACCTCGCGCACGGTGATCGGGAACTGCCAATCCACCTCTTCGCTTTGCGGGACGTAAGCGACTACCTGGGCCTTGCGTGCGGCGGCGGGGTCCGCGCCGTTGATCTGCACTGTGCCCGCGTCGGGCTTGACCAGGCCCATGATCGCCTTGAACAGGGTGGATTTGCCCGAACCGTTCATTCCGATGAGCCCGCAGGCTCGGCCCGGGGCGATGGCGACGCTGGCCTCGCGCAGGGCCTCGACGTCGCCGTAGCGTACGGTCACGCCTTCGACGCTGATCGCGGGCGTCATGATGCCTGCCCCGTAAGGCCCTCGATGATGGCGGAAGAGTCGTGCTTGATCAGGTCCAGGTAGGTGGGCACGGGGCCGTCCTCGGGTGAAAGGGAGTCGACGTAGAGGGTGTCGCCGAGCTGGGAACCCGTGGCGTCGACAACCTGCTGCATGGCCGCGTTGGAGACAGTCGACTCGCAGAAGACGGCGGGTACCTCGTTGTGCTTGACAAACTCGATGGTGCGGGCGATCTGCTGCGGGGTCGCCTCGTTTTCTGCGTTGACCGGCCAGATGTACTGCTCCTGCAGCCCGGCGTCGCGGGCGAGGTAGGAAAACGCGCCCTCGCAGGTCACCAGCGCGCGCTGCTGCTCGGGGAGTGCCGAAAGTTCACGCGTCATCTCGTCCTGGACTTCCTGCAGCTGCGCCTTGTAGTTCTCCCCGTTTTCCGCGTACTGCTCGGCGTGCTCCGGGTCGAGCTCGCTGAAGGCATCGACGATGTTGTCCACGTAGGTCTGCACATTCTTCGGGCTCATCCAGGCGTGCGGGTTGGGTTTGCCTGCGTAGGCGTCCTCGGTGATGTCGATCGGCTCGATGCCCTCGGAAACCACGGTGTGCGGGACGTCGAGCTCTGCCACGAACTGGGCGAACCAGTTCTCCAGGTTGAGACCGTTGTCCAGGATGAGATCCGCCTCGGAGGCCTTGGCGATGTCACCCGGGGTGGGCTCGTACCCGTGGATCTCGGCACCAGGTTTGGTGATGGACTCCACCCGCAGGTGTTCGCCGGCGACGTTGGCGGCGATGTCTTGGATGACGGTGAAAGTGGTCAAAACGACCGGTTCATCGCCGGATGAAGGGTCGTTGGCGCAGCTTGTCGCGCCGCATGCGAGGAGGAGGGCGGCGCAGACGCCGAGTGCCCGTCGGATCATGGTGTGTCTTTCTCTTTCGATGTGTCTTGGCGGATAGAAGTATAAACTTCGATGCATCGAAGTTACAAGAGGAGTTCCGGCGAATACCCACTGAAGTGGGGTGGAGCCGTACAATGCATTCCTATGGCCAAGGCAGATCTGGAGAAAAAGCCCTTCGACGTCGCCGGCATGTTTGACGGCGTGGGCGAAAAATACGACCTCACCAACACCATCCTGTCTTTTGGGCTGGATAAGTACTGGCGGCGTCGTACGCGCAAGCGCCTCCAGCTCAAACCGGGGGAGACGGTGCTTGACCTCGCTGCCGGCACCGCGGTTTCTACCGTTGAGCTGGCCAAGTCGGGTGCCTGGGTGGTGGCCTGTGACTTCTCCCAAGGCATGCTCGCCGCGGGCCGCGATCGCGACGTGCCCAAGGCGGTGGGCGATGCGATGCACCTGCCTTTTGCCGACGCCACCTTCGACGCCGTCACCATCTCCTACGGCCTGCGCAACGTCTACGACTTCGAAGCAGGCTTGCGCGAGATGGCGCGCGTGACCAAGCCAGGCGGGCGCCTTGTAGTCAACGAATTTTCCACCCCTGTCGTGCCCGGTTTCCGTACCTTCTACAAGGAGTACCTGCCGGTCGCGCTGCCGCTTTTGGCCAAGGTCTTTTCCTCCAATGCGGAGGCCTACGAGTACCTGGCAGAGTCCATCCGCGCCTGGCCGGATCAGGAGGCACTTGCCGCAGCGATCAACCGTAATGGCTGGCAGGACGCAGGCTGGCAGGATTTAAGCGCGGGCATTGTGGCGCTGCACAGCGCGACGAAGCCTGCCTAGCCCCGCACACGCGTTAGCGTGGGTCCCACAGCGCCTCACCACGCGGGGCGAGTCGCCCGGCCGCGCGCCACGCGCGTGCGATGAGGTCCGTGTCTTCCTCGGTGACCAGGTTGCCCATCAGCCGCGCCGCCGCCGGCATGAGGTAGCGCCCGCCCAATCCGCGCAGCGCGAGCGGGCCCGCGGCGGGAAGGAACTGCGGGTAGGTCAGCAGGCGCGCCGCGGTGCGCGCGAGCGCGAACGCGTCGCCGTAGGCGCGGCGCAGCGCGTAGGGCCAGGCGAGCGTGAGGTCCTTGCCCTCGCCGAGGAGTTCTACGGCCATTACGGCCGTTTCCATGCCGTAGTCGATGCCCTCGCCGTTGAGGGGGTTGACGCAGGCGGCGGCGTCGCCAATCAGCGCCCAGTTCGGGCCCGCCACGTTGGACACCGCGCCGCCCATCGGCAGCAGCGCCGAGGTCACGTGTTGCGGCTCGCCCAGGTCCCAGTCGTCGCGCTGCTGGCGGGCATAGTGCGCGAGCAGCTTCTTCGTGTTCACCTTCGCAGGGCGCGCCTGGGTGGACAGGGCGCCGCAGCCGAGGTTCACGGTGCCGTCGCCAAGCGGGAAGATCCAGCCGTAGCCGGGCTGGATCTCGCCCGCGTCGTCGCGCAGCTCTACGTGCGAGTGCATCCAGGGCTCGGTGCTCAGCGACGTCGTGCAGTAGGACCTCGCGGCAATCCCGTACACCTGGTCCTTGTGCCAGGCCCGCCCGAGCGACTTGCCAAAGGGGGAGCGTACCCCGTCGGCAACGATGACCCAGCGGGTGCGCACCGGGCCGCGGTCCGTGTGGACGGCGGTGATGGCGCCGTGGGCGTCGAAGTCCGCCCCGGTCGCCGCGCAGCCGTGCCAGACGGTGGCTCCGGAGGCGGCGGCCTGGTCGGCGAGGGTGGCGTCGAAAAGCGAGCGGGGGCTCGCGGAGCCTTGCGTGCCGTAGCGGCCGGCGGGCCAAGGCGCGGTGACGCTGCCGCCGTAGCCGTGGAGCTTAAGGCCGCGGTTGCGGTAGGCGGGGAGTGCTGATTCGAGGCCGAGCGTGCGCAGCGTGTGGACGGCGCGCGGGGTGAGGCCGTCGCCGCAGGTTTTGTCGCGGCGGTGCGGTTGGGCGTCGAGAAGCAGGGTGCTCAGGCCCGCGCGCTGGGCGGCGATCGCCGCGATCGAGCCGGAGGGGCCAGCGCCAACAACAACGCAATCAACAACATCCATCACGGACAACATTGTGCCAGAGGCGTTGACAGCCCCCGCTGGTACACCCGGTGGCCAGCTTGCACTACGGTTGAGTGCGATAATTGTGCGCCGCAAAGCGCTGCCCGGGAACCGGGTGGCGCCGCGGCCGTCTCGCCCAACCTGCAAGGATGGTACCGATGGCCAACATCAACCACCCGTCGCCGCGCCATGGATACGACATGGACCTCGGCGACGACGCCCTGAACACCCGCATTGCGCAGGGGATGGGCGAGGTTGAACGCGTGCTGCTCGAGCGGCTCTCGCAGGGCGAGGAATTCATCACGGACAAGGTCACGCACCTGGCCGTGGCCGGGGGCAAGCGCTTCCGCCCGCTGATGGCGCTGTTGTGCAGCGAGTTCGGGCCCGACACCGCGTCGGAGAACGTGGTGAAGTCCGCCGTCATTACAGAGATGGTCCACCTGGCCACCCTCTACCACGACGACGTGATGGATGAGGCGGAGCGGCGCCGCGGCGTCGACTCGGCCAACTCGCGCTGGGACAACACCGTGGCCATCCTGGCCGGCGACGTACTGTTCGCCCACGCGTCGCGCATCATGAGCGAGATCGACACCGCCACGGTCGCGCACTTCGCCGACACCTTCCAGGAACTGGTCACGGGGCAGATGCTGGAGTCACTCGGCGCGCGCGGCGACGACCCGGTCGAGCATTACATGAAGGTGATCGAGGGCAAGACGGGCGTGCTCATCGCGTCCGCCGCGTACCTGGGCGCCACCCACGCTGGCGCGAGCCAGGAAGTGGTGGCGAGCTGCCAGCGCCTCGGCGCCGCCGTCGGCATGGTCTTCCAGATCGTGGACGACATCATCGACATTTTCTCCGACCCCGCGCAGTCCGGCAAGACCCCCGGCACGGACCTTCGCGAGGGCGTGTTCACCCTCCCGGTCCTCTACGCCATGCAGGAGGACTCGGAGGCGGGCCGCGAGCTGCGCGCGATGCTCACGGGCCCGCTGCAGACGGATGAGGAGGTGCAGCGGGCGCTCCAGTTGATCGGCCAGACCAACGGGCGGGAGCGAGCGCTTGACGACGTCAACGCCTACCTCGCCGCCGTCAACCGCGAACTCGAGACGCTCCCGGCCGGGCCCGCCAACGACGCGCTGCGCCAGCTGTCCCGCTACACCGTCGACCGCGTAGGATAGCGCCTTTCGCCCTGCTGACCAGCCGATTTGCAAAGGGCTGGCAGTAGTGTTGTAAAGTATTCAACGCACTTAAGGTGCACGCCAGGTTGCCCGAGCGGCCAAAGGGAGCGGACTGTAAATCCGCCGGCATTGCCTTCAGAAGTTCGAATCTTCTACCTGGCACACTCACCCACCACCACGTACGCGAGTACGAGGCGGTGGGTTTTTTGTGCGTGGGGGTGGGC
>NZ_VNKN01000008.1:0-161971 GCF_007786415.1 Corynebacterium sp. NML180780 | reverse complement strand
GAGTCGACGTCGTCGTACCAGTTGGGTGAGGCGACGGATAATGACACGCTGCGTTATGGTTCGTCTGGTAAGCCGGCTGAGTCTGTGAAGTCCGAGGAGTCTGAGGCTGCGAAGCCGGAGGATGCTGAGGCTGCTGAGAAGTAGTTTGTAGTGTCTGGTTGAGCCGCTTGTGGGTGATGCACCCATAAGCGGCTCTTCTCTTTGTTGTCCACCCGCCTCCGCTTCCACAGGCCAGGGTGAAACCACAAAATCATACGATCATGCGCCGCGTGGGCGAGCTCGGTGTGACAGAATAGGCACTGTCATTACCCACCTCTTTTCCAGGAAAATGCAATCTTATATTGCACTAACTCGGAAAGTTCAAAGGATTCCCATTGCCTATGTCCTCCCTCAAGAAGCGTGCCTTAGCTGCGCTCGTCTCCAGTGTCCTCGCCACAAGCACCACCGCAGTTATTGCACCGAATGCCCTCGCCGCGGACACCTTTGCCACAGAAGCATTTGAGCCCGTTGCGCCAGATACCCTCAAAGAATTCCGGGCGCTCCGTCCCAAACTTGAGGTGCAAGCGAGGGGCCTTGATGGGGAAGTGGCACCACTTCAGACAAATCGCGGTCCTGCATGGAGCATCGATGGTGCGGTAGATGCCTTTGATGGCGTGCAGGTTCGCAAGCTGACCGGCCAGTCCGGTCGCGTCGGTGAGGGCGATAACTTGGACGCTCAGGTCCGTGTCGCTGCGATCAACCTGACGAAGGCGCTTCAGCAGGACCTTCGGAACTACGCCTCCAAACCGTCACCCTCGTTGACACAGCAGATTGAGCAGAAGCTCCTCTTTACTCGAGCGCTGCTTGGCAATGACGTCGCGTCCCTCAACGCGGCACGCGCAGACGTCCTCGAGAATCACATGGGCGCATTCCACGAGATCACTGGCTTCACAGTCGCGCAGCGAACCAAGCCGGGTTCTGCCGACGCGACACTGAACTACGTCCTCGTTCCCGATACCCAAAAGATTGAAAAACTCACTGCGGGCGACGACGAGTACGTCACCGTGTTTCTCGGCAGGGACGGCGAGCGTCTGCTCAGCCTTTACCAGCCGGGGCTTGACTTGCCTGACAATTCCGTACCAGTCGAGACCACTTCGACCGAGTACCACCAGTTTGCAGGATTCACCGCCGACGAGCAGTCCAAAACCATCGACTTGGATCTGCGCATCAAGGGCCACTGGACCTTTGAAGTCACCGAGGGCGCGAAGTACGTCCGCGTCACCCGCGGTGAACGTGACCACCAGCTCGTGCTCACACCGCGCCCGAGCCTCGAGGGCGACGCCACCGCCACGGTCGTGATTACCGATGAGCAGGCCGACGAGTTCATTTACCACCTGCAGCTCAACAACACCATCAATGCGGAAGTGACGGAGGAACCAGAGCAGATTATCGACGCCCCGCCACGCGCACCCGAGGAAACCGCGTACCGCCATCTACCCACGAGCACGGTTGCCTACATCTCCAACAACGGCGGCACCGCAGTGGTAACCAGGGGTGAGGACCTTGTCGCAGTCGACGAGACTGAGATCGGCGGCACGCCGGTGTGGAAGGTCACTCCCACCAGCAGGGACCAGGAGGGCATGGCCCACGTCGTGGTCACCGACGCCGACGGTACTGTGCGCCCGCACGTGTTCCAGCTGGAGAAGCGGAAGTACGCGACGAAGAGCATCGTTCACGAGTCGATACCGTACGGGGGATTTACAGAGCTGCGACGTTCCGCTGGTGCGACCTACGACATTGTTCAAGGCGCGGAATTTGTCACTGTGACCGAGGAGGACAACGCCTGGATCGTCACCGCCAACGAGGACAACGATGCGCTGAAGAAGAGCGGCGGCACCGCCGTCATTAACATCAAGGACAGCCAGGGTCGCGTCGTTCAAAACGTCACGGTCAGCATAGAGCGCCATACTTTCAACCTCGAGAAGACCACCCGTGTGCACGAGGTTGTCGATCTTTCGAAGGTGTACCTCACTCCGTTCAGTGACGAAGACAATGGCTTCTTGGTCGAACCGCTGGACGGCGCAAAGCTCGAGGACTTTTTTGAGAACGCGGAAGATTACGACGGTAAAGAGATCTGGGGCGACTTGAAGCTGGAGTTCAAGCCGGGGGCACAGGGGAAGCTTAAGGCCACCGAATTCGTCCGGTGGGAGACTAGCGGCGACGGTGTCGACTACGAGAACGTCCCTGTCATTGAGCACATCTACTCGGTCGCTCCGTTTCATCCGATCGAGTCCGAGTACACGATTACCTCCGACAATGAGCTCGGGTTGGTTGGCACCCGGCTCCACATCACCGAAGGCAGGGACCTACTCGAAGACGCGCCGTGGGATGGTGAGTCCAACATGACGATTTCTCCGAAGCGCGGCGCCAGCGGCCGGGTCATGGTCGAGGACCGCACCGATGACGGCTACGCTTACGAGCGCTTTACTGTCAACATCACGCCCGGTGAGCAACAGAAGGACGTCGAGCATGAGATGACCTGGTTTGGTTCAGCGCGCATCTCCGCTGAATTCGGCGACTCCTACAAGATCGTTTCCGCCAAGGATGCCGACGGCAACGACATCGACGGCAACGATCTCGTCCGTGTTCGCGAGGATGATGGCGATTTCGTCGTCACCGGCCGTGCGGGCAAGACCGGTACTGTCACGATTGCTGTGAGCGACAAGCAAGGTGTGTACGGGACATACACGCTCACCATCACGGAGTCCAAGGGCGCTCGCGTCTACAATTATCGGACCTCGCCCAACGCAGAGTTCCGCGCGACGCTGGTTGAGAAGTCCAATAAGTTCGTCGTCATCGACGGTGCCGAGTACCTGGAGTACCAGACCGAGGACGGCAACCAGTGGGTGGCCAAACCGAAGGCTGATGCTGCCGGCAAGACCGCGACCATTGAAGAGTGGGACGAGGACGGCAACGTCCTTAACACCTGGAACCTGAAGATCGTCCGGGGCGCAACCTCTGACACCCCTCAGCTGCGCGACTACCTCATCATTGGTCAGGGCAAGGCATACCAGCCGATCTCGGAGGGCAACACCTTTAAGGTTGTGCAGGGTGCGGATCACGTCACCACTGGCAAGGACGATAAGGGCACGTTCACGCTGACCCCGAAAGCAGGTGGTGAGGAACAATTCGTTGTGACCGAAGAATATGACAAGGACGGTAAGCTCGTCCGCACGATCAGTTCCCTGATTATTTTGCGAGAGCACACTCTACCGACCGACAACGAGTTCGACGAGCCCAACAAGGACATCGCCAGCGCCAAGCGCGACGCAGCCACCGGCGCGATCACGATCTCGTTCGGCAAGGAGGGCGGCGACGTCGCGATTGCCGAGGGCGCGGACCTCGTGGACATCACCCGCGAGGGCGACTCCTTGGTCCTCACCCCGAAGCAGGGCGTGCGTGGCACGGTGTCGTTCGTCCCGGTGAATGACAACGTGCAGAACGCCACCGGTTACAGCTTCGACATCGATACGAAGTCGGGCGCTGACGGCAACGCGCCGAAGGACGGTTCCTCGGACCCGAAGACCATTGCCTCTTCAGTCGGCATCGCAACCCCGCTGGTGCTGCTGCTCGCGCTGATCGCAGTATCCCAGCTGCCGATCCCTGGCCTGGAGGGCGTGCGCGCGCAACTTAACGCCGCCATCGACAACGCGATGAAGGCGTTCAAGTAGCCCCTACCGCTCCCGCAGTACGCCGCGGACTACGTCGTCGAGCCAGTCGACGGCGTAGTCGTACCCCGTCTGCCCGTCCACGTTGAACCCGCCCGGGCTATCCGTGTACCCCAGCTTGTAGTACGACATGTGCCGCGGCCCGAAGTCGCCCGCCTGGCTTGCCGACGCCAACAAGTTCCCATTCACCGGATTCCCCATCGCCGCCTGCAAACCGGCCGCCGAGGAGACCTGCCCCACCAGCTGCGACACCGCCGAGTGTGCCGCGGCCTGGCGCTGCTCCGTCGGCGTCGGCACCCGCGGCACCACACCCGAGCGCGCCAGCTGCAGGTAGAACCGCTCCATCGCCTGGGTCGCGCGCATCCCCTCGAGCGCCACGTCGGCCCAGGTCCCGTCCTCGTCGTCCCCCGCGACCGCGCCGCGCAGCCCCTCGAGGGCCGGCAGCAGGTACGTCCAGGTCACGCCCTCCTTCGCCAGGTTGGGCAGCGCCGACAGCAGCGTCACCGCCACGAGTTGCTCCGGCGGGGTGGCCGCCTGCTCCGACCGGGTGGCGCCGTCGGCCGCCTGGGCGAAGAGTGCGATCTCTCCGAGGATGAGGGCGGCGGCGGGGGCGTCGAGAAGCGAAAGGCCCGACTCGCGCACCGCCTGCTGCAACGGCACGCCCGCGTCCATGCGGCGGGAAAACTCCAGCACGTGCGCGCCCGTCGCCGCGTTGGGCGGGCCCACGGCCTCCTCGCGCATCGCCACATCCGCCAGGTCGCGCAGCGCGGAATCCGGGTCCGTCGAGCACGCCATATCCGCCGGGTTGCACAGCGAGAGCACCTTGCCCTCCAGGCCGGCGAAGCTCAGCGCGCGCTCGCCGGCCAGGCCCACGCGCTCCGGAATCACCCCGGACCCGCCGCCGTTGATCAGCTCGCCGCCGCGCGCCAGCACCCCCTTCGGCGCGGACGCGTACAGCTTGGCGGGCGGCAGGGCCCGTTGCCTATCGACGCTCGCTCGCCCCGGATCCGCAAACAACACCACCCCGGCAATCTGCTCCGGGCCCACCCCGCGCACCTGGCCGTGCGCCGCCCGCGCCGCCGCGTCGCCGATCAGGTGAGCGCCCTGCGAGTAGCCCACCATGATGAAGCGGGTCTGCGGGCACGCGCTCGCCACGGTCTCCATCTCGCGCACCGCGTCGTCCGTTCCTTGCGTGACGGACTCGCCGTAGGTCGCCGCCTCCGTGCCCTCGATGCCGCCGCTGGCGCTGCCGAGCGCGCTCAAGCGGCCCAACGAGGCGGGGTAGCGGACCTGGTAGCTGCGCACCGTGCGCGCGCCGAAGTGTTCGGTGAGGTCGGCGGCGGGGGAGGAGTTGTCGTCGAAAAGCGTGTCGCGGGCTGACGGGTCCCAGGAATGCGAAAACCCCGAGCCCGCCGCTTGCACGACGTGGATCGGGGTACAGCTCGGCGCGAACGGCCGCAGCGGCTGCGCTGTAGCAACAGGGGTAGCCGCAGCGGCGAGCGCAAGCAGGGCGACGAGGGCGGGAACACGTTTCACGCGAAACATATTAGTACCGCGCTGCACGCCTGCGCGTCTACTTGCGCGGCAGAGCCATGAGCGCGGCGCCGATGGCTACGAGCCAGGAGTCCTTCGACAGCGGCAGGCCCTCCTGGGACGGGCGGATGCCGTCGTCCTCGGTCATCGCATCGTTGCCGAAGTACATGGTGAGCAGGCCCGCGCCGAACGTCGCGAGCGCGGCACCGGCGAGGCGGTTGGACACGAACGGGGTGAGCAGCGCTGCGCCGATGCCGGTCTCGGAGTAGGCGACGAACTTGGCAAAGGTTTCCTTGTCCATGTCCTTCAGCGCCGGGATGCCGGTGACGGCCATGCCGTGGAGGAACTCGGCGGTGCCCTCGTCGGCACCAATCTTGCCGATGCCGGAGTTCAGGATATACAGGCCGGTGGGCACGCGCAGCGCGGCGGAGGCGAGGCGGGTCTTTGACTTCGCAGCCTTCTGTGCCTTGGCGGCCTTGGCGGCCTTGGCGGCCTTCTGGTTAGCGGGGAGCAGGTTGAGCGGGTTGAACATGATGTGTCCTTCCGTGTGGGATGTCGTCCATCAAGATGATACGTCAACAATCCGCTCCCGGCAAGGGCTCGCGGTCTTAGACCGAAAGCTCGGGGTGCAGATCGCGCTCTGGGATCTGGCGCAGCCTGGTCAGGCCCAGGCAGGCGACCACCCACGAGCCTACCGCGATGCCCAACAGCACCAGTGTCGCGCGGATCATGCGAGGATCGCCGCCGTCGGTGCCGAACAGGGCGTAGCGCATGAGGTCCACCGAGTAGCGCATCGGGTCCCAGCTGTGCACCCACTGGATGAACTTCGGCTGCACTTCGGGCGGGTACAGGCCGTTCGACGCCACCAGCTGCAGCGACATGAGCGCCATGGTGAGCAGGCGGCCAATCGACTTACCAAAGATGCAGTTGAGCATGTAGATGAAGGAGACGAACACCCACGACACGCCCACCAGCACCGCCAGCATCACGCCCGCGTGAGTCGGCTCGACGCGCAGGATGCACACCTGCATGATCCACAGGAAGACCGACTGCACGCCGGTGACCAGGAACGACGGCAGCAGCGTGTTGAGCGCCACGCGCACTGGCGACGCCCCCGAGTCGATCGCGCGACGCGAAATCGGCTCGAAGATCATGTAGAGCACCAGGCCGCCGAACCACAGGGACAGCGACAGGAAGAACGGGGAGAGCCCCTTGCCAAAGAACGTCAGCTCGTCGCCGGCCTGGTTCAGCACGACCGGGTTGGAGGCGGAGTCGACCGCCTTGTTCAGGCGCTCGCCCTCCCACGTCGGCGCCTGCTCCTGCGCGTCGTGGAGTTTGACGCTGAGCTCGCCGGTGCCGTCATCGAGCTGCACCAGGCCGTCGTTCAGCGCGCCGAGGCCCACGACGAGCTGGTTGGAGCCGTCGGCCAGCTTGGACGACGCGTCCGACGCCGTGTTCGCCGCCACGACCAGCTGCGACGTGCCGTCCTTCAGCTGCGCCACGCCGGCGACGAGCGTGCCGGAGCCGTCCTGCAGCTTGGCCAGGCCGGCCGCCAGCTGCTGGGCCGCGTCGGTGGCGCGGTTCACGCCGCCGCGGTACTGCGCGTTCGGGTCCTGCAGCTCGTTGGCCACCTGGTGCGCGCCGCTCTGCAGCAGCTGCAGCTGGCTCACCAGGTCCGAGTTCATCGCCGTGGCGAGCGGGCCGCCGTGCAGCTGCGCCTGCGTCTGGCGAGCCTGCGCCGCAATCTGCTCCGTGCCCGGGATCGGCGAGGCGTCCAGGTCCGCGATGACCTGGTTCAGGGATGCGTCGATGTCCGCGAACGCCGCCTGCGCCGCGCCGAGCTGGCCGGCCACGCCCGCGATCTTGTCCACGCCGCCCGCAACCTGCGACGCGCCCGCGCCCAGCTTGTCGGTGCCGCCCTGCAGGGTCAGCATGCCTTCGGAGAGCTGATTCGCGCCGTCCGCCGCGGTGCCGATGCCGGTGTTGAGCTGCTGGGCGCCGTCCTGGAGGCGCGTCACGCCGTCGTCAAGCTGGTGCGCGGCGCTGGGCATCTGCTGCAGCTTCGAGTTGAACTCCTGCATGCCGTCGTCCAGCTTCGTGGCGCCGTCGTCAAGCTTCTGCCCGCCCTCGCCGGCCTTCTTCGCGCCCTCGTTGAGCTGGCCCGCGCCGTCGGCGGCCTGGCCCATGCCGTCGTTGATGGTGTTGAAACCGACGAAGAGCTGGTCCACCACCTTCGACCCGACCGTGTTGGACACGGTATCCGTGATCACTCGCGAGGCCTGCCCGCCCAGCATCGTCGGAATGAAGCCGTTCGTCTCATTCAGCGTGACGTTGATCTTCGCCTGGTGCGGGTTGTCCTCCTTCACGCTGGTCACGGCCTCGGTGAAGTCGGTCGGGATCTCCATGCCCAGGTAGTAGGTGCCGTCCGCGATGCCCTGCCGGGCCTCGTCGGCGGAAACCACCTGGAAGTTCATGGGCTTTTCTTCGAGCAGCTTATCGACGACCTGCTGCCCATTCTCACCCTCATCCGAGTTCACCAACGCCACCGGCACCTTGTTCAGGTTGCCCAGCGGGTCCCAATAACTCCACACAAACAGGCCGCCGAACAGCAGCGGCAGCAGCGTGATAGCAATCAGCGCCAGAGGCGGCAGCTTGCCGTGTAGAAACTTGCGGAAATTCGATCCCAGGTGCAGTCCGCTCATCGGTCCTCCTCGTTCGCACTCGTCACCAACACCGGCACTTCCTCAGCGACCGCGTACAGGTTGTCCAGCAGCTTCGCGCGCAGCGACATGTCGCGGATCTGGTCCACGTCGTCCACGATGAGCAGCTCCGCCTTCGGTCGCGACACCAGCGCGAGCAGAATGCGGAAGCGGAAGCGGTCGAGCACGTTGAGCTCGCCTACCGACGTGGCGCTGTCAAGCTCCTCGAGCCCCAGCGGCTCCAGCCAGCGAGCCACGGTATCGTGCTCGAGCGGGCGGCGCGGCGTCGGCTTGAAAAACGGCTGCGACCACGCGATCTGCTCGCGCAGCAAGTCGCGCAGCGGGATCTGCCGGTCGAGCGAATCGATCATGTGCACGCCGGCCAGCGCCGTCTTTTTGAAGCCGGGGCCGTCGACCGTGCCCGAGTGCGGCTTGTAGCGCCCGGCGAGGGTCATCGCGAGCGTCGTGGCGCTTGACTCGCGCCCGACGTGCAGAAAGTTGAAGCCCTCGCTGGCGTCGACGCTCACCGGGTCGTCGCCTTTGCGCAGCACAAGGTCGGTTGCGCTGAGAATTTGTGTCATTGAAAAACTCCAAGTGGAGGGTTGGCTATCACTTAAGACTCCTGCTATGGTGCTCCGCATGTAGCGCGATGTCAAGACGAAACTGTATCGCGCGGGAAGGAGATGCAGGTGCGATCAGATGCGCGCGCGAAACGCGACCAAATCATCACCGCCGCCACCGAGCAGTTCCGCACCCGCCCCAACTCCGCGGTAACGCTCGAGGGCGTGGCGAAGGACGCCGGCGTCGGCATTGCCACCCTATACCGCCACTTCCCGTCGCGGGCGGAGCTGCGCCAGGCGTGCGCGCTCCGTTTCATCGAGGACCTGGACGGGTTTCTCGACGACACCCTCGCCGCCTTCGACGACGACCCCGAAGGCAGCTGGGAGCGCTTCGTGTGGCGGCTCGTGGATTACGGGGTGGGCATGCTCGTCGGCGCGCTCGCGTCCGAGCTGCCGGACGGCGTGGAGCCAGACGTGGAGTGCCGCCGCGACGAGTTCTTCGCCCGCGTGCAGGTGCTGCTGGACAAGGCCGCGCCCCACGGCCTCATCGCGCCGGACCAGACGCCGACCGAGCTCGCCTCCGAGCTCATCGTGGTCACCCGCCCCATGGACGCGACCCTCACGGCGCTGTTTCCCGACGTGCGCGAGCGCCTCGTGCGCAACCTCCTCATTGCCTGGCGCGCGGAAAACCCTTAACCAGTATTAGACGCAGGGAACGGGCCCGCGGTTCCCTTCGGTGGGTGTTTTGGGAGTCTTCTCACAAGTGCTTGTTTGCGCTGGTCACGGGCCCGTATGGTGCTGGGTATGGATGTGATTGCAGACCTTGTGGCCCACGACCGCGCCGGCGTTGACTACGTCGCCGCGGCCGTTGGCGTGTCTGCAGATTCGCTTATCGACGCCGGCGTCGCCCCCGACCGCGCCGCCCAGCTAGTCGTCGCCGCCCGCATGTTGTACGCGCCGACGTCGCATTCGCGCTACCAGGCCCGGGCGGTGGCAGGGGCCCGTGAGTGCGGGCATCGGGTGGATACGTTGGCCTATATTGCGCGTGCGTCGCGCTCGATTACAGATGCGACGAACCGGTGGCGGTTTATTGAAACGCTGTGTGCCACCAGTGGTGATTTGGCGTGTGTGCGCCGTGTTGCTGGGCAGTTGAAGCAGAAGTTGTCGCCGGCGCCTGCGCGCACGCCTGGGGTGCGGGTGCGCCAGCATGGTGATGGGATGGCCACGTTGAAGGTCACTGGTCCCTCGCTTGCGGTGCAGGGGTTGTTTGATGCGGCGAAAGATGATGTGGTCGGCTGGTTGTCTGATGAGTGTCCGAAGGCGGACTACACGGTGCGTGTAACTGCGAATTTGGACCTGGGGGAGTATGTGAAGGTCATCGCGGGGGCGGGTGATGACGTCCAGGTGCGGTTTGACAATGGTGTGGTGGTCTCCGGTGCGGAGTTTGTGCGGATGCGTTTGGCTGAGTTGGGGTCGGTGATTTTGGTGGGGGCGGCTGATGGGCCGGTGAATGCGTATGATGTGCGGTTTGCGCATCGGAAGCATCGGGAGATGATGTTGGCGGATTCGCTTACGTGTACGTGGAAGGATTGTGATGTGCCGGCGTCACAGTGCGATGCGCATCATATGGTGGAGCATCAGCATGGGGGTGAGACTGAGGTGGGGAATTTGGGGTGGTTGTGTCGGTATCACAATTATCAGGCGGGTCGGCCGTCGCGTGGGCGGACGCAGCGTCGTGGTGGGCGGATTGTGTGGGTCTCGCCGTCGGGTCGGGTCACACCGACTGGGGTGGATCATGCGGCGCGGGCGCCGTTTCGTAGCCCGGACCCGCCGGATGACGGGTAGCGTGCCGTCGCCCTCGTGTTAAAAGCGCCAGTGCCCCTGGCGCCAACACGCATGCCTGCCTGCGAAAACGGCCGCAGAAGACGGCGCCGGGTGTTAGCATCAAGGTATGAGCATTCGGTGTAACCACGACGACCGCAACCGCACGGCCGAGGTCCTGTCCACTGCGCTTGGCCAGGGGCAGATTGACGTGAACGAGTTCGAGGAGCGTTCCTCGAAGTGCGAGGCGGCCACGACTCGCGACGACCTCGTGGCCCTCATCGCCGACCTTGTCGATGACCCCCAGAACCGCCTCTTCGGCCACCGCGAGCCGGCGCAGATCCCGGGCGCCGAGCTCGCCCCGCCTGTTGAGGCTGCGCTCGCACAGGTGCAGGCGGTCGAGCGCGGTCGGAGCGTCTCGCTCGGCGTGTTCGGCGGGTCGAAAGTCCGCGGCGACGCCATCGCGGCCACGCACACGGCGGTGGGCGTCTTCGGCGGCGTAGACATTGACCTGCGCGGTGCGCAGTTGGCGCAGCCGGTGACCACCATCAATGCGGTCGGCGTCTTCGGCGGTGTCGACGTGTACGTGCCCGAGGGCTTCCGCGTGCGCGTCAACGGGGTCGGGCTCTTCGGCGGCCACGACATGCAACTGGCGCCCGGCGTGATCGACCCGGCGGACCTGCCGGATTCCGCGCCCGAGATCGTGGTGCGCTGCTTCAGCCTGTTTGGCGGCGTCGACGTCCACGTGGTCAGGCGCGGCGACCCGCGCCTTTAGTCCTCGCGCAGCGAGTGGCGGCTCTTGCGGGTGGAGGTGCCGCGGGTGGCCTTGCGCTGGTCGTCCTCGAGCGTGTCCAGGGTGGACAGGCCCTCACCGGTGCCCTCGGTGTGGTCGCGGGTGTCGTCGAGGCTGGTGGTCAGCACGGTCGAGCCAGTCGAGCCGTCGGCGTCCTTCGCGTGCGCGCCGGTGGCGGTGTCGGGGGAGTACACGCCGGTGCTCTCCTCGGCGTGCAGATCGTCCTCCGTGGTGGTGGAGTAGACCAGCTTCGCTTCGCCGGTGCTGGTGCGCGGCTGGGGGGTGGGCTCGGGGGCGTCGTTAAGCTTGTCCTTGAGCCAGAACTGCCAGCACGCCCAGCCGGCGCCGGCGAGCGCCGCGACGCCGAAGATGCCGGCCGCGATCTTGCCGCCGTTGCCCCTGGCCTTCTTCTTGTGCTGCTTCGCCTCGGCCTTCCAAGCCTTGCGCTGCTCCTCGCGGGCCGGCAGCGCGGCGTTGAAGGCGGCGCGGCGGCGGTCCAAGCGCTTGTGGGCGGCGCGGGTGACGTCGCCGGCTTGGGTGCGGGCGGCGTCGTAAAGCTCCTCGAGCTGCTCCTTGTCCGCAAGGTCGTGCAGGGAGTCGATGTTGTTGTTCTTCAGTGTGTCAACGAGCGAATCGTACAGCTCGCGCTTCTTCTTCTCGTCCTGCCCGCGCAGGTACTTCACGGTGTCGGAGATGCCGGTGAGCAGGACCTGGAAAATTTGCGTGTTCATTGTCGCTCCTCTGTGTAGGGGGTCGAGGTCGGTTCGCCCCAAGGCTACCCAAACCGCCGCCGCGCATGCCCGGACCAAGCGTTACGCAAAAACATACCAAGCTGTTCATTTCTGCGATTAATATTCACGAATTTAACGCGCGTGGCCTGCCCGAATGAGCCCCCTCGTTGTGCCCTGAAAAACCGGCCCCTAGATTCTTGGACACCGTTGAAAAACGGCCCAGACACAGAGAAAGGCGGAAACCAATGCGCGGCACTTTTGCACCGACGCGGCTGTCTGCCTCCGCGCCGATCGACCGCGTCGGCGAGGACACCACGCAGCAGCGGCGGCGCACGCGCACCGCGTTGAGCTTCGAGCTGATCCCGCCCCGCCACGGCGCGGACGAGGGCAAACTCGACGAACTCATCGCCGGCCTCGCGGCCTACCGCCCCGACTACGTCTCCGTGACCAGCTCACGGCGCAGCGACTGGCTCACCGGCACGGCCGCGCTCATCGCGCGCGTCGCCGAAACGACCAACCTGCGCCCGATCGCGCACCTCGCCTGCACCGCGGGCACGCGCGAGGAGCTGGTCACGTGGATTCGCACGCTCATCGACGCCGGCGTCCGCGGCTTCCTCGCCCTCCGGGGCGACCTGCCCGAGACCGGCATGCCAGCGGACCACCTCCAGCACGCCACGGACCTGCTCAACCTGATCCAGGACGTGGAGGACGAGGAGGCGTTCCGCCTGGCCGCCGGCAAGCTGGCGCTGTCGGTGGCGTGCTACCCGTCGGGGCACGCGGAGTCCAAGAACTTCGACGAAGACCTGGACGTGCTGCTGTCCAAGCAGCGGCTGGGCGCGGATTTCGCCATCACGCAGCTGTTTTTCAACGCGCAGGACTACCTCGACTTTGTTGAGGTGGCCCGACTCGCCGGGGTCCGCATCCCGCTCATCCCCGGCATTATGCCCATGACCAGCCTGAAGCGTGTGCAGCGGATGGGCGAGCTCTCCGGCATCGAGGTGCCGGAGTGCGTGGCTCGTACGCTCGCGCAGGCCACGACGCCGGAGGAGGAGTACGAGCTGGGCATGCAGATGTCCGCGCGGCTCGCCAACACCATCCTGGACGCCGGCACCGGCGGCCTGCACGTGTACACGCACAACAACCTCGCTGTGACCCAGGACCTGTTGTCCCGCATCGGGATCCCGCAGCGGGCAGACCACTCACCCCAATAAACCCGAATTACCCGACCCACCCGTTTCCATTGAAAGGACCTACTGTGTCATCCTCGTCACCGTTCCCCAAGGCCACAATCGAGGGCTACCCGCGCATCGGCGCGAACCGCGAGCTGAAGCGCGCGCTGGAGAGCTACTGGGCGGGCCGCATCGACGCGGACACGTTCCGCTCCACGACGCACGCGCTGCGCATTGACAATTACAACCACCTGCGCGACCTTGGGCTGACTGAGGATTACGCCATCGCCGCCGACGTGGCCTACTACGACCAGGTCCTGGAGACGGCGCTGACCGTCGGCCTGATCCCGGGCGGCACCGACCTGGACGAGGAGTTCGCCCTCGCCCGCGGCAACGACACCCGCGTCCCGCTCGAGATGACCAAGTGGTTCGACACCAACTACCACTACCTCGTCCCGGAGATCGCCGCTGGCCAGGACATCGCGCCCGCCGCGGAGCGCATCGTGCGCATCTTCGAGGAGGCCAAAGAGGCCGGCCACACGGTCCGCCCGTTCCTGGTCGGCCCCGTCACCCTGATTGCCCTGTCCAAGCCGGCCGAGTGGTCGCTGTTGCCCTCGCTTATCGACGCCTACGCCACCGTCCTCGCAGCCCTCAAGGACGCCGGTGCCGAGTGGGTCCAGCTGGCGGAGCCCGCCCTGGTCGCCGACCTGTCCACCCCGGACGCGGAGCTGGCGACCCACCTGCGCGAGGCGTACACGACACTCCTCGGCGCGGACAACCGCCCGGCCGTGTACCTGACCACCCCGTACGGCGCGACCCGCGAGGCGCTGCCGGTCCTGGCGGAGCTCGCCCCGGAGGCGCTGCACGTGGACCTGGCGCCGTGGACCCTTGACCAGGACGCCGACTACCCGCAGCGCGTGGCCAAGGCGATCCCGGCGGAGACCCACCTGGTCGCGGGCCTGGTCGACGGCCGCAACGTGTGGGCCGCGAACCTGCGCGAGCGCACCGAGGTCCTCGAGGCCGTGGCCGCCGGCCGCGACGCCGTCTCGGTCTCGACCTCCACCTCCCTGCAGCACGTGCCGCACACCCTGAAGGCGGAGAAGAACCTGCCCGTGGACGTCGCGACCTGGCTGTCGTTTGCCGACGAGAAGGTCGCCGAGATCCAGGCGCTCGTCGTCGGCCCCGAGGCCGCCGAGGAGGCGTTCGCCCAGTCGGATCGTGCGGTCCGGACGAGGGCTGAGAGCGAGAAGATTCATAACGCGGGCGTCGAGAAGCGTGTGCAGGCGCTCCCCGAGGGAGCCGTGCAGCGCCAGCCGGAGTTTGCCGCGCGCCAGGCCGCGCAGCGCGAGGCGCTCGGCCTGCCGACCCTGCCCACGACCACGATCGGCTCGTTCCCGCAGACCCCGGAGATCCGCAAGGCGCGCGCCGACCACAAGGCGGGCGAGCTCGATGACGCCGCCTACCAGGAGGCCCTGCGCACCGAGATCAAGAACGTCATCCAGCTGCAGGAAGAGATCGGCGTCGACGTGCTCGTCCACGGCGAGGCCGAGCGCAACGACATGGTGCAGTACTTCGCCGAGCTGCTCGACGGCTTCGTTGTCACCGAGAACGGCTGGGTCCAGTCCTACGGCTCCCGCTGCACCCGTCCGCCGATCGTCGTCGGCGACGTCTCCCGCGCCTCCGCGATGACGGTCGAGTGGGCGAAGTACGCGCAGTCGCTGTCCGACAAGCCGGTCAAGGGCATGCTCACCGGCCCGGTCACCATCCTGGCCTGGAGCTTTAAGCGCGACGACGTCCCGCTCGCCGTCTCCGCCGATCAGATCGCGCTCGCGCTTGCCGACGAAGTCCGCGACCTCGAGAACGCCGGCATCAAGGTCATCCAGATCGACGAGCCCGCCCTGCGCGAGCTCCTCCCGCTGCGCGCCGACGAGCGCGCCGCCTACCTCGACTGGGCCGTCCGCGCGTTCCGTCTGGTCGCCCTGGAGGCGCAGCCCGCAACCCAGATCCACACCCACCTCTGCTACTCCGAGTTCGGGCAGATCATCGACGCCGTCGCTGCCCTCGACGCCGACGTCACCTCCATCGAGGCGGCGCGCTCCAAGATGGAGCTGCTCGAGGACCTCGACGAGTCCTTCCACTCCGAGATCGGCCCGGGCGTGTGGGACATCCACTCCCCGCGCGTCCCGTCGCAGGAGGAGATCGCGGGCCTGCTGCGTGCCGCGCTGCAGCACGTGCCCACCGACCGCCTCTGGGTCAACCCGGACTGCGGCCTGAAGACCCGCGGCTACGCCGAGGTCGAGCCGTCGCTGCGCAACCTGGTCGCCGCACGCGATGAGGTCGTCGCTGGCCTGAAGTAGGCGCCGCGCCGAACACGCGACCCGGTGGTGTGGGAACGCACCCCAGGTCGCTTTCGTGTGCCACCCTCCGCCACCCGCGCGCGAAAATGCGTATCCTGGGACCCATGACTGATAAGACGCAGACGATGACCCTGCACACCAACCACGGCGACATCGTGATTGACCTGTTTGGCAACCACGCGCCGAAGACCGTGGAGATCATCACCGGCCTGGCCAAGGGCACCAAGGAGTACTCGGCGGCCAACGCCTCCGGCTCCAACGAGGGCCCGTTCTACGACGGTGCGATCTTCCACCGCATCATCCCCGGCTTCATGATCCAGGGCGGCGACCCGACCGGCACCGGCACCGGCGGCCCGGGCTTCAACTTCGCCGACGAGTTCCACCCGGAGCTCACCTTCGACCGCCCGTACCTGCTCGCCATGGCGAATGCCGGCCCGGGCACCAACGGCTCCCAGTTCTTCATCACCGTCGCCGAGACCCCGTGGCTGAACAACCGCCACACCATCTTCGGCGAGGTCACCGACGAGGCTTCGCGCAAGGTCGTCGACGAGCTGGCGAACGTGCAGACCGGCCGCATGGACCGCCCGGTCGAGGACGTCGTCATCAAGTCCGTCGAGGTCTCCGAGTAAGACCGCTTCGACCCTTGCCCCCGCTCAGTGCAGCGGGGGCACTTTTGTATTTGGAGGCCTGACATGCAGAAGATTGC
Organism: Corynebacterium sp. NML180780; assembly: GCF_007786415.1. NCBI lineage: Bacteria > Bacillati > Actinomycetota > Actinomycetes > Mycobacteriales > Corynebacteriaceae > Corynebacterium > Corynebacterium sp. NML180780. Next base: position 145,895 of record NZ_VNKN01000008.1, on the reverse strand, counting down.
CCAGCAGTTCTTCCGCGGCGCGCCCGTGAGCGTGGCCATCACCGCGCTGTGCGCGATCGTGTACGCGGTGATGGCGGTGCAGTCGCGCTCGCTGGACAGCGTGGTGTGGGATTCGGTGGGCGCCGAGCTCGTGCTGTGGGGGCCGGAGACGCAGGGCGCGGGGCTCGTGCGCGCGCTCACAGCCGGGTTCGTGCACTTAAGCGCCACGCACCTCGTGCTCAACATGCTCATGCTCGCCGTGATCGGCACCGAGGTCGAGCGCGCCGTGGGCAGCGGCCCCTACGCGGTGGCGTACGCGGCGGGGATCCTGGGGTCCTCCGCCGCGGTGCTCCAGTTCGCGTTCCTCACCCCGACCGCGGGGGCGTCGGGCGCGCTCTACGCCCTCATGGCGGTGTTCGTCGCCATCGCCTATCGACGCCACGTCGACCCCCGCCCCGCCCTCATCCTCCTCGTGGGCAACGTGGTGTACACGCTCGTCGCCTCGGACGTGAGCGTGTGGGGGCACGCCGGCGGGCTGGTTGCGGGGGCGCTGATGGCGTGGCCGGTGACGTCGCCAAGCGTGCGTACGCGGTGGGTGGCGGCGTGGGTCGCGCTGGCGGTGTGCACAGTGAGCGCGGGGTACGCGGGGTACGCGGGGTAGCTGGCGTGGGGATTGTGGAGAAGTGCGGCGTGTTGTCCACCGGTTATCCCCATGGGGAGTTTTCCACAGATCTATTCACATTGTGGATAGTTACGGGCGTGTAATTCCTCGAACTGGGGGCGGGGTGGCGTCGATTAGCGAGGGCAAAGAGCGTTCGAACAGCCACTTTGTTCGGGTTGTGGAAGTAGTGCACAGGTTTATCCACAGGCTGTGGAATGTGGGGTATGCACAGAGGGATCCACAGCCTGTGGATAACTTCGCCGTTGTGGGCGCAGTAAGAAGCCCGGGCCTCCGTGGTGGAGAGCCCGGGCGGGAGAAGAAATTTCGAAGCGGAACCGCTTAAGCGGTCAGCTTAGAAGGTGCCGTCCAGCTTGCGGCCGAAGTCGGACACGGTTGCCTCGCGGGAGTCGACGTCCTGGTCGTTGTCGTCGGACTCGTCGCCATCGAGACGGCCGGTCTGGGTCGCGGTGATGTAGTTGTGGATGCGGCCCTCGGAGGTGTTGCCATCGCCGAAGTTGAAGGAAGCAACTGCAACCTCCTCGCCGGACTTGATCGGGTTAGCCAGGGTGACCTCGAAGGTGCGGACGCCCTTCTTACGGTCGAAGCCCAGGTCGCGGACGTGAGCGCCCTTGTGGCTGTTGGCGGTGATCAGGCGGTCGACGCCCTCCGGGCCCTCAGCGGTCTTGACGTCAACGCGGAAGGTGACAGCCGGGAACTCGCCGTAGTAGCGGTCCTTGCCAACGTTCTTGATGCGCAGCGCAGCGGTGCCAGCGAAGCCGGAGGACTTCCAGGAGGAGGAGGTGAAGTACGGCTCGAGGTCCAGGTCCTGCTGCTCGCGGTCAGCAGCGTCCTCGGCGGTCTCGCCCTCGGTCTCGGTCTCCTCGATGGTCTCCTCGACCTCGGTGTTCTCCTTGTCAGCAACCTCGGTAGCCTCGTCGTCCTCGACGACCTCGGTGCCCTCGTCGGTGATGTCCTTGTTGGTGACGTCAGCGGCCTCGTCGTCGTTGACCTTGGTCACGTCCTCGAGGTCCTCGCCCTCGCGGAGCTTGTTGACCTCGTCCTCGAAGTTCGGGTTTGCATCGTCGACAGGCTTGGTGACCTGTGCGCCCTTGTTCGGAGCCCAGGAAGCAGCCGGGGTGTCGTAGTTCTTGACGCGGACCTCGTTCTTGACCGGCATGTTTGCGATCCACGCGGTCGGGGTCGCCCAGGTGCCGTTCGGGCGGCAGCGCTGCTGGGTACCGGTCATGGTGACGGTGCGGAAGCCGTAGGTAGCCTCGCCGGTGTTGCCGGCCGGAACCTCGTACGGGCCGATCTTCTGGCCGACGGACCAGGACAGGGAGCCGGAGACGTCCCAGCCGAGGGACTTGGCCAGGGTGTAGCCGATGGTGCCCTGCAGGCCGTCCTTGGAGCCGGTGCCGCCGATGTTCAGGGTCTCCGTCTTGGAACCGTTGACGGATGCGGAGATCTGCTGGGTGCGGGACAGGTCCTGGGTCAGGTTGACCGGGCTGTCAGACAGGTTGGTGGTGGAGATGGTGCCGACCGGCAGGAAGTTGTCGGTGACCTTGTAGACCACCGTGCGGTAGTCCTCGGTGGAGTTGCAGACCGGGCGAGCGTTGAGCACGTTGGCCTTGATGTGGTCGGAGCCACGGTAGGTGTGGATGATCGGGAGGGAGTCGTTGGTTGCCGGGGTCTCCGGGCGGGACTCCTCGTTGGTCATTGCGTGAGCGGGGGCGGTCAGTGCGCCACCAGCGATGGCGACGGTAGCCACTGCGGCGAAGGCGGTACGGAAGGCGCGCATGTGGTTTTCCTTTCTGAGATTCGAAGTAAGTGCGATTTCGACGCGGTTGACGTCCTGGTAAGTATTTATAGCGACTAAACTGAGATTGCGCTTAATATAGTACGAATATACCCCCAACCGGGGGTGGCGAGGACTTGTAGAAACATCCATAGGAATACTAACTGTGCAGGTCAAGGGATTTTCGGGAAAATCCGCGAATATTAATGATCACCGCGTTTGCTTACCTATCAATTACTCAAATTCTCAGGTTCGTGCTGAAGGCGAGCAAAAAAGAAGCGGATACCCGCGAGGGGTATCCGCCTGCAGCGTGGCGTCGATTAGCGCCAGCCCATTGTCATGAGCAAACCGACGATCATCCCGGCGAAGCCGATGGCGTAATTCCACGGGCCCAGCTCCGCGAGGAACGGGATCTGGTCCGCGGCAAGGTAGAAGACGATCAGCCAGGCCAGGCCCAGGATCATCAGGCCAAACATGATGACCTTGTACCACATCGGGGTACCGCCGGTGTTGATCTTGACCGGGGTGCGGGTGGCGCCGGAGGAAGCGGTAGTGACCGGCTTCGCGTCCTTGGTGACTTTTGCTTTCGGCATATTCTTGCTCCTTACAGGCCGAGCCCGCGGATTGCGTCGCCCAGCTGGTTCCCGTTGGCGTTCTGGGGCGATACCTTACCAGGCGACTGCGAGGCGGCATTATTGTTCAGCGGGTTGAGCTGGGCCGCGTCGAACTCCCACAGGTTGTAGCCGATGGCCTGGTCCTTGCGGATCGTCTCACCCGCGCCCACGCCTTGGTGGCCGATCATGCCGGCGTCCACCATCGCGCCCGTGGGCACCGGCGGGCCGGCGACGAGGCGGCCGTTCCAGCCGGCCTCGCGCAGCTTCTCATCCGCAGCGTTGACGTCCAGGCGCGTGATCTCCGGCATGGTCATCAGCATCCCGTTGGACACGCGCAGCTCCACGGTCGTACCCGCGTTGACCTCGGTGTTCTCGCCGGCCACGGCGAGGACCTCGCCGTCGGGGCGCTCCGAGTCGATCTTGGTTACCGTTGCGCGCAAGTCTAACGACGACAGCGTCGCCGTCGCCTGGTTCACGTCCAAGCCCACCAGCGACGGGATCTCCACCTGCTTCGGGCCCGAGGACACGGTGATGGTGACCTTGCTGCCCTTGGACAGCTGCGTGCCCGCGGCCGGGTGCTGGGAGATGATCGCGCCCTCCGGGACGTCCTCGGACGCCTCGTGGCGGATCTCCTCGTTCAGCTCCAGGCCGCTCTCCTCCAGCAACGCCTGCGCCTCCTGCGGCGCCATACCGGTGAGGTCCGGCACGTCCGTGACCTCCTTGCCCGTGGACACGCTCACCGTGATCAGGGTGCCGCGCTGCAGCTCGGAGCCGGCGGTCGGGTTGGTGCCAATCACGTCGCCGCGCGCGAAGTCCGGGCTCGGCTCGTCGCTCACAGCGACCTGGAAGCCCAGGCCCTCGAGCTCGGAGACGGCCTCGTCGCGGTGCTTGCCGGTCACGTCCGGGACCTGCACCATCGACTCCTCCACCGGAGTGTCGGACGAGGTGTCGGGCGTGGAGAAGTACTCGTACGCCAGCCAGGACGCGGCGCCGAGCAGGATGAGGCCCAGCAGGGCGGCGATCCACTTCATCCAGGAGATGCGGCGCTTCTCGTGGGAGCGGCGGTGGTCCTCGTAGCGGGTCGTGCCCTGCGGGCGCGGCACTGCGCCCTGAGGGCCCTGCGGCGCCTGGGGAGCGTGAGGGCCGGGCACGGCAGTCGCGCCGACGACGGTCGCGTCGGCGGCGTGCGCGCCAGGCTGCTGCTGGCCCAGGTCGTGCTCGGCCGCCGCCAGGTGGGTGCGCGCGGCGTGCGTGACACTGCCGCGCTCGAGGAGCGTGAGGTCCTCGCACATCTGGGTGGCGGACTGGTAGCGGTCGGCCGGGTGCTTCGCCATCGCGGTGAGGATGACGGAGTCGAGGTTCACGGCTTCGTCGTCAGTCAGCGCGTTCGCGGCGTCGGCAGCATTGGCCACGGTGCCGTGCGCGCCGTTGGTGCGGCCCAGCGCGGCGAGGCGCTCGCTCGGCGGCTCCGGGTCCTCCTGAACGTGCATGTACGCCACGCCGAACGGGGACTCGTTCTCAAACGGCGGGGTGCCGGTCACGGCCTCGTACATCACGCAGCCGAGCGCGTAGATGTCGGAGCGGGCGTCCACCGGTTTCCCGCGCGCCTGCTCGGGGGAGAGGTACTGGGCGGTGCCGATCACCGCGGAAGTCTGCGTGTGGACGGAGGAGGAATCGTCCACCGCGCGCGCGATGCCAAAGTCCATCACCTTCACCTCGCCGGTGTTGGTGACCATGATGTTGGCCGGCTTGATGTCGCGGTGGATAATGCCCGCGTCGTGGCTGGCCTGCAGGGCGCGCGCCACCGGGATCAGCAGCGACGCCGCCCGATTCGGCGGCAGCGGCCCGTCCTCGCGCACGATGTCGCGCAGGTTCCGGCCGTTGACCCGCTCCATCACGATGAAGGGGACGGCCACGCCGTCGACGTTTTCCGCGCCCGTGTCGTACACCGCCACGATGTTCGGGTGGTTCAGGCGTGCGGAGTTCTGCGCCTCCAGGCGGAAGCGCTCGCGGAAGCTCTCGTCCCGCGCCATGTCCATCTTCAGCATCTTGACCGCTACGCCGCGGCCCAGCACTGTGTCGGTCGCCGCGTAGACATCGCTCATGCCGCCGGTGCCAATTACGTCACCGAGCTCGTAGCGATCCGCGATCATCATTGCGCATTACCTCCGAGGATGGAATCAAGGTCAGGCAATTCTATCTCACCTGCGCCGCCGTCCGTGCCGGTGTCGGCGTCGGCGGACGGGGCGGCGGGTGCCGATGGCGCCGGCGTCGCCACGCTCGGCACCTCCTGCGCGCTCGTCGGCGCGTCGGCCGTCTTCGAGCCCTGCGGCACCGACGGGCGCGCCGCCGAGGTCGGGGCCTCCCGAGAGTGCTTCGGCTGCGTGGGCTCGTCGCTAATGGTCAGCGTCTCGGGGCTCCGCTCGTGGCGCGTCACAGTCTCGCGCTCGCGCGTCGTCGTGTCAGTCTCCGTGTCCTCGTCCTCGCTGGGCGACGGCGTGGATTCCACCGTCTCCGTCTGCGTGACCACGGTCGGGGCCGTGGAAGAGCTCGACGACGCGCCACCGCCGATGCCGTCGAGGACGCCGCTGGTCATCGCCCACGCCGCCGCGCCGCCGACGAGTATCAGGCCGAGGATGCCGGCCACGATCGGGCCGGCCTTGGAGGACTTCTCCGGCTCCCGCGCCGGGGCGGGCGCCTCCCGGTAGGTGCCGGCGCGGGAGGAGGCGGGGGCAGGGGGGCGTCGAGAAGCGACTGCTCGAGCGGCGGAAGGCGGGTACGCACCCGCGGGACGGGTGGTGCGCTCCTCCGCCACGTCGGCGAGCATTTGGGTCGAGGCGGTGGGGGAGGGCTCCGTGGCGATCACCGCGGTCTGGCCGCCCGGCTGTGCGGGGCGCAGGCCCTGGCGGACCTGCTCGACGGCCAGCTGCATCTCGTTGCCGTCGCGGAAACGCTGGCGCGGGTCCTTGCGCAGCGCGATCTCGATGAGCTCGCGCGCCGGGGCGGAGACGGCAATCGGCAGCGCGGGCGGCTCCGCGGACACGTGCGCGAGCGCGACGGACACGGAGGAATCGCCGGTGAACGGGCGGTTGCCCGAGAGCATCTCGTAGCCCACCACGCCCAGCGAGTACACGTCGGAGGCGGCGGTGACCTTCATGCCCTGCGCCTGCTCCGGCGACACGTACTGCGCGGTGCCCACGACCATGCCGGTGCGGGTGAGCGGGACCGCCGCCGCGGCTTTCGCGATGCCGAAGTCGGTGATCTTCACCTGCCCGTTCTGCGTGATCATGAGGTTGCCCGGCTTCATGTCGCGGTGGACCAGGCCCATGCGGTGGATCACGGCGAGGCCGTGCGCCGCCTGCTCGAGCACGTCGAGCGCCAGGTTCTCGTCCAGCGCGCCCTCGCGCGCGATGAGGTCCGCGAGCGACTCGCCGCGGATGTACTCCATGACGATGAAGCACATCTGCGCGCCGCTCGGCGACTCCAGCTCGCGGTAGTCGTAGGTGGCCACGACGTTGGGCGAGTTGATGCCCTCCGCCGCGAGCGCCTCGTTGCGGAAGCGGGCGAGGAACTCGTCGTTGGAGCTGAACTCCGGCCGCAGGACCTTGAGCGCCACCTCGCGGTCGTGCGCGGGGTCGTCGGCAAGCCACACCGTGGACATGCCGCCGTGGCCGATTACCCACTGCAGTTGGTAATCGTCGCCGATGAGCGACTGCAGTGCTTCGCGGTTCTCAGTGTTCATCGTTCGTATCCTTCTGCTGGGTTGTATTGCTTATCGACGCTACGCAGCCATCCATCACTGCCCCTCCTCCGGAGCCGGCGCCGCGGGTGCCGCGCGCAGGACCGCGCGCCCGAGCGGGCCGGAGACCTGGCCGCCCGTGGCGCCGTTGCCCAGGTGCCCGCCGTTCTTGACCACGACGCCGACCGCGACGTCCTTCGCCGGGTCGAACGCCACGTACCACACGTGCGGGGCGGCGCCCTCGGCGTGCTCGGCGGTGCCCGTCTTGGAGGCGAAGCTGTTGCCGTCGTAGCCCCAGGTGGCGCGCTCGGAGGCGTACATGAGCTCCGTGAGCGTGCCCGCCTCCTCGGGGGTGAGCGCCTCGTTGAGCAGCTCCGGTTTGGTCTCCTCCACGGTGCGCAGGTCCGGGGTGACCACGCGGTTGACCACGTACGGCTTCATCCGTTTGCCGCCGTTGGCCACCACGCCCGCCATGACGGCGGCCTGCAGCGCGGTCATGGTGACGTCGCGCTGGCCGATGGCGGACTGGCCCAGCTCGGCGGCGCCGGGGATGTCGCCCAGCGAGCCGTCCGCGTTGGGGATGCCCAGGTCGTAGTGCTCGCCCACGCCGAAGTCAGCGGCCGCCTTGCGCAGCGGGTCCGTGCCCATGTTCAGCGCCATCTGCACGAAGGCGGTGTTGCAGGACAAGGAGAACGCGGTGGTCAGCGGCACCTGGCCGCCGCCCGCGCAGGCCTGCCCGCCGTAGTTGGTCAGCGGCACGTTGGTGCCCGGCAGCGTGATCTGCGCGTCGCCGGTGAGCATGGACTGCGGCGTGTAGCCGGAGCGCAGGCCCGCGGCGGTGGTGATGATCTTGAAGATGGAGCCCGGCGGCAGCTGCTCCTGCGACGCGTGGTCCAGCAGCGGCTGGCCGGGGTCGTTGGTGAGCTGGGCCCAGGCGTCGTTCGCGGTGGCCGGGTTGGCAATCTGGTTCGGGTCGAACGACGGCGTGGACGCCATCGCGAGCACCTGCCCGCTGGAGGGGCGCAGCGCCACGATCGCGCCGTTGTAGCCGTTGTTGGACAGCTGCTCGTAGGCGAAGGCCTGCAGGTTGGGGTCCATGGACAGCTCGACGGAGTTGCCCACGGCGTCCTCCTCGTGGCCGGTGCGCATGAAGCGGGAGTTGCCCTGGCCGTCGCCGGTCAGCGCGCCGTTGTAGGCGGACTCGACCTGCGAGGTGCCGTAGGTGTCGGACACGTAGCCCACGATCGGGCCGAACGAGTACGGCATGTTGGGGTAGGTGCGCTGGTAGAAGCCGTTGTCGTCGCGGTGGGACTCGGCGAGCACCTGCCCGCCCGCGCTGATCTGGCCGCGGTTGATCTGCTTCAGCTCCAGGAACGTGCGGGAGTTGTGCGGGCTCTGCGCGTACTCGTCCTCGCGGAAGTTCTGGACCACGGTGAAGTTGACCAGCAGCGCCACGGTGAGCAGGAGCGAGAGGATCGCCCCGTATTTCAGTGACTTGTTCATCGGGCGCTCACCGCCTCGGCCACGCCGGTGCCCGGGTGGGACGCCACGGCGGAGGCGTCGTACTCGGTGGGCGTGTTCGCGCTGTTGGAGATGCGCAGCAGCAGCCCGACCAGGATGTAGTTGGCCATAATGGACGACCCGCCCGCCGACATGAACGGCGTGGTCAGACCGGTCATGGGCAGCATCGCGGAGATGCCGCCCGCCACCACGAAGATCTGGATGGCCAGGGTGAGCGCGAGCCCGGAGGCCAGCAGCTTGCCGTAGGAGTCGCGCAGCTGCATCGCGGCGCGGAACCCGCGGGTGACCAGCACGGCGAACAGGCACAGCACGGCGGCGATGCCCACGAAGCCGAGCTCCTCGCCCAGCGCGGCGAGGATGTAGTCCGAGTGCGCGACGGGGACGAGCTCGGGGTGGCCGTAGCCCAGGCCGGTGCCGGTCATGCCGCCCCAGCTCAGGCCGATGAGCGCGTTGGCTGGCTGGTTGCCGGCGCCGTCGAAGTCCTCGAACGGGTTGATGAAGTTGGTAAAGCGCGTCTGGATCTTCTCGCTGACCTGGTAGACGGCGTAGCCGCCCACGGCCACCAGCCCCAGGCCGATGACCAGCCAGGACGTGCGGCCGGTGGCAAAGTACACCATCCCCAGCACGGTAGCGAACAGCAGCAGCGCCGGGCCGAAGTCGTTGGACACGCCCATGATGAGGATGGCGATGGCCCACACCGCCAGAATTGGCGCGAGGTCGCGCAGGCGCGGGAACGTCATGCCCAGGAAGCGCTTGCCCGCCACGGTGAACAGGGCGCGCTTCTGCGCGAGCAGCTGCGCGAAGAAGATGAGCAGCAGGATCTTGGAAAACTCGCCCGGCTGGATGGAGAACGGGCCCAGCCACAGCCAGATGCGCGCGTCCGCGTAGCCCTCCGGCTGCGGCCACACGAGCGGCAGCGCGAGCAGGATCAGCCCGGCCAGGCCGAGCAGGTAGGAGTAGCGCGACAGCGACTTGTGGTCGCGCACGATCGCCAGGGTCAGCACCATGAGCACGACGCCGACCAGTGACCACAGCACCTGCCGCTCCGCCAGCGGCCCGTAGCCGGGTCGTTCCGCCAGGTCGAGGCGGTAGATGATGACCAGGCCGAGCGCGTTGAGCAGCGAGACCACCGGCAGGATCACCTGGTCGGCGCGCGGCGCGAGCAGCGTGAGCGCGACGTGCGCGATCGCGTACACGCCGACGAAGCCGCCGACCAGGTACAGCATGTCCTTCGACAGCGTCCGCCCCTGGCTCATCTCCAGCCCGAACACCATGAGCAGCAAAAGCCCCGCCGAGCACAGCAGCAGGAGGAGCTCGAGGTTGCGCGAGAATAGCCGCTTCACGTCAGCTCACCGTCCTGCAGGTCTCGGGGTCTTCATGCTTATCGACGCACACCGGCAACGCCTCACCCGCCATGCGGTAGAGCAGGCCGAGGACGTCGTCGTAGGTGCCGCCACCAAAGTTCTCCGGCACGGAGCGCTGGCTCTCGGGCAGGTCGGATTGGTTGAACACGTGGCAGTCCTCCGGCGTCGAGTCGGCCGAGACGATGCGCAGCCGGTTCCGGTTGTCCAGGCAGGCCTGCTGGATCGGCGTCCGGTCGTCGCGGGAGCCGTGCTCGATGACGTAGTGGCCGTCGCTCGCCGCGGAGACGAAGTACTGGTCAGACGCGCGGTGCTGCACGAACATCAGCCCGGCAGCCACGAGCGCGATCGCCAGCACGAGCGCGCCGACTACCCACGGCCAGACGGTTCGTTTGCCTCGAGGATGATCCTCCTCGTCGGCATCTTCGGCGCCGTCGGAGCCGCCAGCGCCGCCGGCGCCGCCGCGGTCGCCCGCGCTGCCGGCCATCTTGGTGGCCTCGCGTTGCTGGTTGGGCGGGATGGTCTCGGACTTGCGCATGATCGCCGCGGCGCGGCTCGCGGACGAGTCCGGGTGGGACTGCTCGAAGTCCGGCGCCAGCGCGCCGGCCTGCACGGGCGCAGTCGGCAGCTCGGGCGCGTCCTTGTCGTCGGTCTCGACGACGTCCGCGACGACCACGGTGATGTTGTCCGGGCCGCCGGAGCGCAGCGCCAGCTCGATGAGCCGCTGCGACGCAACCTCCGGGGTGCCCTGCCCGAGGGCCACCGCGATGGTCTCCGGGGTGACCGGGTCGGACAGTCCGTCGGAGCACAGGAGGACGCGGTCGCCCGGCTGGGTGTTGATCATCTCCAGGTGCGGCTCGACCGGGCGCCCGGTGTACGCCTTCAAGATCAGCGACTTCTGCGGGTGGCTCGACACGTCGGCCGGGTTGAGCTTGCCCTCGTTGACCAGCGACTGGACGAATGTGTCGTCTTCGGTGATTTGGGTCAGCGTGCCGTCGCGAAGCAAATAGCCCCGGGAGTCGCCCACGTGGATCATGCCGAAGCCGAGGCCGTTGAACATGAGCGCGGTGAGCGTCGTGCCCATGCCCGCCTGCTCCGGGTGGTGCTTCACGGACTCGGCGATCGACGCGTTCGCGTCCTCCGCCGCCGCCCCGAGCAGGGCGAGCATGTCCGCGTCGCCGGGGTCGCGGTCCAGGTGCTCCATGTGCTCGACCATGAGCTGGGAGGCGACCTCGCCGGCTGCGTGGCCGCCCATGCCGTCGGCAAGCACGAGCAGCTGCGGGCCCGCGTATGCCGAATCCTCGTTGTTGCCCCTGACCAGGCCGCGGTCGGACGCGGCGACGTAGTTTAAGCGCAAACTCATGGCATCAGCCTCACAATCGTGCGTCCCATCTTTATATCCGTGCCCACAGACACCCTTTCCGGCTGGTCAATGCGCGTGCCGTTGACAAACGTGCCGTTGCGCGAATCCATGTCCTCGATGAACCACTCGCTGCCGCGGCGGAACAGGCGCGCATGCGTGGAGGACGCGAAATCGTCGCCGAGCTGGAAGTCGTTGTCACCGGCCCGCCCGATAGTTAAGTCCTCCAGGCTGGCAATTTCCATGTGGGAGCCTTTGAGGGGCCCCTCAACTACCGCAAGCTCTCGTGCCTTCTCGCGGCGGATGGGCGCGGAGCTCTTCGCTTGTCGACGCACCGCCCCCGCAGCCCGCACCACATCCTTCCGCTGCACCCACAGGACGAGGAGGATGAACACCCACAGCAGTGCGAGCAGGCCGAAGCGGGCGCTGAGAATCACAGCGGAATCCATGGGGCTCCTTTACGGGGTTGCGGTGTTAGGGGCGGAAGAACTCGGTGCTCGGGTGGGCGTCCACCTGGGCCTCCGGGACGTCCTGGTGCGCGTCCGCGGCGGCCGCAGCCTGCGCGAGCGGCTCCACGATGCGCACCTCGATGTGCGAGTGGCCCAGCGTAATCACGTCGCCGTCCGCGAGCATCCAGTTTTCCACCGGTTCCTCGTTGACGGTGGTGCCGTTGGTGGACTGCAGGTCCACCAGGACGGCGACCTCGCCGTCCCACGTGATCTCCGCGTGCTGGCGGGACACCCCGGTGTCCGGCAGGCGGAAGTCCGCGTCGTTGGAGCGGCCCAGGATGTTGGAGCCCTCGTGCACGAGGTAGGTGCGCGAAGACCCGTCCTGCAGCAGCAGACTCACCGTCGGGGTGCCGCCGGTGGCGGCAGCATCTGTCGTCGGCTCATTCATGTGATCCTCCTGATGGTTGTGATCCGTGGGAACCTGGCTGGCTGCGTGGCGGCGCCGCTTCTTTTTCGGCTCCGCCACGATCGCGTCGAAGCCGCTGACCACGTCGGGCTCCTGGTCGATGTAGGACGACACGCGCAGCTGGCCGGTCCGCAGCCCAGACTCCTCGGCGATACGCACGACGGCGGGCCCGTCCAAAAACCAGCCCAGGTTGCGCACGTACCGCATGAGTTGCTCTGCGAGGTCCGCGGGCAGGTCGCGCTGCTGCGACAGGTTCTCCAGGTCCTTCGACGACACGCCCACCGCAAACACGTTGGGGGAGACGTACTCGTCACGGTCCGTGACCACGACGGAGTCCTGCGCCTCCTGCTTCACCAGCTCTTCAATCTCGGCCGGCACGACCTTGCCGCCAAACAGCGCGGCCATGGAATTGTCCAGGCCACGCTGCATTGATGAGTCCAGCTTGGCCAAACGATCCATGACACCCATACTGCCCGCACCTCCTTCCCAGCGGCTCTCATTTTGTTCTCACTGATGTCCTATAACCAAGCAAGTATAAGTGCGCAGCGCCCGCAGACCTAGTTCAAAACGCGAAAATGCGGTGTGAACTGGCGATTTGGAGGTATGTTGGGGCGTGGTGTTATATTAATCAAGTCGCCCGCCCGGGTGGCGGAATTGGCAGACGCGCTGGCTTCAGGTGCCAGTGTTCGATAAGGACGTGCGGGTTCAAGTCCCGCCCCGGGCACAACCGGAAGGCCCCGCGAGAGCGGGGCCTTTTCGCTTGTCGACGTCTGCGTGGGGGATTCGCCGCGTCCCCGGGATCTGTCTCCTGGATCCGGTCCGAATGGAGCTAGCTCCGTTTAGGGGTTCCGGATTCCCGCGACCTGGGGTTTGTCGGTACGGGGAGGTCTACATGGAGCTAGCTCCGTTTGGGGCAATCGCGTAATGCGGTGGGGGTGCTGGTGCCGCTGAACTCACGATGGCGGAGGGGTACTCCAGGCTGAAAATTGCGGCTCAGATCGAAGTGCCTCTTCCTCGGTATATTGGCCGCATGGCTACAAATGTGTATATAGACGGCTTTAATCTTTACTATCGCGCATTGGCTGGAAAGGCTGATAAGCGCTGGCTAGATCTTCAGAGGCTTTGTGCTGAGTGTCTACCACGTGAATCGATCAACCAAATTCGATATTTCACCGCCCGGGTTTCGGCCCGGTACCCCGGTGACACTGATCCTCAACGCCAAGAGCTCTATCTCAGAGCGCTAAGCTCAATACCAAATCTCACCGTTCATCTGGGAACCTTCCTTACAAACACAAAGACGATGAAGAACGCTTCACCCCCTCCTGATTTCGTGACGGTTTTGAAAACAGAGGAGAAGGGCTCAGATGTGAATCTGGCAAGCTATCTACTTCTCGATGCTTTCCAAGGCAATGCAGATACTTTCGTCGTGGTGAGTAACGACACTGACCTAGTGACGCCACTCAGGATGGTTCGTGAAGACCTTGGTCAGCGCACCGGCGCTCTTTACCCGCATCAAAGTGCCTCGGGAGCGCTCTACCAGGCGAACCCGTCATTTTCCCGTGTGATTAACCCCGGTAGAATTTCAAAATCACAGTTCCCTAACGTTGTCCCTCTGCCTGATGGTAGCCAAGTGGAGAAGCCACAAAATTGGTAGCGGAATCGGCAGGTAAGGCGTGTCGGTTGCTTTCTTAAACTAACTCGTGTAAATATATCTTCTACCGAACCGATTCCCTTCGAGGGTCGGCCTAGAGCCCCGCTTCATGTGGGGCTCTAATTTTTTAACGCTTCTTGCCGCACACACCCCCCAATTCCGGCACCTCCCACGCAGTCACCGCTTGTACCTGCCTGTCGGATACCGCATCCGGCACGTGCTTGAGTATCCAGTTGCGGGCGGTGGCCACACGCTTGCCGCCGAAATGTAGCGCGCGCCCGATGAGCCGCGACTGGCGCGCAATCTGTTGGCTGCGGCGGTGCCGGTGGACGTCGTAGATAGCGAAGTCCGTTACCCCTGCGCGTAGCAGCCGCGCGAGCACCGCGGCGTCTTCGAGACCCTGGCACGCGCCCTGCCCGATGTTTGGCGTCATGGCGTGCGACGCATCCCCAACCAGCACGACCTTGTCGCTGTAGTAGCTCGCGAGCGGTTTCGCCAACTCGTGGATGGGAAGGTACTGAACCGAGTCCTCTGGGGTGGCGCGCAGCAGCGCGGGGATCGGGTCGTGCCACTGCTCGAAGGTCGCGTGCAGCTGGTGGAGCGCTTGGGCTCCGGGCTGGGCTACTGGGCCGGAGGTGACGGCGAACCAGTAGGTGTGGCTGTCGTGAAGCGGGACGGCCCCGAAGCGGGCGTGCGCTCCCCAGGTCTCGAACCCGGCGTCAAGCGGTACCCCTTCGGTGATTGCGCGCCACGTGTTGTAGCCGGCGTAGGTCATGCCGGGATCGTCGAAGCAGCTGGCCCGCACTGCGCTGCGGATCCCGTCCGCGCCCACCACGACGTCGAAGCGCACTTCAGTGCCGTCGGCGAAGGTGACTGTGCCGGATCTGGCGTCGACGCCCACCGCTTCCGCCGAGGTGTGGACGCGGGGGCCCGGGATGCCTGCGAGCAGCAGCGAGTGGAGTGTGGTGCGGTCGAGCGCGAGGGTTAAGCGCGCGTGAGCCAATCTCCCCGTGGGTTACGGATCCCGCCTTGTAGTGGTGCTTGTTGCTGCTGCAGCGCGCGGAAATCTGCGCCTATACCTAAGGCGTCGAGGGCGGCAAGACCGTTCGGCGCGAGCGTGATGCCGGCGCCGCCGCTGCGGATCTGCGCATGCTCTTCGTAAACCTGCACGTCCATGCCCGCCCGGTGCAGCGCCGCCCCCAGCGCGAGACCGGCAATGCCAGTGCCGATGAAGCCTATCCTCATGGGCTGCGAGCCTAGTGGCCGTGGAGCGGAGTCCGCGGCCGCAGACTATGCACACGCGAATCAGTTTGCATGGATGCTGGTTGCGGATGCTAAGCACAGATTCTCGATACAAAAAGGTGCGCCTTTCGTGAATGCAGGACAATTAGGTCCGCTGCGAGGCTGATTGGGAGACGTAAGCCTGTCACGCCCGACGTGTTCGTCAAATGTGCCGCGGTAGGCTCGGGCGAGGTGATTGAATTGTGCGTTCACGCCGATTTCCAGCCTGTTTATGCTCTTCAATGGCGTTGCATCGATAGCGCATCCAAATACCTGAAGTGGTGGATCTTCGCGACGGAGACCGTAGAACTTAGTTTCAGCGAATACTTTTCTGCTCTGTCTCTGGGCAGGGCCGGGAATCTATAATCAAACGCACACGTTTTGTCTCTCGCCCCTGGAATACGTGGGTTTCTGAATGTGTCATGCGGAGAGTTGTACTTTTAAGTACTCTGATCTTTGTCTTGAAAAGCTTGGAATTTCGCTGTGAATCCCTTGTTGGGGTTTGGATGGATCGAGAGGACATATACATGAGTGCATCGGGAAATGAGCGCCGGGGCTTCCGTCGGAAGCTGATTGCCGCACTGAGCACTGTGACGCTTGCGGTATCGGGCGCGGTAGTCGCGCCTCATGCGGGCGCCTACGTTGAGAAGGAAGATTCCTTCCTCAGCGGCAACCCTGACAACAACGATAATGAGCTGCAGCCGAAGGTGTCGGTGAACGTTACCCCGACTGATCAAGAGGTGCAGCCTGGAGACACGGTGGAGCTTGAGTTCACCGGCTCCTTCGAAGCTCCTTTCCCGCCTAGCGGTAGCGAGCCGGGTCCGGGCGAGTCGGACATCAAAGGAGCGACAATCGCCCTGCAGTTTTCTGACCAGCTCGAAGCGGAACCGCAGATTGACCCGTCGGCGTTTGTTTGGAAGAGCGGCAAGAAGCGGAACGCTGAGGTGACGCCTGCAGGCGGAGGCTACATCGTAGATTTTGGTTACATCGGCGAGAACGACTCTTTCACGTACAAGGTGCCGGTCAAGGTTTCTGAAGACATTGAGCCAGGCACAGAGTTCTCCCCTGCGACGATTGAGGCTACGGCGCGTATCGCGCCCGATAACCAATTCCCAGGTCGGAATGACGCCCACTTTACCCAGGACCCAAATGATCGCTGCACGCTCATTTCGAAGTCCTCTTACGTGTCTCAGAACGGCAAATATGGTGGGTGGCTGAGCGACCTTTGGCTTGGGACTCGCTCCCCGAATGCGGAGCTCGGCGAGGCTGAGTTGAAATTCATCGTGGATGGCCAAGACGTTACTTCCCAGATTATGGAGCGCGCTCAGCTTCATTCTCCGGACTCACCCGAGCACCAAGACATGCCGCAAATTGTTGAGGCGCGTGACGCGGGACTGCCGGGCCGCGACTGGCGTCAGGTGTACGACTGGGGTTTGAAACCAAGCGACGCCGTCGTCCCCAAGGATTGGCCCGGTGAGTTCTTCCTGCCCAGCGGTACTATTGTTGAGGTCACCCAGCCGGTGAAGGATACTTCTCCGCAGTGCGCGGCGGGTGCAGACCCGGTTGTTACTCACGACGTCTATATCGGCCAGGTAGTCACTGACCAGGTGGCTTTGGTCGAAAAAAGCAACACGCTTCGCGTGGTGGAGCCGGATGAAAAGCCAACCCCTCAGCCGGAACCGACAACGTCGACGTCGACGGAAACCACTACGGAGACCACCACCGAAACGACCACTACCACCGAGACTTCGACGACCACAGCAGCGACGACCACGGTGACTCCGACGGAGACTGCCTCCACGGTTACGACGACGCTGACTAAAGACCGCCCCGGCGGTCACGACTACGCCGACTGAAACGGCCCCGGCGGTCACGACAACGTCGACGGAGACGGAGTCGGAAACGACCACGACCACCGCGACCTCCACTGAGACTGAAACCACGACCGCCACTGTCACCGAAACCGAGGGCTGCGACTGCGAGCCGACCACGGTGACGGAGACGACCACGGTGAAGGAGCCGGTGGCACTGGAGCGCGGCACCATTGGTGACCGCGTGTGGCTGGATGAAAATGGTGATGGCAAGGAGGATCCGGGCGAGAAGACTGGTGTTCCTGGCGTCACGGTGGTCGTTACCGATAAGGACGGCAACGAGGTCACTCGTACTGTTTCGGACGAGGACGGCAATTGGAAGGTTGACGTTGATCCGGGCGAGTACACCGTCGCTTACAAGCCGGGCAATTACGTCGCTAGCGACGAGCGCCTCATCGAGCGCACCGTGGAGATTGAGCCGGGCGAAGAGAACTTCGACATTGACCTCGGCGTGCTGCCGGGCGGTGCCATCGGCGACCGCGTCTGGAACGACGAGAACGGCGACGGCGTGCAGGACGAGAACGAGAAGGGCGTGCCGAACGTCATCGTTGAGGTCATCCGCGAGGGCGAGCCGACCCGTACTACCTACACGGATGAGCAGGGTAACTGGCGTATCGACGGCCTGACCCCGGGCGTGGACTACGAGGTTCGCTTTATCAAGCCTGAGGGTTGGGAAGTCACCGGCAAGGTGCCGGGTGCGACCGACGAGGAGGGCCTGGTTGCAAAGGCAACCCTGAAGCCCAAGGAGTATAACGACACTTATGACCTGGGCCTGAAGGCAGTGAAGCCGGATTGCGACTGCGAGCCGGAGACTCCGGGCACCATTGGTGATCGCGTGTGGCTGGATGAGAACGGTGATGGCAAGGAGGATTCGGGCGAGAAGACTGGTGTTCCTGGCGTCACGGTGGTCGTTACCGATAAGGACGGCAACGAGGTCACTCGTACTGTTTCGGACGAGGACGGCAATTGGAAGGTTGACGTTGATCCGGGCGAGTACACCGTGGAGTACCTGCCGGGCGATCACACCCCGTCGGATCCGAGCCAGGTGAAGCGCACTGTCACGATCGAGAAGGGCGAGAAGCGTCTCGACGTTGACCTGGGCGTCCTGTCGAAGGGCACTGTTGGTGATCGCGTCTGGAACGACAAGAACGGCGACGGCGTCCAGGACGAGGACGAGAAGGGTCTTTCCGACGTCACCGTGCAGGTCATCCGCGAGGGCGAGCCGATCCGCACCACCACGACCGATCAGAACGGCAATTGGTCCATCGAAGGCCTTGACCCGAACAAGGAGTACGAGGTCCGCTTTATCAAGCCGCAGGGTTGGGAAGTCACCGGCAAGGTGCCGGGCGCAACCGACGAGGAGGGCCTGATTTCCAAGGTCACCCTGAAGCCGGGCGAGCGCAACGATTCCTACGACCTTGGTCTGCGCAAGACCAAGAAGATCGTGGAGGAGGAGCCGACGGTGCCGGCCACCCCGACTCCGGGCGTGCCGTCCGCGCCGGGCGGTGCGCTTGAGCGTTGTGTGGCCAACGCGGTCGCCTCGCCAATTCTCTACCTGGTGCCGGTCGCACTGCTCGCGGCAGTAGGCGGCCAGGTGGGTGCGCCGTACATGGACGCGATCGACCAGCAGATTGCCAAGATCAACGCCGAGATCCAGGCGCAGTTCAGCCGCAACACCCCGGACTGGGGCACTGGCAACCGTGGCAACGACAATGACCAGTTCGGCGAGCTGCGCGCGCAGATCGACGCTGCAAACCGCCAGCTGCAGCAGCTCGCAGCCGACCCGAACGTTCGACAGGTCGGCACCATCGCCGCCGCGATCCTGGGCGTAGCTGTCCTGGGCGGCGTGCTCTACGACTGGTGCTCGAACGAGAAGGGTGAGGCCTTTACCTCGCTGAAGGGCTCCTCTGCTGGCAAGCAGGACTAAACCGTTCCTCCCCAAACCGGCCCGGTGCGCAATGCACCGGGCCGGTTTTGCGTGAAACCAGTGCTTGCCTGGACCCCGCGCCTCGCCTAAGCTCACTTAAAGTCATCATGACTATAAGTAACGTGGGAGGTGAGTCCATGTTCGGCTTGCAGAGGCTCAACGTGGCCGAGCGCCAGAGGCTCGGACCGATGGTGGCGGTGTCCACAGTCGCGTTTGCGCTGCACAACCCAACTGGAACACCCACTGACCTCAACGCAGACAGTGGGCTGTGGATCCCGCTGGTGCGCCGCGTGCGCGACCCGTTTTACGGAGCGTGGGCGCTGCCCGGCGGGCCCACGCAGTGGAACCAGACGTTGGGCGAAACCGCGCGCGAGACGCTCGTTGCGGCCAGTGGTGCCACGCCGAACTACCTGGAGCAGCTCTACGCCTTCGGTTCTGTGGAGCGCTCCGCGGAGGCGCAACGCATGGTCACCATCGCGTACTGGGCGCAGTTTCGACCCCAGGATTTCGCTGGCACCGAGCTCCCCGACGACCCGAACATCGCCTGGTGGAACACGCGCGAGCTGCCGGAGCTGGCCTTCGACCACGCGGAGATCATCCGCGCCGGGATCACGCGCCTGCAAAAGCGCGCAGAACAAACCCTGATCGCCCACCGCTTCCTCGAAGAGTCCTTTACCCTCACGCGGCTGCGCCGGGTGCACGAGGCGATCGGGGGGAAGGGGCTGGATCCGGCGAATTTTCGTCGGCAAGCATTGGCGAGCGGAGAGCTCGAGGCCACCGGCACCACCGAAGCTGGTACCAAGCACCGGCCGGCGAAGTACTACAGATTCATTAGCGAGAAAGAGTAAGAACCATGCCTTCAGTTGCCGATTTGATCACGCAAAAGGCGGCCCAGGAAGCCACCTGCGACACGGAGCTGCCCGCCGAGCCGTGGCAGACCGCCCAGAACGCCTCCTACGGGCCGGGCGCCTCGCGCGGCGACACGTTCGCGCCGCTGCCGACCCCGCAGGCGCCGCTGCCGGCGCGGTATACGCAAGCGGGCCCGGAGGAACTCGACGTGATGATTACCGCGGCGAAGGAGAAGCTGGGTGAGCGGGTGAAGATCCTGGGACACTTCTACCAGCGCGACGAGATCGTGAAGTTTGCGGACTTCATCGGGGACTCTTTCAACCTCGCCCAGCAGGCGAAGGCGCACCCGGAGGCGGAGGCCTTCGTCTTTTGCGGGGTGCACTTCATGGCGGAGACTGCCGACATCCTTTCCGGGGCGGACCAGGCCGTGGTGCTGCCGAACCTGAACGCCGGATGCTCGATGGCGGATATGGCCAACCTCGCGCAGGTCGAGGCGTGCTTCGACCAGCTGCACGAAGCGCTGCCCGGCGAGCAGATCGTGCCGGTGACGTACATGAACTCGGCCGCGGACATCAAGGCCTTCTGCGGCCGCAACGACGGCGTGGTGTGCACCTCCTCAAACGCGGCAACCGTGCTCAAGGAGGCGTTCGAGCGCGCCGAGCGCGTCGTCTTCCTGCCGGATCAGCACTTGGGGCGCAACACGGCGCGCGCGATGGGCATTACGGACGAGCAGATGTGCATGTGGAACCCCAACGAGCCGCTCGGCGGCAACACCGCGCAGCAGCTCGCGCAGGCGAAGGTGATTCTGTGGAACGGCTTCTGCTCCGTCCACCGCCGCTTCACAGTCGAGCAGATCGAAAAGGCGCGCGCGGAGTACCCGGGCGTGCACGTCGTGGTGCACCCGGAGTGCCCTGCGCCGGTTGTCGACGCCGCCGATTCCTCCGGTTCCACCGAAGTCATCCGCCGCGTGGTGGAGAACTCCGCACCCGGCGATGTGATCGCCATCGGCACCGAGATCAACATGGTCAACCGCCTCGCACAGCAGTACCCGGACCGCACGATCTTCTGCCTTGACCCGGTAGTGTGCCCGTGCTCGACGATGTACCGCATCCACCCGGCGTATCTGGCGTGGACGCTCGAGTCGCTGCTCGAGGGCCGGGTGGAAAACCAGATCGTGGTGCCGGAAGCCACCGCGTCTGACGCACGCGTGGCGCTCGAGCGGATGCTGGCGGCGAAGCCATGCTGACCCCGGAACTCATCAACGCCGCTGTCCGCGCCGCGCTCGCAGAGGACATGCCGTGGGGTGATGCGACCGTCGAAGCCGCGATTGCTCCCGACGCCCGCCTGCGCACCGCGCTGGTGGCCCGCGAAGAGGGCGTCTTCGCCGGGGGAGAGGTGGTCCGCGCGGCGTTCGCGGCCACGGACCCCCAGATCACGGTCACCGAGCTTTCGCCCGAGGGCACGCATTTCGACGCCGGCCAGCGCCTCGCGCTCATCGAGGGTCCGGCCCGCGGCATCTTGAGCGCGGAGCGCGTCGCACTGAACTTCGCGCAGCGGATGTCGGGCATCGCCACGCTGACAGCCCGCTACGTCGCCGCGGTCGAAGGCACCGGCGCCCGCATCGTGGATACGCGTAAGACCACCCCTGGCCTGCGCGCCTTTGAGAAGCACGCGGTGCGCGCCGGCGGCGGCCACAACCACCGCTTTAGCCTCTCGGATGCGGTGATGGTCAAGGACAATCACCTCGCCGCGCTCGGCGCCACGGGTCCGCGCGGGATCACGGAGGCGCTGCGCACGATCCGCGCCCGCGTCAGCCACACCACGCACATTGAGGTGGAGGTCGATTCGCTTGCGCAGATCGAGCCGGTGCTCGCCGCGGGCGTGGACAGCATCATGTTGGATAATTTCTCGCCCGCCGAGTTGCGCGAGGCAGTCTCGCTTATCGACGCCCACGTGCCCACTGAAGCCAGCGGCAACGTCAACCTCGACACCGTCGCCGAGCTCGCCGCCTGTGGGGTGGACGTGATCTCGGTGGGCAAGCTCACCCACAGCGCCCGCGCGCTCGACCTGGGCCTCGACAGCGTCGATGAGGTCGATGAGGTCGCAGACGAGTGAGCGCCTACCTTGACGCCGCCGCCACCGCCCCGCTTCTGCCCGAGGCCCGCGCCGCGATGCTGCAGGTCTATGATGCGGCCTGCGCGAACCCCTCGAGCGTACATTCCGCGGGCGAGCGTGCCGCGAACGTCCTCGAGTCGGCCCGCGCCACGATCGCCGAGGCCTTCGGCGTGCACCCCGCGGGTGTGGTGTTCACCTCCGGTGGCACCGAAGCCAACACCCTCGGCATCATCGGTCGCGCCCTGGCCGCCCCGCGCGGCCGCCACATCATCACCTCAGCCATCGAGCACTCCTCGGTCCTGCAAAGCTGCGCCGCACTCGAAAGGCTGCACGGCTTTGCGGTGGACTACGTGCCCGTCGACAAGCATGGCCGGATCGCACAGACCGACCTGGACCGGCTGCTGCGCCCGGATACCACGCTCGTCGCGCTTGGCCTGGCCAACAGCGAGGTCGGTACGGTCGCCAATGTGCCCGAGGTCCCCGCGCAGGTGGCGCTGCACCTCGACGCCGTGCAAGCCGCCGCGAACTTGCCGGTCGACCTCTCCGCGGGCGGCTGGCCCGGTCCGCGTGCGACCACGGTGGCGCTGGCCTCGCACAAGTTCGGCGGCCCGGCCGGTGTCGGCGCGCTGCTTCTGCCACGCGACGTGCCGCTCGAGCCCGTCATCTACGGCGGTGGACAGGAGGGCGGGCGCCGTGCCGGCACACAGAACGTGGCGGGGATCGCCGGGTTCGCCGCGGCGGTACAAGCGCAGCAGGCGCGCGCCGGGCAGCGCGCGCTGGAGGTGATGGCGTCGCGGGATGCGTTGATCGTGGGCGTCGAAAAGCAAGTGCCCGGCGCACGCCTGACCGGGCACCGCACCGAGCGGCTGCCCAACCACGCCTCCTTCGTCGTCGAGGGCATCAGCGGCGAGGCACTGCTCGTCGCGCTCGACGTCGCGGGGTTTGCGGCAAGCTCCGGCTCGGCCTGCCGGGCGGGCAGCGCGGAACCCTCGCCGGTGCTCACCGCGCTCGGTTACTCGCCTGAGCCCGCCCAGTCCGCGCTGCGCTTCAGCCTGCCCGCGCCACTTCCGTCAGACACGATCGACGCGATCGTGCGGGTAATGTCGGAGCAATGACTCTCTACCCGCGACCTTTGCAAGCGGGCGACACCATCCGCGTGGTCGCCCCGTCCCGTTCGCTCGCGTACGTGGAGCAGGGGGAGGCCGGGCGCTACGTGAAGCAGTTGGCGAACGCGCGGCTCGCGGACCTTGGCATTAGCGTCTCGTTTGGCGAGAATGTGCGCGAGTCCGACATGTTCTGGTCCTCGTCGGCCGAATCGCGCGCTGCGGACCTGCACGACGCGTTTGCGGACCCCGAGGTGGCGGGCATCATGAGCGTGATCGGCGGCTTTACCAGCAACGAGGTCCTGCCGCACCTGGATTTCGACCTCATCGCGGCGAACCCGAAGTTCATGTGCGGCAACTCGGACATCTCCGCGATCGCCAACGCGGTCTACGCGCGCACCGGCGTGGCCACCTACATCGGCCCGCACTGGTCCACGCTGGGCATGCGCGACCACTCCGAGGTCACGCGCGCCGGGTTCGAGCACGCCGCGTTCGGCCTGGACCCGATCGAGTGGCAGCCGGGCACCTGGTTCACCGACGACGACTGGTTTATCAACCAGGACGGCCGCGTCCGCGAGCCCGACGACGGCTGGTGGCCCATCCAGAGCGGCACGGCGCACGGCGTGGCCCTCGGCGCGAACCTGGGCACGCTCGGCCTGCTCGCCGGCACCGAGTTCATGCCCTCGCTCGAGCGCGCCGTCCTCTTCGCCGAGGTCACCGGCAAGTACAGCGTGATGGATTTCCGTCGCGAGCTCGTCTCCCTGCTGCAGATGCCCGACGGCGAGGGCATCGAGGGCGTGGTCATCGGCCGCTTCCAAACCGCCAGCCGCGTCACGCGTGCGATGCTCGAGGAAACGATCGCGTCGATCCCGGAGCTGGAAGGCAAACCCGTCATCGCCAACGCCAGCTTCGGCCACACCAACCCGCTGCTCACGTTCCCCGTGGGTGGGGAGGCGCAGGTGCGAGTGCTTGACGACGCCTCCATCCGCTTCCCCCGCCTTGAAACCTAAACGGACGGTCATTACAGTTTCGGCGCGTGACACATTCCGCCTCCGCCCAACGCTGGACCTTCTTCGCCGTCGTCTCCACGGGCCTGCTCATGATCGGCCTGGACAACTCGATCCTGTACACCGCGCTGCCGGCGCTGAGCGCCCAGCTGCACGCCACGCCCGCGCAGTCCCTGTGGATCATTAACGCGTACCCGCTGGTGCTCTCCGGGCTGCTGCTGGGCACCGGCACGCTTGGCGACAAAATCGGCCACCGCCTCATGTGGCTCATCGGCCTGGGCATCTTCGGGGTGGCGTCGCTGGCCGCGGCGTTCGCGCCGGGCGCGTGGTGGCTCGTCGCGGCGCGCGGCCTCCTCGGCTTCGGCGCCGCGGTGATGATGCCCGCCACGCTCGCGCTGATCCGCCTCACCTTCCCCAACGAGCGGGAGCGCAACACCGCCATCGGCATCTGGGCCTCCGTCGCGGTCGTCGGTGCCGCGCTCGGCCCCCTGGTCGGCGGCGCGCTGCTCGAACACTTCTGGTGGGGCTCCGTCTTCCTCATCAACGTGCCGATCGTGGTCGTCGCGCTCATCGCCACGTTCGCCCTCGCGCCGGAGAACGTGCCCAACCCGGCGAAGCACTGGGACATCATCTCCTCCGTCTACGCACTGTTCGCGCTCTCCGGCCTGACCATGACCATCAAGGGCGTGGCCAACCCGGACCGCTCGGCGACGCTGGTCGGGGGCGTGGTCGTCGTGTGCCTGCTCGCGGGCTGGCTGTTCGCGCGCCGGCAGCGCCGGCTGGCGGACCCGCTGCTCACCTTCGACATCTTCCGCTCCCGCCTGTTCTCCGGCGGCGTCGTCGCGGCGGCCGGCGCGATGTTCGTCCTCGCGGGCGTGGAGCTGATGACCTCGCAGAAACTGCAGCTGGTCAGCGGTTTCTCCCCGCTGCACGCGGGCGTGGTGATCACGGCGATGGCCGTCGCGGCGATCCCCGCCTCCGTGGTCGGCGGCGCGAACCTGCACCGCATCGGCTTCCTCCCGCTCATCGGCGGCGGCTTCCTTGGTGCGGCGGCGGGCACCGCGCTGCTCATCGCCGGCGACTCCGCCGACGGCCTCGCCCTCGAGCTCGCCGCGCTCGTCCTCCTCGGGTTCTCCGCCGGCTCGGTGATGTCGGTGAGCTCGATCGCCATCCTCGGCGCCGCGCCGCGGCACCGCTCGGGCATGGCCGCGGGCGTCGAGGAGGTTTCGTACGAGTTCGGCACCCTGCTCACCGTCGCCGTCACCGGCTCGCTCCTCCCGCTGTGGTTCGAGCGCCGCTTCCCGCAGGGCATGGAGGCGCTGTACAGCGGCCCACCCAGCCCCGCAGCCGCCACCGCCTACGCGGACGCCTACCACGCCGTCCTGCTCCTCCTCGCCGCCGCGGCCCTGGCGTTCGCCGCGGCGACCTGGTGGTGCTTCCGCGACAACCCGAAGTCTGGAGAACTCCATGCCGCGTAAAAGCAAGCGCGCCGAGATCCTGCGCGCCGCCTACGCCATCGTCGCTGGACCGGGCGGTATTGAGGCGGTCACCTACGACCGGCTCGCCGCCGAGACGGACCTGTCCAAGTCCGGCCTGCTCTACCACTTCCCGTCGCGCCACGAGCTCCTCGTCGGGCTGCACGAGTACACCGCGGGCCTGTGGGAGGACAAGGTGCGCGCCCGCGCCGGCGGGGACGCCGCCGACCTCGCCCCGCGCGAGCGCTACCGGGCGATGCTGGTGACCATGAGCGAGCACGAGCCGCTCGCCGAGCTCCTGGTCACCCTCCACGCCCACACCCACCCCGACTACACGCGCCCGTGGCTGGAGGTGGAGGACCGGTGGCTGCCGCGCCCCGACAACACGGCCACGGACCCGGACCTCCTGGCGGCGTCGGTGCTGGCGTCGGGGCTGTGGGCGCACGACCACATCTACGCAAGGCCGCTGGCGGAGGGGAACCGGGCGGTGATCGTCGAGAAGCTGCTCCAGCTCCTCAATTAAATACAACTTTAGTTGGAGTAAATGTTAGGTTGGTGGCATGCCGAAGAAATGGAGCCCGCACGCCTGGCACCGGCGCGCGTCCAGGCCCGTCATGGTCTGGATGGTCGTGTTCATCGTGATCGGGCTTGCGCACCCGCTCGTGCCCGAGCCGCGGTGGCTGCTCATCCACGTGTTCACGCTGGGCATCCTGACCAACTCGGTGGTGCTGTGGTCGCAAAACCTCACCGAGCGGTTCCTGCAGCAGCGGCTGCCCGACAGCGCCCGGCCCGCGCAGCTGCGCCGCACCTGGGCGCTCAACGCGGGCGTCGTGTGCGTGCTGGTGGGGCAGTTCCTCGCCGGGTGGTGGCGCGGGCACTACGCGCTGACCTGGGTCGGCGCCGCGATCGTCGCGGGAGTGCTGGGCTGGCACTCGTGGCAGCTGTACGCGCAGGTACGGCGCGCCGGGCGCGGCAAGCGGCTCCGTCCGGTGGTGCTCGGCTACGTGGCCAGCGCGGTGTTCCTGCCCGTCGGCGTGGCGTTCGGCTCCGCGCTGTCGTTCGGGCTGCCCGGCGACTGGCAGGAGCGCGTCCGGCTCGCGCACCTGGTCACCAACGTCGGCGGGTTCGTGGGGTTGGCGGCGCTGGCGTCGCTGACCGTGCTGTTCCCCAGCATGTGGCGGGTCAACGGGATGCACGACCGGGCGGGGGTCTCGGTGCCGCTGGCGGTCGCGGGCGTGATCGTGGCCAGCTGCGGCGCGCTCGCGGGGCTGGACCTCCTGGCCAGCGCGGGCACGGTTGTGTACGTCGCCGCGTGGCTGTGGACGTTCCACGGCTTCCTGGTCAACGTCCTCGACGTGCTTCGCGACCCCCGCGGCCGCGTCACCTACGCCGGCCTGAGCGTCTTCGCGGCGCTGATCTGGCTGATTGTCACGCTCATCTGGTTCGCCGTCCGCCTCACCACGCCGGACCTGCCGACGCTCGCGCTCATGCTCGGTTTCGCCGCCCAGCTCCTGATCGGCACGATGAGCTACCTGCTGCCAACGACGATGGGCGGTGGCCCGCGCGCCGTCCGCGCCGGCCTGGCGGAGCTGTCGCGCGCCGCGTACTTCCGCGTCGTCTTGTTCAACGGCTCGCTCGCGTGCTGGCTGGCCGCGGACAATTCGTGGCTGCGCGTGGCGATGAGCGTCCTCTGCTTCGGCGTGCTCGTCGCGTTTTTGCCGCTCATGGCCCGCGCGATCCGCGCGCAGGTTGGGGTGCTCAAGGGCAAGGATTCGCTTATCGACGCCACACCCACCCAACACCCCGCCACCCAATCCGCCGCCGCGCTCGTCGTGTTGGGCGTGCTCATCGCCGTGCTGAGCTGAAACCCCAAACCGTATTAGACGCAGCAACCCGGCCCCTGGTTCCATATTTGCGGGAACTGGGGGACTTCTCACATTTCCCCATTTTCGCTGCCGTTTCGGATATTGTTGCTGCCATGAACGCACTCGCACAGCTCGCCCGGTTTGACCGCAGCGGTTTCGACTTCGTCGCCGCCGCGGCGGGCAAGTCTGCCCGCGAGGTGCGCGACGAGGGGGTCCAGTACGACCGCGCGAAGCAGCTGGTCGCGGCGGCGCACACGCTCTGCGGCCGGACGTCCCACTCGCGCTACCAGCAGCGCGCGCACGACGGGGCGCGGGAGCACGGGCACCGGATCGAGACGCTCGCGTACATCGCGCGCACGGCGAACGGGATCAAGGACGCGACGAAGCGGTGGCGCTACATCGACACGCTGTGCAACACGCCGGGGGACCTGTCGCTGATCCGCAAGCGCGCGACGGAGCTGAAGGAGGAGCTGCAGCCACGCGCGCCGCGCACCGCGTGCGCGCGCGTCACCCACCACGGCGACGGCCAGGCCACCCTGCGCGTGACCGGCCCCGCGCTGGACGTCCAGGCGGCCTACGACGCTGCGAAGAACGACGTCGCCGCCTGGCTCGACCAGGACTGCCCGCGGGCCGACTACCTGCTGAAGCTCAGTGTGAACCTGGACCTTGGCGACTACGTCCGGATCGTCTCCGGCGCCGGCGACGACGTGCAGGTCCGCTTCGCCAACGGGGTGGTCATGTCCGGCGAGGAGTTCGTGCGGCAGCGACTCTCGCAGTTCGGGCACATCATCCTCGTCGGCGCGATGGACGGGCCTGTCAACGCCTACGACATGCGCCTGGCCACGCCGAAGCACCGCGAGATGATGCTTGCGGACTCAGCGACGTGCACGTGGAAGGACTGCGACGTGCCGGCCTCGCGCTGCGACGCCCACCACATGACCGAGCACCAGCACGGCGGCGAGACCGCGGTCCACAACCTGGGCTGGCTGTGCCGGTACCACAACTACCAGGCGGGCCGCACCTCCCGCGGGCGCACGGAGCGGCGGGGCGGGCGGATTGTGTACGTCTCGCCGTCGGGAAGCGTCACGCCCACCGGCGCGGACCACGTGGCCCGCGCGCCGCACCGCACCGTCACAGACGGACCACAAACTGGCCGCGCTGGCCCTTCTCCGCATCCGTCATCTGGTGGTTGACAAAGCTGTAGGTGCCCGGCTCGTCGAAGGTGAACTCCACGAACCCGCCCTGTGCGGCGAGGAGGTCGAGGGCCTGGGAGCCGGTGTCGTGGGCGTCGCGAAGCGAATAGGCGCCTTCCTTGTACACGGTGTCGAAGACTTCTCCGACGACGTGGAAGCTGACCGGGTTGTCGGGCCCGACATCGAGGACCCAGACGCGGACCGTGTCGCCGACGTGCGCCTCAATCGGGTGCTCGACGTACTGGTTCGGCGTGCCGTTGAACGCGGTGGCGTCGTAGTTTCCGGCGGGGATGCTGTCGTCGTCGTGGTAAATCTCGTGCGCGACCAGCGCGTACTCCGCGTCGACGGGGCTGAGGTCCGGCGGGTCGATGATGAGGGCGCCGGCCATCCCCTTCGCGATGTGCAGGCTCATCGGCATCGTGCCGCAGTGGTACATCCAGATGCCGGAGCGCCGCGCGGTGAACTCGTAGACCACCTTGTCGCCCGGTGGGATCTCGCGCATCACCTCGTCGGGGCTGACTTCGCCGGCGTGGAAGTCGATCGAGTGGCTCATCTGCCCGTGGTTTTCCACGGTGATGCGGAACCGGTCGCCCACCTTGCCGCGCAGCGTCGGCCCGGGCGCTTGGTCGGCGAAGGTCCAGGAGTCGCCGTCGTCTTGTATCACCCAGGTCTCCTCGTGGAGTTCGCCGCTCGCGGGCTGCAGTGTGGCGTCGCGGGCAGTGCCTATCGACGCCTCCTCTTCCCCCTTCCCACTCGTCACCACATCAAAGGTCATGCCCATGGCTTTGTGGCCTGCGATCGTGCACCAGCCCTGGGTGTCCTCGGTGAAGACGCCGAAGTCGTGGGTGACGGTCTCGCCCGGGTCGATGCGGCCGCTGTGCTCGCCGCCGAGCTTCAGGTCGTGCTGCTGCGTGTCCGAGTTGGTGATGTTGAGGACGAGCCGGGTGCCCGGCTCCACCGCGACGCTCGCGGGGACGAACGACATGCCCTGGATGTCCACGTCGACGGTGGTGGCGTCCTCGCTGCTCACCGCCTGCGTGCTGGTGGTGTCGGAGCCGCTGAACGCGAGCGTGAGCCCGACGACGACGGCGACCACGAGGGCGATGAGCCCCCAGGCCAGGGATTCGGTTCGTTTCATGGGACAGCTACCTTTCTTGCATGGAGCGCGAGCCCTACTCCCAGTATGGCAAGCCCGATCCGCGGGCTGACCAGGGCGACGAGCGCGCCGCCGTTGACCACGCCGACTTTGATGAAGCCGTTGTCGGGCTCGCGCGCGCCGCGGGCGAGGACCGGCAGCAGGTGGCCGATCGCGCCCGCGACGACCTGGGCGAGCCCGGCGGCGAGGAGGAACGTGAGCAGGTTTGCGGGGAAGCGGACGGCGCCGGTGGCGAGTGTTGCGGCGTCGGCAAACATGGCGCCGAGCAGCCAGAGCAGTCCGGCGGCGACGCTCACCGCGGGGGCCGACAGCCCGGGCGTGAACAGCGCGCCGGCGAGGACGGGCTGCAGCGCGTAGGACCACGCGAGCGCGCACACCGCGAGCGCCACCGCGGCGAGCGGCGGGCTGGCCAGGGCCGCGGCGGCTGCGGCCGGCAGCGCGATGCAGTGGGCGAGCAGCGCGCGGGGGAGGCGGGCGCGGGCGGTTGCGGAGGCGCGGTTGCCCGTCATGGTGGGGAGCAGGGTGATGACGGTGCCGGCGATGGTGGTCCACGCGAAGCCCCAGACGGCGAGGCGGGAGTGGGCGGCGATGGTGGCGTCGATAAGCGAGGGCCCCACGTGCCGCGAGCCCACGGCGACGGCGGCGGCGAGGGCGAAGAACGCGGCGGCGACGACGTAACAGCGGGCGGTGCTGGCGAACGGGCTGGTGAGGCCGCGGCGCAGCTTGCGGGCGATGGACACCCCGTGCCAGCACAGCGCGGCCGCAGCGACGGCGGCCGGAATGGCGAGCGGCGCGCCCAGCAGCATCGCGACGAGCGCCAGGTTGACCGCCGCGATGCGCACGGCCAGCCCGGCGGGACGGGAGGCGGTGCGCGTGAGCGCGTCGGCGAAGTGGGTGGAGTAGGCCTGGATGGCGGTCGTGACCACGCCGAGCGTGAGCGGGTGGATCACCGTCCAGCGCGACGCGCCGGCGAGCGCGGCCGCGAGCGAGACGGCGGCCCAGCACGCCACGAGCACGCCCACTACTTTTTGCACGGTAATAATCGTACTAAGCTGGGAGGGGTCAAACAAGGCGGTCAGGGCGTGGTTCATATAATGAACGCACGCAACTGTCCAAGAAGTGCCGCCGCCGAGCGGCCGGCAGAAAGGTGCGAAGCATGGACCGACACCGGACGCCGCGCCCCACTTCCGATCTCACCACCGCGGCCGCGGAGCTGAGCGCGAAGCAGCGCGAGGTCTTCGGCGCGCTGCAGCAGTTCCCGCAGGGCGCGCAGGTGACGGAGCTGGCGAAGGAACTGGGCATGCACATCAACACGGTCCGCGGGCACCTTGACGAGCTCATCGCCCACGGGCTCGTGGTGCGCAGGCAGGCGCGTACGACCGGGCGGGGGCGGCCGTCGCACATCTTTACCGCGCGCGTGGCGCGGAACGCGGACGTGACCAGCGAGTACGTCGAGCTGGTTGACATGCTGGCCACCGCGATCGCCGGCGACGACCTGGAGCGAGCGCGCGAGGTGGGGCGGCAGTGGGCGAAGGAGGCGTCGTCGAGGCACGGCGGCACGCCGCGGGATCTGGACGAGGCGACCGAGAAGGTCGCCCGGATCCTGCGGGATATGGGGTTCGACCCAGCGCTTCGCGACGATGCCGCCACCGACACCTCACGCGAGCTCTCCCTCAAGGCGTGCCCGTTTGTCACCGACCCCGGCAGGGCGCCGAGCCCGGCGGTGTGCGCGCTGCACGCCGGCTACGTGGACGGCAAGGCGGGCCGCATGCAGGTGGAGCTTCTGCCGTTCGACCGGCCCCACGAGTGCGGGGCCCGCATCACCGAGGTGGAGTAGCTAGTTGATCAGCCAGTCGTTCGGGCTGAACAGCTCGAAGTAGACGTTGGCGGGCGCCTTGTCGGCGGGCAGCGCCGCGATGTCGTCGCGGATGCCCTGAAGGAAGTTCGCGCCGCCGCAGAGGTAGACGTCCGCGCCGGCGAGGTCGGCCTCGGCGACGTTGATGCGCTGGTCCTGGCTGCGGAAGGTGGCGGTGACGTTGGCGTCGGCAAGCGCTTCCGCGAGGGCGCGGGTCTCGGCCTGCTGCGCCCAGGAATCTTCGGAGTTGTCGGCGTGGAGGTAGGTCACCTTGCGGTCCGAGTGGGTGCGTGAGAGGTGGCCCAGGATGCCCACCATCGGGGTGGAGCCGATGCCGCTGGAGATGAGCACGACCGGGTTGTCGCTGTCCTGGAGGACCAGGTCGCCGGCGGCGAGGGTGGCGTCGACGGTGTCGCCGATGGCCACGTGGTCGCGCAGGAAGGTCGAGACCTCGCCGTCGGTCTCCACGGCGATGCGGTAGGAGTGCTCGTCGCCCTCGATGATGGAGTACTGGCGGAGCTGGCGGGCGCCGTCGTCAAGCGTGACGCCCACGGAGGTGTACTGGCCGGGGCGCGGCGCGGTGAAGTCGCCGCTGAGCGTGTAGGCGTAGACGGAGTCGGTGAGCTGCTCCTTGGCCGTGACCTCGGCGCGGCGGAAGACGTCGCCGTCGGTCACGCCGTCGGATTCATAGAGCTTCGCCTCGTGCTTGATCAGCACGTCGGCCATGAGCCAGTAGACGGCGTCCCACGCCTCGGCGACCTCGGGGGTCACGGCGTCGCCGAGCACCTCCGCGATCGCGGCCATGAGGTTGTCGTGCACGATCTGGTACTGGTCCTTGCGGATGCCCAGCGAGACGTGCTTGTGGGCGATGCGGTCCAGCATCATGACCGGGTCCGGCGCGTTCGGGTCCACGAGCTGGGTGGCGAAGGTCGCGACCGAGGCCGCGAGCGCCTTCTGCTGCGCGCCCTGCTTCTGGTTGCCGCGGTTGAAGGTGTTGGCGATGAGCTCCGGGTGCGCGGTGAACATCTTGTTGTAGAACGTCTTCGTGATGGTCTCGATGTTCTCACCCACCGGCGGGAGCGTGGCCTTGATGATCTCGGCGTGCTCCTCGCTGAGGTGGTTGAGCTTCGGGTCCGGCTTTTCCTGCAGGTACATGCGGTGTCCTTTCGTGCCGTTGAACAATTAACACCGACTGTACCCGTCAAAACTAGTCCTCGAGGTCCGTGGCGAGGCGCTCCTCGTCGTCGCGGCGCTTGCGGCGCTGGAGGCGCGGGGCGAAGATGGCCGCCGCGCCGCCGCCGATGAGCGCGCCGATGACCATGCCGATGGTGCCGCTGCGGTCGCCGTCGAAGTCGGTGAAGGCGATGCCGGCGAGGGCGATCGCGAAGAGGATCCAGATGGGCAGGGTGGAAAGGGTGAACATCTTGGGCGGGCGGGGCCGCGGGGCGTAGTTCTGCATCCACAGCGCGCCGGCGGTTTGCGCGAGCGTGACGGGCAGCAAGGCCAGCAGCGAGTAGATGGCGGCGCCGTCGGGCAGGACCCACGCGAGGATCGCCATGATGAATGTGGTCGTGTACTTGAGCGTCTCCGAGGTCACGGTGCTGGACTGGTGGAGGATCTGCTGCTGGTATTCGTCGTCGGTGCCTTGGTTGGCCAGGGCGACTTTCTTGTCGCCGTACTGCTTCAACATGGGGAGTTATCCTTCCTGGTCGTCGCCGAAGAGGGCTTCGACGGTTTTGCCGAGGGTGTGTGCGATGTCGAGTGCGAGGTGGACGGAGGGGGAGTAGTTGCCTTTTTCAATGTTGGCGATGGTCTGGCGGGACACTCCCACCTGCGCGGCGAGGTCGGCTTGGGAGAGTTCCTGCCACCGCCGCCATTTGCGGACCATGTTTTCGTGTGTGTCTGGCATCAGCGCTCCTTTCGTGTCTCGTAAGCGCCTACGGCAAAATATAAACCAAACACGCCACGATGTAAAGGAAACTAGACAAAAAGGAAATGGGGGAGCGTCGATAAGCGAAAGGCTCTAGACTGGCGCGCATGCCGACGCCAGTGCCTGCCTACCTTGACCGCATCCTCGACCTCGTCCGCGACGACGACAGCGGCGAGGTCGCCGACTACATCGACGAGCTGGCTGCCGCGGACCCCGACAAGCTGGGCGTGGCGCTGTGCACGACCTCGGGAAACCTGTATTCGGTGGGGGATGACGAGTACGAGTTCACCATCCAGTCGATCTCCAAGCCGTTCGTGTACGCGCTCGCGCTGGAGGAGCTCGGCGCGGCGGAGGTGCACAAGTACGTGGGCGTGGAGCCGTCGGGCGAGGCGTTCAACGCGATTTCGCTGGAGGAGGACACGCACCGCCCGGCGAATCCGATGATCAACGCGGGCGCGATCGCGGTGAATCAAATGATTAACGGCGCCGAATCCTCGGTGGAGGAGCGGGTGGAGAAGATCCGCGCGTACTTCTCCCGGCTCGCGGGCAGGGAGCTGCGTATCGACGAGTCGCTGGTCCAGTCCGAACTCGGCACCGCCCACCGCAACCTGGCCATTGCGCACCTGCTGCGGGAGTTCGGCATGGTGCAGGACCAGGCGCACGACGCGATCGACTCGTACACGCAGCAGTGCTCGGTGCTGGTCACGGTGCGCGACCTGGCCACCATGGCGGCGACACTGGCCAACGGCGGCGTGCAGCCGATTACTGGCGAGCGCGTCCTGTCCGCCGGCTCGTGCCGGATCACGCAGGCGGTGATGACGTCGGCCGGCATGTACGACGGGTCGGGGCAGTGGATGGTCAACGTGGGCATCCCGGCGAAATCCGGCGTCGCCGGCGGGTTGATCGGGACGATGCCGGGGCAGTTGGGGTTGGCGTCGTTAAGCCCGCGGCTCAACGAGCAGGGCAACTCGGTGCGCGGGGTGCGGATCTTCCGCGAGATGTCCGCCTCGCTTGGGCTGAACCTGATGGGCGCGGACTTCTACGCCGCGCCGGGCATTCGGTCGGTGGAGCGGCGCGAGGACTGCACCGTGGTGGAGCTGCAGGGCATGATCAACTTCACCGCTGCGGAGAACATCCTGCACGACCTGGCCAGCGAGCGCATCGTGGGCGGCACGCTGGTGCTCGACGTGTCCAACGTGACCAGCTTTAACAAGGCCGGGCGCCTGCTGATCAAGGAGGGCATGCGCCACCTGCGCGACACCGGCCTGGACGTGCGTATCTACGACCCCGACGGCGCGATGCCGGACTACGAGTTTTCCGACGGCACGAAGGTCCCCGCGATCAAGGACTTCTCCACCACCTTTACCGTGCCGGGGTCGCGCACCGAGGTCTTCCGGGCGATCTCCGCCCCGCAGGAGTGGTGGGACGAGCACGTCGACCACATCGAGGGCTCGGCCTCCGAGCAGGGCGGCGAGTTCCACTTCGACACCGACGACCAGTACGCGGAATTCCGCGTCGAGGAGTCCGAGGTGGGCGACCGCCTGGTCTGGCACACCGAGACCACGGGCAAGGACAAGGAGGACCGCGACTGGGACGACACCTCGCTCATCTTCGAGCTCAGCGACAGCGAGCAGGAGGACGGCGAGACCCAGGTCACGTTCACCCACCGCGGCATGCACCCGCACGGCGAGGGCTACAAGGAGGCCGTGGAGGCGTGGCGGGAGCGCATCCAGGAGCGGCTCGAGCCGCTGATCCGGCACCGCGGCGAGCGGTAGCGCGCTAGAGCGCCGCGAGGAAGGCGGCGGAGGCGGTGCTGATGAGCAGTTCGCGCTGCTCGGCGGGGCAGCCGTCGTCGACCCAGTCCAGCGCGATGGCGTCGATAAAGCCGATGAGCCCCGAAACGGCGATGCGCGCGCGGTCGTCGCTGCGGCCGAGGAAGTCGCACAGCGCCTGCACGGTGGTGTCGTGGCGCTCGATGCGCAGGTGGATCGCCTCGATCGGCTCCTCGCCGCCGCGCTTGCCGGTGGACCACACGAACGGGTGCGTCTCGATGTAGTTGAGGTAGATGTCCAGCCCGCGGCGCACGATTTCCTCGGTGTCGGAGGACTCGAGCCCCTCAGCTGCGGCGATCTGGGCGTTGTGCAGGTTGATGGCCGTGCGCTCGAGGAAGGCGGTGTACAGGCCGGCCTTGGAGTCGAAGTAGTGGAACACCAAGCCTTGGGACACGCCGCAGTGATCGGCGATACGCTGGGTGGGGACCTCGCTGTAGGGCGTGGTGGAGAAGATCTCCGTGGCAGCGTCGAGAATTTCCTGGCGCCGCTCCTCCACGCTCAGGCGCCGCTGTGGCGCGTGCGTCGTGTGGCGTTCTGTCATGCGCTACATCGTACACACGCACAAGTTTTACATGCATTGAATATCAATATAATTCTGAACGTTGTCCGCTGACGAAAGGGAAATACCGTGAAACAGCAGCTCGTAGACGCCATCTGGTGGCACGTCTACCCCCTCGGCGCGACGGGTGCCCCCATCCGCGACGCGAAGGACGCCGCGCACCGCCTTCCCCGCCTCGAGGCGTGGCTGGACTACCTCATCGAGCTCGGCTGCAACGGCATCCTCCTCGGCCCCATCTTCGAGTCCGTCGCGCACGGCTACGACACGCTCGACCACTACCGCATCGACGCCAGGCTTGGCGACGACGCCGACTTCGACCACTTCGTCGCCGCGTGCCACGAGCGCGGCATCCAGGTCATGCTCGATGGCGTGTTCAACCACGTCGCGCGCACCCACCCGTGGGTGGCCGAGGGCCTCGCCGGCGGCACCGACTGGGAGGGCCACGAGGAGCTGGCCACCCTGCACCATGACGACCCCAGGGTCCAGGACGCGGTGACTGACATCATGCTGCACTGGCTGCGCCGCGGCATCCAAGGCTGGCGCCTCGACGTTGCCTACTCCGTGCCCGCCGAGTTCTGGCGCACAGTGCTTGGGCGGGTACGCGAGGAGTTCCCCGACGTGTGCATCCTCGGCGAGGTCATCCACGGCGACTACGCCGAGATCGCCGAGGCGGGCACGCTCGACTCCGTCACGCAGTACGAGCTGTGGAAGGCGCTCTGGTCCTCCATCTCAGACACCAACTTCTGGGAGCTCGACCACGCGCTGGGCCGCCACCGCGACATTGCTAAGCGGACGCTTCCCAACATCTTCATTGGCAACCACGACGTCGACCGCATCGCCTCCAAGGTGGGCCAGGACGGGGAGATCGTCGCGCTCGCCCTGCTCATGAGCCTGCCCGGCATGCCCAGCATCTACTACGGCGACGAGCAGGGCTTCGAGGGGGTGCGCGGCGAGGGCTTCGCGGCTGACGACGCCATCCGCCCACCCCTCCCAGCCTCCCCGGCAGAACTCTCCGAGCTGGGCCAGTGGGTCTTCGAGGAACACAAGAAGCTGATCGGCGTGCGCCGCCGCAACCAGTGGCTCACCCACGCCGACGTGGAGGTGCTGGACAAGGAAAACGCCACGATCTCCGTGCGGAGTCGTGGCGAAAACGGCGAGGAGATCCAGACCGACGCGTGGCTCGAGCCCGCGCCGGGCGTGCGCATCCGCGCAGGCGCCGAGGTCCTCTACGAGTGGGGGAGTTAGCGCGGCAGGGAGGAACCCTGCGCGTACTGCGCGAGCAGCTGCTGGACGATCGCGCCCAGGTCCGGCAGTCGCACGGTCGCGACGTTGGCCACCGGCACGTCGATGGTCGGCGCGCCCTGCGGGGCGAGCACGATCACGTTCTGGGGGTTCTGCTGCGCGGCCGGTGCGGGCTGGGCGGGCTGCGTGGCCGGCGCGGGCTGTGCCGGCTGGGCCGGCTGTGCGGGTTGCGCCGGCGCAGCGTTGCTGGTGCCGCCGTTGGTGCCCTTGAGGCCGCAGCGGTTCGCCGCGTTCTCTACGCGGGCGAGGGCGTCGAGGATCTGCGGGCCGCGGCTGTCAAAGCGGGCGATGGTCTGGGCCTGGCGGACCTTGGCGTTGTAGTCGGCGTCGTTGGTCCAGTACTTCTCGGCCTGGGCGCAAGAGATTTCGCCGGCGGGGAGCTTGGCAAGGGCGTCGTCAATCGCGTCGGCGTGGGCGGCGGCCGGGGCCGCGGCGAGCGTGCCCGCGACGGCGGCGGTCATGGCAAGGGAGCGGAGTTTCATGACCGCCAGTATGTCACGGATGTGACGCATGTGAAAGGGGAGCGCGCAAATTACGCGTTCACCATGCGGCGGATCAGGCTGCGGTAGGCCCGCGTCGTGAGCTCCACGTCGGTCAGGTCGACGTACTCGTCGTGGCTGTGCAGGAGGTCGAGCACCTTACCCAGCGTGTTCTCGCGCTTGTGCATGGCAAAGCCGTAGCCCACGCCGCCCTTGCGGCGGGCAAAGCGCAGGTCGGAGCCGCCCGCGGCGAGCGTGGGGACCACGGCCGCTTCGGGGAAGAACTCGGCGAAGGTGTCCACGATGGCGTCGTAAAGCGGGCCCTCGGTGGGGGAGACGGTGGCGTCCTCGGTGATGAGGTGGGTGATCTCCACCTCGTTGGCCAGGTCACCGAGCGCCTCGCGCAGCAGGTCGTCGATGTCTTCTTGGCTCTGGCCCGGCAGCTGGCGGATGTCCAGCTCGATCGAGGCCTCGGACGGCAGGACGTTGATCGCGCCGCCCGCGCGCAGGACCGTCGGCGCCACGGTGAGGTGGCTCATCGCGTGCGAGTAGCGCTGCAGCTCGCCGAACGCCTCGTAGCCCTCGCCGCGCAGCAGCGCCTGCTCGGTCTCGGGGTCGAACTTCCAGGCGCGCACGTAGCCGGGCCACGGCTCCTCGGAGCTGACCTCGGGCGTCAGGGCGGCGATGCGCTCGGCCACCTTGCCAATCTTGGCAATGGTCAGTTCGCGCCCGTGCGGCGTGGAGCCGTGCCCGGCGTCGCCGTGCACGGTGAGGCGTCGCTGCGCCGCGCCCTTTTCGCCAATAACGACGACCACCGCATCCGACCCGTCCTGCACCGGCAGGTGGGAGCCGCCTTCCTCGGACAGGCAGTTCTTCCAGGAGAACGCGTCCGGTGCGTGCTCCGCCAGCCAGCCCACGCCCAGGCCGCCGCGGGCCTCCTCGTCGGCGCAGCCCACGAAGGTGAGGGTGCCGGTGGGCTGGGTGCCGGACAGGGCCACGTCGCGCACGGTGGCCGCCATCGCGGCGGTGATGTAGAGCATGTCGGTGGCGCCGCGGCCGTACAGGTGGCCGTCGATAATCTGCGCCCCGAACGGGTCCTTGGTCCACTTCGCCTCGTCGACCGGGACCACGTCGGTGTGGCCGAGGAGGGTGAGCGGCTCGGCGGAGGGGTCCGAGCCCTCGATGGTAAACGCGATGGAGGTGCGGCCTGGGTGGGGCTCGAAGCGCTCGACGCGCACGTTCGGCGCGTCCGCGAAGAAGCGCTCGAGGACGTCTGCGGCCTTGGATTCCTGCCCGGAATCGGGGGTGAGATCGTTCACGCAAGAAATTTGGACGAGTTCTTTGAGCAGCGTAATGGTAGTGTCCGCTAAAGTCATACAAATCAACTTTCTTAAATTTGGCGGATGCGGTAATTTACATCTGTTGCGGTCTAATGTGAAGACTGAACGATATTGAGCAGCGCTGAACCGCACGGTACGGCGCAATATTTAAGAATAACGCGAGACCTGGCCTCACTGAAGAAATCAGGAAAGCTGAGAATTTAAATCAGAACCTGAGTGATCCTGAGGGCGAGGCGAGCAGAGACCCGGGAAGAGGTGGAAGCGGTGGCCCGTAGAGAAGGCAGCATGGACCCGAGGGCGATTCGTACGCGCAACGCCTTCCTGGACGCGACGGAGACGCTTCAGCGCGAAAAGAAGACCGAGGACATCACGGTGTCCGCGATCGTGGGCCTGGCGGGCATGAGCCGGCAGGTGTTCTACGAGCACTTCGACGGCCGCGACGCCGTCGTCGGCGCGCTCATGGAGCGCACGTTTCGGCCGCTGCTTCAGGAATACGTGAAGACCTACGAGCGCACCGGCGACCCGGAACAGGCCATCGAGGGTCTCGTGGCCGGCATGTACAAGGAGCGCGACCTGCTGCTCAACGTCGTCGGCGGCCCGGCGCTCACCTACACCCTCAAGCTCTTTACTACCCCGGAGCAGCCGATGCTGCGCGGAGTGGTGGACGCGATCCTGGAGCGCCAGGGCGAGCTCGAGCCGAGCCTGCTGGAAGGCGTGGAGGACTTCCTCCGCGCCGGCGCCTTCCGCCTCCTGGTTGCCTCGGTGCGCGAGGCGGATTCGGCAGAAGACGCGGCGAAGCACGCCAATAGCGTGCTTGGACTCTTGCGCGCGTCGATCGTGGGCAGCTAGCTCCGAAGGAAGATGAATTGTTATGGCACGTCGTGAATCGAGCTCCGACCCCCGCGCGGTACGCACCCGCGAGGCGTTGATCTCCGCCACCATCGCGTTGCTGGTTGACCACAAGGTGGAAGACCTGTCTGTCTCCGGCATCGTGAAGGCGGCGCAGGTGAGCCGCCAGGTGTTCTACGAGCACTTCCAGGACCGCGACAGCGTGGTCATCGCCGCGGGCGAGGCGGTCCTCGGGCCGGCGTACCGCGACTTTGCCTACAACTTCGACGGCGACACGGACTACGCCACGCAGGTGCACAAGCTCGCCGAGATGCTCGAGCCGCACGAGTGCATGATCCGTCACCTCATCGACTCGCCCGTGCACGGCAAGCTCAACCAGACGATCTGCGAGCTCATGTTCCCGCCGATCCGTGCGAACCTGTGGAAGTCGCTGGAGCGCGGCGGCATCCAGGCCACCGACGAGGTCATCGATGATGCAGCGATGTTCATCGTGGCGGGCACCCAGCACCTCTTCGTCACCGCGTACCGCGATGAGATCGCCGTCGGCGTGACCGCCGAACGCGTCGACCGGGTGCACGACCTGATGGGGCAGCTGCTTACTCGGAAGCGGGGCTAACGCTGGCGAGTGCCTCGGCGAGCTCGTCCAGCGCGTCGGTGGTGTCCTCGAAGGAGCCGTCCTCGCTGATCGCGGCCATGGAGATGCCGTAGCGCTTGTCGGCGAACTGCCCGAAGCCCAGCTGCCGAGACTGCCAGGAGCCGTCGGTGTCGTCGCTCCAACCGCCCTTGAACGGGATGCCCAGGGCGCCGAGGCCCCAGGACTGCGACTTATCCACGTGCACCATCTTGTCCAGGACCGCGTTGTCGGGCTTCCGGTCGGAAAGTTCCGCCAGGTAGTGGGCGTAGCGGGCCTGGGAGTTCAGCGACCACTCGCTCGTGCCCCAGGCCTCCTCGAGCGTGGCCGTCGCGCCCGCCTTGGCCAGCTCGTCGGCGACCAGCTTCTTCGCGCCGCCCGCGGCCGCCAGGCACATCCAGAGCTGGTCCGCCGACCCGTTGTCGGAGACCTCGATCGTGGAGGTGATGAGGGTGTTCAGCACGTCCTCGCTCGCGTCGCAGTGTTCCGTGGCGGCCATTGCGACCGGCACCTTGATCGTGGACCACGCCGCGAGGCTGGTGACGTCGCCTGCGGTGACGGCGGCGTCATCGTCGTCGATAAGCACGATGCCAATGCTCGTGTCCGTGTCCGCCTCGATCCTTTCCACCTCCGCCTCGAGCCAGTCGGGGTCGACGCCGACGGTGTCGTCCACCTCGGTGAGTCGGCGCGAGAGCGCGTCCGAGTCGGGCTCGGCGGGGGTGTGCGCGATGCGCACGAACGACGCCGCGACCAGCAGGATCACGACGCCGGCGAAGGCGAGGGCGAACGGTTTGCGGCTCACAGGTGCCGGTATTCCTCGAGCAAGTCAAAGCCGGTGTGGCCGTGGATCGACTTAATGGTGCGGTAGTTGCCCGGCTGCGAGATCGTGGTGGTGGTGCCGTGGGCCAGCATGTGCTCGGAGCGGCTGAGCTCGCGGATGGCCACGAGCCGCACGCGGTCGGGGTGCTCCTGCACCAGGTCGGAGTAGAGCATCGGGTCGTGCTGGCCGTCGTCGCCCACCAGCGTCCAGCGGATGTTGGGGAAGTCCACGATGAGGTTACGCAGCGCCACCCGCTTGTGCTCCTTGCCGCTGCGGAACAGACCAGTCGGGGTGGGGCCCCAGTCCGTGAGCAGCAGCGGGCCGCGCG
Source organism: Corynebacterium sp. NML180780 (assembly GCF_007786415.1). Taxonomy (NCBI): domain Bacteria; kingdom Bacillati; phylum Actinomycetota; class Actinomycetes; order Mycobacteriales; family Corynebacteriaceae; genus Corynebacterium; species Corynebacterium sp. NML180780. Next base: position 104,532 of record NZ_VNKN01000008.1, on the reverse strand, counting down.
GCAGCTTCTCGCGCGCGATGAAGTCGGTGAGCGTGTCGTAGGTGTTCCAGGCGCCCGTGGAGACGTAGAAGGTGGGCTCGTCGGGGCCGAGGACCGCGCTGTAGAAGTCGTCCATGCCCGCGATCGGCTGGCGGGTGTTCGTCTTTTTCACCCACGAGTTCCAGGCGGCGAGCATGGCGCGCGGCAGCATGGTCACCATGATCGTGTCATCTACATCGGAGATCAGGCCGTGGGTGACGTCGTCCGAAATGATCTGCACCTGCGCTTCGCTCGGCTCCGCGCTCAGCGGTGTGCGCACCGTGGCGGTGTGCCAGCCGGGCTCCAGCCCGTGGTCCAGGATGAGGACCTCGAGGTAGCCGTTGCCGTTCGTCTGCGCCGTGACGGTCTGCGCGCCCAGCGTGACGGTGACCTCAATGTCGGGCACCTGGGTGGTGAAGAACTGGCGGTAGCCGCGCTCCACCTCCGTTTTCGGTTCCCGCTCCGGGTCCGCCATGAGCACGCGCCCAAGCACGCGGGCACGCTCGGAGTTGCCGTAGCCGGTAAAACCCGTGACCTGTGGCGCCCAGCCCCGGCGGGCCTTCGTTTTCACGTCCGCGTTGTTGATGCGGTGCTCCGCCCAGCGGACCACGTCTGAAAATCCCATAAGCCAGTAGTCTAGGCGCTATGGACAGAGTCGAGAGTGCGCACGTGGCCGTCGAGAAGCTCATTGAGCTCTACACCGCATCGTGTGAGCTCGCGCGAGACGCGCTCACCAGCGGCGACTACGCGCGCTACAAGGACGTGTACTACCCCAAGCTCTCCGTGGAGATCGGGCAATGGGTGCCAGTGGACCGCTCCGAGCCCTTCGGCTACGTCGACGAGGCCGGCACCTACTCGGCGGTGCTGTCGCGGCCCGACCTCATGGCGCCGTACCTGCGCTCGCAGCTCGAGGCGCTGACCGCCAACTACGAGTGCGAGATCCGCGTCGGCTACTCGGAGACCCGCATCCCGCCCGAGTACATCCGCGGCACCGGCCCGCGCCCCGCGAACACGGAGAACGCAGTGTTCGTGCCTCGCCCCGCCCTCGACGAGGTGCACGACGCAATTATCGACGGCCACTGGGACGCCTTCCACGGCGAAGAGAAGCCCCTCTTCCACTTCGGTCCGCAGCGCTTCGACCTCGCGCTGGCCCGGCTGGAGCACTACACAGGCATCCAGGTGGAGTCGCTGCAGAAATTCATCCTGTTTACCAACTACGCCATGCACGTCACCGAGTTTGTGCGCTTCGGCGTCGCGGAGCTGGCGCGCGAGGGCTCGCGCTACACGCGCCTCGTGCTGCCCAGCGGCGAGACCATCTCCGACACGGTGGCGGTGGAGAACCTGGAGCTGGGCTCGAAGTTCCAGATGCCGCGCTACGACCTGGTCACCGAGGACGGCGACGGCATCACCATGATCAACATCGGCGTCGGCCCGTCGAACGCAAAAACAATAACGGACTCGCTGGCGGTGCTGCGCCCCGAAGCGTGGATCATGATCGGCCACTGCGCCGGCATGGACGCGCGCATGCGCATCGGCGACCTCATCCTGGGCAACGCCTACGAGCGCAAGGACAACGTGCTTGACGAGCACATCCGTCCCGACTCGCCCATCCCCGCCGTTCCGGAGATCCAGCGCACCCTGGAGAAGGCGGTGGCGAAGATCTACGGCGACGACACCTCGCTCATGCGCACCGGCACCGTCCTTTCCACCAGCGACCGCAACTGGGAATGGAAGGCGCCGCGCGATCTGTGGGAGTGGCTGCGCGGCTCCACCGCGGCGGCCGTGGACATGGAGTCCTGCACCATCGCGGCCAACGGCTACCGCTACCGCGTGCCCTACGGTGCGCTGCTCGCGGTCTCCGACCTGCCGCTGCACGCGGTGCCGAAGCTGCCCGCGGCCGCCCAGACCTTCTATTCCAACTCCAAGGAGGCGCACGTGATGTGCGCGGTGCGCGCGATGGAGAAGCTGGCCAAGAACCCGCAGCGCCTGCGCACCCGCAAGCTGCGCCGCACGATCGGAGAGCTCCCATTCCGTTGAGCTCCTTCGACGATCCGGCCGTGCAGATGGCGCACCGCAGCGCCGTGCGCTCCATCGAGCGAGTCGTCCACGAAACCACCGCGCCCACCGACCCGGACCTCGCGCTCGAGCGCGTCGTCGCGCAGCTGCGCCGCGGCAACGTCCTGGTCATCACCGGCGCGGGCGTGTCCACCGACTCCGGCATCCCCGATTACCGCAGCGCCGGCGGCCGCCTGACCAAGGGCCGCCCGATGACGTACCAGGAGTTCGCGCACTCGCCCGCCCAGGTCCACCGCTACTGGGCGCGCGCCTTCGTGGGTATGCAGTTCATGCGCGCCGCCGCGCCCAACCGCACCCACTTCGCCCTGGTCGAGCTCGAGCGCGCCGGGCTGCTCACCGGTATTGTCACCCAGAATGTCGACGGCCTCCACCTCGCCGCCGGCTCCCACGACGTCATCGCGCTGCACGGGGATATGGAGCACGTCGTGTGCCTGGACTGCGGGGCGCGCCACGCTCGTTCGCTTATCGACGCCATGCTCACCCACGCCAACCCCAACTTTTTCAATTCCGTGGAAGTCACCGGCAACATGATCAACCCGGACGGCGACGTGGAGCTGCGCGCCAGCGACGTGGAGCGGTTCCACATGATCGCCTGCCCCGCGTGCGGCGGCCAACGGCTGAAGCCGGACGTGGTGTACTTCGGTGAAAATGTGCCGACGGGGCGCAGACAAGCAGCTCGGGCGTGGCTGGACGAGTCCGCTTCGGTCCTGGCGCTGGGCACGTCGCTGGCTGTGATGAGCGGGTACCGATTCGTCCTGGACGCCCGCAAACAGGGAAAGCCCGTCGCGGTGGTCAACGGCGGGCCGGGGCGCGCCGACCCGAAGGCCACGACGCTGTGGCGCACCGGGGTCGCCGACGCGATGGACGCAATTCTGGACGAGCTGGATCTCTAGGAGTTGTAGGGTGAAGGGGTAACTTTTGCCCGAAAACTTGCTGAAAGGCCCCTGACATGCGTTTTCGTTCCCTCGCAATCGCAGCATGCGCCGCGACTGCCCTCGTTGTCGCGCCCGCCGCTTCCGCCGACCCCGCTCCGGTCACCGGCGTGGAGCTGAACCAGCCCGCCGATCAGGTCGTCACTTTTGAGGCAAAGTTTGACCTCACCCGCGACAACGAGATCGCCCTGCAGAAGGTGCGCGAGCTGCGCGCCGACATGTGGGACCGCAACGTGCCGTTCAAGGGCGAGACCCTGCAGTACGCGGCAAAGGTGACCGGGCTGAGGACGAAGGAGGCGTACGTCAACGACGTGAGGATCGACCACGGCTACGCGCTCATCGCCCTGCAGCGCGCGGTGGAGGAGGCCGGCGGAATCGACCATGATCGCCCGTACAACGAGACGTGCAGCAATGAGTGCGGTTCGCTGTGGACCGCGACGATTCAGGGCGAGCAGCCGTTCGGCGAGAACCTTTCCGGTGAAGAAGACATGGCGAAAGCCATGCACGGTTGGGGCTACGACGAGCTGGACGCCCTGTACGACTCGAATGGCCAGTTCAACAACGCCAACGGCCACCTCTACAACTTGATCAACCCGGACCGCACGTGGTTCGGCGTGGCGTCGGTGCGGACGGCCGAGGGCACCGCCAGCGCGTGGGAGGCCGCGGGCAAGGCCTCCGGCGTGACCGCGTTCCCCGAGGGCGCGCGCACCGAGGCGCTGGCGCGCCCGGCGAACAACGGCGAGACGCCGTCGACGAAGGCGGTTCCGCTGCCGAAGAAGAGCACTCCGAGCAGGGGGCAGGGCACTGTGTCGCTCGGTGGTGGTACCGAAACCGAGAAAATCATCGGCATCATTTTCGCCATCATCGGCGTCCTGGCCGGCATCTACTCCTTTGTGAAGCAGTACCTGCCGGACGCGCTGCCGAAGTAGGGGCTACGCCGCTGCGGGCGCGGCCTCCTTGCCCGCGTCCCAGACGTCCTTGTCCAGGATCTTCTCGCGCGTGGACACCACGGCGGCCACGACGGCCTGGCCGGTGACGTTGACGGCGGTGCGGCCCATGTCGATGATCGGCTCGATGGCCAGCAGCAGGCCGACGCCCGCCAGCGGCAGGCCGAGGGTGGAAAGGGTGAGCGTCAGCATGACGGTCGCGCCGGTGGTGCCGGCGGTGGCCGCGGAACCCAGCACGGAGACGATGACGATGAGCAGGTAGTCCATCATTCCCAGGTCAACGCCGTAGAACTGCGCGACGAACAGAGCGGCGATGGCGGGGTAGACGGAGGCGCAGCCGTCCATCTTGGTCGCCGCGCCCAGCGGCATGGCAAAGGACGCGTACTCAGAGGGCACGCCCATGGACTGCTCGACGGTGCGCTGGTTCACCGGCATCACGCCCATGGAGGAGCGGGTGACAAAGCCCAGTGCGGTGACGGGCCAGACGCGCTGGAAGAATTCGACCACGTTGATCTTGTTCGCGGCCAGCACGATCGGGTAGAGCACGAAGATGACCAGGGCGAGGCCGATGTAGATGGCCAGGACGAACTGGCCCAGGTTGCTCAGGGCCTCCCAGCCGTAGGTGGCGACCGCGTTGCCGATCAGGGCCGCAGTGCCGATCGGAGCGAGGCGGATGACCCACCACAGCACGACCTGAACCACCTTCAGCAGCGACTCGGAGAACTTGATAAACGGCTCGGCGGACTTGCCCGCCTTCACGGCGGCGACGCCGATGAGCAGGGAGACCACGAGGATCTGCAGCACGTTGAAGTTCACCGACGCGCCCGACTCGGTGACCTTGGCGGTCAGACCAAGGAAATTCGACGGGACGATGGAATCCAGGAAGCCCATCCAGGAACCGGTGGTCGACGGCTCGGCGGCCTCGGCCGCGTCCACGGTGGAGTTCGCGCCGGGCTTGAGCACGGCGCCGACGACGATGCCGATGATGACGGAGAAGAACGCGGTGATGGCGAACCACACCAGCGTTTGCACGGCCAGGCGGGCCGCGTTGGAGACCTGGCGAAGGTTGGCAATCGAGGTCACCACGGCGGTGAACACCAGCGGCGGGATGAGCAGCTTGAGCAGCTGGACGTAGGTGCCGCCGACCCAGTCGAGCAGCCCGGAGAGCCACTCGACGTCGCTACCTGCGGCGATGAAGCCGAGGATGAGGCCGATAATCAGGCCGTAAATCACTTGGGCGCCAAATCCGGTCGCCCACTTTGGAAGAGACATGCGCGCTCCAATGCGTTGAAAGAATCTATACAGGTCTGTACTTACTCAACGCAGAGTAGCAGCGTGTCACCTAAAAACTAATTCGCTCAACAGACAGACAGGACGGTCTATCTGGGCGTTTTGGCTACGCTCGGAGGGCACACCCAACACAGTGAGGAGCACCAATGTCCGGTATTTACTCGTTCGAGGGGAAGACCCCGCGCATCCACCCCAGCGCCTACATCGCCCCCGGGGCCACCATCATCGGCGACGTCACTATCGCCGAGGACGTCAATATCTGGCCGGGCGCGGTGCTGCGTGGCGACGTCGGCGCCATCGAGATCGGGGCGCGCTCCAACGTCCAGGACGGCTCGGTCATCCATGTGGAGACGGGAAGCACGACCGTCCTCGGGGAGGACGTCACGGTCGGGCACATGGCAATGGTCCACGGCTGCACCGTGGAGCCAGCCTGCCTGATCGGGATGAGCGCGACGGTGCTCTCCGGCGCGCGCGTGGGCGAGGGCAGCATCGTCGGCGGCGGGGCGGTGGTCCTGGAGGGGCAGGTCGTCCCGCCATTTTCCATTGCGGCCGGGGTGCCGGCGAAGGTGCGCAAGCAGCTTGACCCGGAGACGCGCGAGCAGCGGGTGCGCCACGCCGCGGGCTACGTGGAGCTAGCTCGCCGCTACCGTGAGGGGCTCGCGGAGCACGAGGTCTAGCGCGGCGGCGCGGGCGATGTCGCGCACCACCTCGGCGTGGGTGGGGATCATGCGCAGCTCGGGCGCCTGCTCCATTTCGGCGCGCACGGTGCGGGCGAAAGGAGCGGGGGCGTGGGGGTCGTCGATAAACGCGCTCCCGGCGATGACCACCGTGGACGGCGCGTGCTCGGTGCTGAGCTTGGCCACCAGGCTGCCTAGGTCGCGGGCGCGCTCGTCCAGCGCGGTGCGGGTGTCGGGGCTGGAATCCTGGACGGCGTCGAGCAGCGTGGCAAGCCCCGGCTTGTGAATGCGCTCGAGCAGGCCGCGTGTGGTCAGCTCGTGCCGCTTCACGCGGATCGGCTGCACGCCGTCGCCGGTGGACACCGCGCAGCCGATCGAGTCGTCCGCGAACAGCGCCATGATCGGCCCGTCGCCAAGGTCCAGGTTCGACTGCATCTCGGAGCCGATGATCGCAGCGCTAATCGACGTCACCTCAACCGGCACAGAAAACTGCTCCCGCAACTGCCCGGCGAGGTCCACACCGTCCCAGCCCAGGTTCACGGCGATGACGGTGCCGTCCTCCGTCACGGTGCCCGACGTGGTCACGCCGAGGGCGGCGAGGCGCCGCTGCATGCCCGCGGTGAGGCGGTTGAGTGCCGCCATGAGGTGCTGGATGACGTCGTCGGGCGTCATGCTGGCGACGGGCAGCTCGAGGTCGACGCAGCGCAGGGTGCGACCGCGCAGGTCAAAGACGGCGACGTAGGTGAAGTCGGTGCCCACGGCGATGCCGCCGTAGATGGGGTCGGGCTCGGCGAGCTCCAGGGGGATCGTCGGCCGACCGCGCCCGGTGGAGCGGGTGAGATCGGTTCGCTCGTTGACCAGCCCGGCCTCCGTGAGCGCGGCGATGGCGCGCGTGACGGTCGGCTGGGAGAGCCCGGTGGCTTGCACGAGTTCACTGCGGGACGTGAGGTCCTGCAGACGAATGAGGTGGAGACACTTCGCCGCGGGGGTCGTCGGGCGAGTGAACGGCAATGTTGTGCAAGTCATGTGAATATATTTACTCACTGGCAGACTGCTTTGTCCAGTCATGGCCCTGAAAATGGCCGAAAAATGCCGTCTCACCATATGAAAACGTGTATCCTGAGCAGGACAGACAGCTTGGTTCAAAAGGTTTCCGATGGCAGGAAAATTCGCAGGTGGGTTAGAATCCCCAATCATGACGTCAGTTCTCCCGACCGAGCCCACACCCGAGCACGCGCCAGGTGCGATGCCTGGCCGAGAGCCATCGCTTCTCGACGCCACGTGTGAGGACTTCGTCTACGACTACGCCCAGCTCACGCCCACCCTGGGCACGCAGATCGGGCTCGAAGGCTTCGACGCCGACCTCCAGGACTTCAGTCCCGAGTACTGGGACGCGACGGCGGACCGCATCCGTGACCTCATCGCGGACGTCGACGCGCTCAATGACTCCACCGACGCCTCCGACGACGAGGACGACTTCGACGAGGTGGACAGCCTCACCGCCACGATCCTGCGCGACCGGCTGGCCTACCACCTGGAGCTGCACCACCAGGGCGAGTTCCTGCGTCGGCTGAACAACATCGAGTCGCCCGTCCAGACGATCCGCGACTCCTTCCTGCTCATGCCCAAGGTGACGGAGGAGGACTTTGACAACGTCGCGGCCCGCCTGAGCAAGGTGCCCGACGCGCTGTGCGGCTACACCGAATCCCTCTCCGAGGCGGCGAACACCGGCAACGTGGCGTCGCACCGCCAGATCGACGCGGTGATCAACCAGTGCGAGACGCTCGGTGAGTCTGGCTCAACCCTGGACTACCTAGGCCTGCCGCCGGAGTCGAAGGTAGTGGAGGAAGCCAAGGAGGCGTTTGCCAAGTTCGCGGACTGGCTCTCCACCGAGCTGTCGCCGCAGGCCAACCACGAGGACGGGGTGGGCCGCGACCGCTACGAACTGTTCTCCGAGTACTTCTTGGGCCGCGAAGTGGACCTCGATGAGGCGTACGCGTGGGCGGAAGACGAGTTGCGGGTGACCGTCGATAAGCAACAGGCCCTGGCGCGGCAGCTGTACGGCGCAGAGACGAGCGTGCCGGCGGCGTACCGGCGCCTCAACGAGGATGACCGGTACACGCTGCGCGGCACCGACGCGCTGCTGGAGTGGCTGGACAAGGTGAACGCGGAGGTCGTCGAGTGCTTCGCCGGCAGCGAGCTCGACATCCCGGAGGACATGCCCGGGGTGAACACCGCGATCGACCGGGCCGGGTCCGGTGGCGTCTTCTACACCCCGCCGAGCGACGACATGCTGCGCCCCGGCACCATGTGGTGGTCCGTGCCGGAGGGGCAGGAGACCTTCCACACCTGGCAGGAGCTGTCCACCGTGTTCCACGAGGGCATCCCCGGCCACCACCTGCAGCACGGCGCTGCGCTGCTCAACCGCAACGAGCTCAACCTGTGGCGGCGCTCCGTGTGCTTCAACTCCGCGCACGGCGAGGGGTGGGCGCTCTACGCCGAGCACCTCATGGAGAACTTCGGCTGGTTCGAGGACCCCGGCTACCTGATGGGGCTGCTGGACTCGCGGCGCCTGCGCCTGGCCCGCGTGATGGTGGACATCGGCGTCCACCTGAAGAAGCTCTCGCCGGACGGCAGCGGCACCTGGGATGCCCAGTACGCGAAGGCGTTCCTGCGCGACAACTGCGCCATGCCGGAGACGCGCATCTCGTTCGAGCTGGACCGCTACATGGGGTGGCCGGGGCAGGCGCCGTCGTACGCGATCGGCTACCGCGACTGGTGCACGCTGCGCGAACGCGCGCTGGCCCAGGGGATGACGGCGGCCCAGTTCCACACCAAGGCGCTCGGCCTTGGGTCAATGCCCATGGACATGCTCGCCCACGAGGTGCTCAACCACTAGCGCGAAAGCTTCCGCAGCAGGTTGGGCAGGTAGCCGGCGACGATGAGGATGCACACCAGCCGGATGATCTGCAGCGACACCACGGCCGGCCCCGCGCCGCCCTCCGCGGACAGCGCGAGCGCAGTCTCCAGCGCGCCGGGCGTGGTGGCCAGGTAGCCCTCGTAGAGCGAGAGCCCGAGCCACTTAGACATCACCCAGCCGGACGCCGCGCACGCCGCCATGAGCAGCACGATGTAGGCGAGCGTGGCCGGCAGCAGCCGGCTGAACTGCCGCAGCGCCGGCACGGAGAGCCCGCCGCCGCACATCCAGCCGAGGCAGAGGAACGCCCCGACCATGAGCGGCTGCGGCGGGATGATCTGGAACGGGGTGAGCGAACCGAGGAGCGCGGTGAGCAGCATCGGGCCGAACACGCTTGAGTTGGGCAGGCGCAACAGCTTGCCCAGCGGCTGGCCCACCAGCACGATCGCCGGCACGAGCAGCCACATCCACCAGTACGGGTCCGTTTCCTCCGGGGCGTGCGTCTGCGGTGCGCTGAGCAGCCCCGCCACCAGCGGCAGGGTCATAGAGACCACGAGCAGGCGGAGGTACTGCGTGAGGGTCACGTAGCGCACGTCGGCCCCGACGTCCTTTGCAATCGCGGGCATTAACGACGCCCCACCCGCCAGCAATGACAGCACACCGGTCTCCCGCGACACACCGTGGTTAGCCAGCACGAAGCCGCCGGCGAACGCCAGCACGATCACGAACGCGGCGGCGGCGATGCCGGGAAGGAGAAACGGCAGCAGCTCCCTCGGCGGGATGCCCACCAGCGGCAGCGCCGCCATCACGCCGACGGCGCCGCGGGCGAGCCGGAACACGCGGTCGTCCAGCGGCAGGTCGCTGCCGGTGATCAGCGCCGCGGCACCGGAGGCGATGATGGCGCCGAGGATCCAGGCGGCGGGCACGTGAAGCGCGGAGAGCACCCAGCCCAGCAACACCGAAGCCGGGGCCACAACCATCCAACGCTGCATAGGACCTCATAGTAGCGTTTACTGCCATGGGCACACTTCTCCTGCTCGCGGTGGCGTCGGCGGCCGCCGGGTGGATCGACGCCGTCGTCGGCGGCGAGCGTGCTGGCCACCAACAAGGTCGCGGCGGTGACCGGCACCGCCTCCGCCGCGGCGACGCTGGTGCGCAAGGTTGGCGTCCCACGGGTGACCTGGGGGTACGCGGTGGCGGCGGGGTGTGCGTCGGCAGGCGGGGCCCTGGCGGTCGCCCTGATCAGCGACTCCGTCATCCGCCCCGCAATCATCGTCCTGCTGCTGGCCGTGGGCGTCTTCATCACGCTGAAGCCCGAGTTCGGGGCGGAGGGGAACCGGCTGATCACCCGGCGGCGCGCGCTCATCGGGCTGGCCATCGCGGCCCCGGCACCGGCATGTTCCTCATTATGGGGTTCACGGCCGTGTTCACCCAGTCGTTCCTGCAGTCCGCCGCGATGGCGAAGGTGATCAACACCGCGACGAACACCGGGGCACTCGTGGTGTTCATCGCGGGCGGCTTTGTTGAGTGGAAGTTAGCGCTCGTGCTTGCTGCGGCGAACGTGGTGGGCGCCCAATTGGGGGGCAAGGACCGTATTGAGCGGCGGTTCAAAACTCGTGCGTATCGCGCTTTTGGTGCTCGTTGTGGTGCTCTGCCTGCGCCTCGGGTGGCAGGAACTGCTGACACGCTCCTAGGGATATGCCAGAATATTGACGTATGGCACACATTGATCGTGACGCAAAAGGAGACGGTTCCGCCAAGAAGCTCACCACCGAGGAGCGGATCTACGCATCCGTGCTCCGCATCGCGCAGCGCGAGGGGTTTAGCGCAACCTCCATCGACGCGGTCGTCGCCGATTCCGGTGTGGCCAAAACGACCATCTACCGTCGCTACGCGGACCGCAAAGAGATGCTGGTCGACGCGCTGGACAACATCGCCATCTCCATCCCCAACATCGTGGACTACTACTCCGAGGATGACGCGCTGACCAAGGAGGCGTTCCGCGAGTACATCACGGAGCTCGGTTCCTTCATCGAGGACAATGTGGGCACCCGCGTCTTCGGCTCGCTCATCGCCTCTGCCGACCCGCTCGTGGTCGCGTGGCGCGAGCGCTTCGAAGAGGCGTTCTACGACAGGTTCATCGAGGACATCGAGGACGCCCAGACGAAGGGCACCCTGCGCCCCGAGGCCGACCCGGGCGTCGTCGGCGCAATGGTCGTCGGTGCCGTGATTCTGCGCTCCACTTTTAACGTGGGCAGCGCGAAGCTGCAGGCCAAGCGCATCACCGAGGTGTTGTGGCCGGTGATTGGCGTTAGCTGAGGGTGAGTGTGCCGTCGATAAGCCTGAGCACCGCGAACGCGGCGCCGACGACAACGATGGCGACGACAACCCACTCGAACGCATTGAACAGGCGCTCCTTGTTGTGCAGGCGCGTCCACACGTACGGCACGATGCACGGCAGGACCGCGAGCGCGCCCAGCAGCACGTAGACCGGGTCCGCGGCGTAGACGAGCCACAGCGAGTAGACGAACCCGACCACGCCAATGATGAGGCTGCGGCGGTCGTCCGCGCGGGTGGTGGACGGCCCGGAGTCGTCGAAACGCTCGCCCGCGTGCGGGTGGCTCAGGCCCTTGCCGCGCGAGGCCAGCAGGATCAGGTACAGCGAGGAGAAGATGTAGGGCAGCAGGTACATGATGGTGGCCAGCTGCACCATCGCGTTGTAGGAGGCCTCGTTGGAAAAGAAGATGATGACAAAGAGCTGGATCACTACCGTGGAGATGAGCTGCGCGCGGAACGGGGAGCCCTCGTTGTTCGTTTTGCCCAGGGCCTTCGGCAGCAGGCCGTCGTTGGCCATGAGCACAATCGGCTCCGCGCACAGCATCTGCCACGACACGTAGGCGCCGAGCACCGACAGGCACAGGCCGATGGAGATGAACACGCCGCCCCACGGACCGACGACCGCCTCGAGGACCGCGCCCATCGAGTTTTCCGGCAGCGCCGCCAGCTCCGGCTGGGTGAGCACGCCGTAGGACAGCGTCGACACCGCGACCAGCAGCAGGAGGACGGAGAGGAAGCCGATGATGGTGGCGCGGCCGACGTCCGTGCGCGTGCGCGCCTGCTTGGAGTACACCGAGGCGCCCTCGATACCGATGAACACCCACACCGTGTACAGCATGATGCCCTGCAGCTGCTGGGAAAACGGGATCGAAGAACTTTCGCCCCAAAAGTCCAACGTGAATTTGTCCCAGGAAAAGCCGAGGAAGGCGACGAGGACCACGAAGCACAAAATCGGCACCAGCTTGGCCACCGTGGTGATCACGTTCATCACCGCGGCCTGCTTCACCCCGCGCGTGAGCATGGCAAAGATCGTCCAGGTCAGGACGGTCACCGCGCCGGCGAGCACCCAGTCGTTTTTAAACGCGGGCACGTAGTAGCCGATGGTGGAGAAGAACAGGGTGGCGTAGCCCACCTGCGCCATCACGGAGCCCAGCCAGTACCCTAACCCGCTGGTAAAGCCGATGAAGTCGCCCAGGCCCGCGCGCACGTAGGAGTACACGCCGGAGTCCAGGTGCGGCTTGCGACGCGCCAAAATCTGGAACACAAACGCGACAGAGAGCATGCCCACGCCGGCGATCACCCAGCCGATCAGCATCGCCCCGGGGCTGGCCACCGAGCCGATGTTTTGCGGCAGGGCGAAGATGCCGGAGCCGATGGTGGAGCCGATGATCAGGGAGACCAAAGTCCACATAGTTACAGTGTGGGCGCGGGTAGTCATGGCGAATAAGTTACCCGGCGAGCCCCCAAATCTGTTAGTTTTGGTGCTTTTTTGTGCGCGCAGTCGGCGTCGCGCTCCACGGGTCCTCCGGCCACGGGTGCTTGGGGTAGCGGCCGCGCATCTCCTTGCGCACATCCTGGTACGGGCCGTCCCAGAAGCTGCGGAGGTCGTCGGTGACGGCCAGCTCGCGCCCGGCCGGCGACAGCAGATGGAAGAGAAGTTTGCGCCCCGCGATCACCGGCGAGTCCGCCAGCCCGAACGCCAGCTGCAGCTTCACCCGCACGAGCGGTCGCCCCGTGGAGTAATCAATCCTGCCGATCGGCAGCCGCTCCGGCGCGAGCTCGTCCAGCTTCGCGGCCTCGGGCCACGGCAGCTGCCGCATGAGTGCGTTGCGCATATTGAGCTCGCTTATCGACGCCCCACCCGCCAGCTCGCCAACCTCCACCGAATAGTCGCCACGCGACACATCGGGCCACGGACTGCCAAGCGTCTCGTGCAGGAAGTCCAGCCGCTGCTTGAGCTTCTGCGCCGCGTCGTCGAGTTGGAGATCCTCCAGGGAGATCCCTTCGAGCGCCCCCTGCGCCTCTTCCGGCGACAGTTTCACGGGCGTCGACGACAGCTCGATCGCGCCGACCGCCCGAACCTTCCGCCCACGGACCTTCCCGTTGTGCAAGGTTGCTCGGATGGTCTCCTCGACGCGCGCTTCCGGCAGGTGATACGGCGCGGCCTCGCGGATGATGGCGCCGCGGGACGTCCTCTGCACCTCGGCGGCGGCGATCCACTCTTCTTTTCCTGCAAAAGTTGCGCGGGTGCCGCTGGCCAGCAGGTACTCGTCGCCGACCCGCTTTGCCACCCACTGCGGGAACGCAGTCGCAATCACGTCGCCGTCGGGGACCTTTGGGGTTTTCGGCACGAGCCGGGCGAGGCGCTTCGCGTCCATGTCGCCAAGCCTGGCGACGCACTCCGCCGCCCCCGACCCGTACTCCAGCAGCGCCGCCCCGAGCCGGGGGTCCAGCGGCAGGCTCACCAGTTTTCGGCCAAAAGTGGTGATGGCGTTGTCGGCGTCGAGGGCTCCGAGTTGGCGGAGGGTGGTGTGGGCGTCGGCAAGCGACTGCTCCGGCGGCGGGTCGAGCAGTGGCAGGTCGGGGGAGCCCCACGCGGCGATGGCGAGCGCGGCGCCGGTAAGGTCGCTGGTGGCAATTTCGGGCGAAATGTCCGCCGCGAATTTTTGGAAGTCATCGCGGGAAAATGCTCGAATGACGTGCCCCGGCCCGAGCCTGCCTGCGCGGCCCGCCCGCTGCTCCGCACTCGTGACGGCCTCCGAGACCGTGACCAGCCCCGTCATGCCGCGGTTGTCGCGCTTGGGCACGCGCGACAGGCCCGCGTCGACCACGCGGCGCACGCCCGGCACCGTGATCGAGGACTCCGCAATACTCGTCGCGACGACGACTTGGGAGCTTCCGTTCAGCGCCTCGTCCTGCTCGGCGGAGGAAAGCCGCCCGTGCAGGGGCTTCGCATCAGCACATGCGCCGTACACCAGGTCCACCTCGCGCGCGCCGGGGACGAAGACGAGGGTGCGCGTTGTGCTGGCCTGCGCCAACTGCGCAACGTGGCGGTAGAAGTCGCGCGTGCCCTGGACGCGCTCCGGGTGCGGCGCGTACTCGATGTCCAGCGGGTGGGTCACCGCTTCCGTGGACATGACGCGCGCGCCCATGTGCTGGGCGAACGTGCCCGCGTCGAGGGTGGCGGACATGGCGGCGAGGTAGAGATCGTCGCGAAGCATGGCGACCTCCATGCACATGGCCAGCACCAGGTCGGTGTCCAGCTGGCGCTCGTGGACCTCGTCGAGGATGACTGCATTGACTCCCTCAAGCCCCGGATCCTTGAGCAGGCGGTTGAGGAGTACGCCCGGGGTGACGAACTCGACGAGGCTGCCGTCGGCGTGCTCGCCGCGGATGGAGTAGCCAACTTTTTGGCCCAAAGCTGAACCGTCCAGGTGCGCCAGCCTCCTCGCCGCCGATCGCACCGCGACTCGCCTCGGCGCGGTGACGATGGTCTTGCCAACCTTGTTTGCAATCGCCGGCGGCAGCAGCGTCGTCTTACCCGTTCCGGGCGGGGCCTGTACGACGAGCGGGCCGGAATCGGGCAGCTGGTCCAGGGAATCCGCTACTGGCAGACCCTTTCCGATTTTCGCAAGGTCAAACATGAGTTTCCAGGGTAGCGTGAGGGGCATGAGACGTCTCTTCGCAGCGATCGTCCCACCGGCCGAGGTCACGGAGCACCTCATCACTGCCCTGCGCCCGATCCGGGAGTTCTCCGGCACGGAGGTGCGCTGGACGGACCCGGACAACTGGCACATCACGTGCGCGTTTTACGGCAGCCAGCCGAACGACGCCGCCGCGGTGAGCGACCACCTTTCGCAGGCGACGGCGTTTACCCGCCCGCTGCGCCTGCACCTGCGCGGCGCCGGCTGCTTCGACCGCCGCACGCTGTGGATCGGCGTCGGCGGGGACAAGGCGCCGCTCAAGGACCTCATGGCGGACTGCCAGCTCGACCCGGAACAGTGGCGGCGTCAGCGCGCCCACCTGTCCGTCGCCCGCAGGGGGACGAGGACGCGGGACATGCTGCTTCTCGACGACCACGCCCACGCCCTCTCCATCTACTCCGGCCCCGACTTCACCGTCGACGAGGTGCTCCTCATGGAGTCGCACCGCGGGCAAGGTCGAAGCGGCGGCCCGAAGTACGAGGTCGTGGACCGGTTCTACCTGCGGTAGCGGGCGCTACTTGATGGAGAAGATGAGCATCTCGGTGTCGTCCGGCTTGCCGCGGTAGCGGCCGTCGTTGCCCGGGAAGTTGTTGTCCAGGGCGGTGAGGTAGCGGCCGTCCTTGAGCTGGACGATGGTTTCCACGCTGACCAGCGGGAAGGAGAAGGGGTCGCCGACGCCGTACGCGCGGGCGTCGGACACCATGCCGATCTTGCCCGGGTTTGCAATGTTGAGCAGGTCCACCATCAAGTCCTTCTCCAAGGTGCTGCCCGGCTCCGCATCCTTGAAGCCCTTGACCTCGAAGACCTTCTTCAGTGCCGCGTCGGAGCCCAGGTTGTCGTCGCGCTCGAGGACGAGGAGGCGGCCGTCCTCGGTGAGGAAGGCGTCGCCTAGGTTCGCGTCCTCGGTCTCGGCGACGTAGTTCCAGGTCTTGCCGGTGTACTTGCCTTCCTCGGTGTCGAACTGGGAGACGACGCGGACGTGCTTGTCGGTGGCGTCGTCAAGATAGCCCTCGAAGATGGGGTAGAGGTAGCGCCCGTCGGTGGCCATGGACTCGAAACCCTTGGAGTTACGCAGGTTGGGGGTTTCCCCGTCCTTCAAGGCCGGGTTGGACGGGCTGGTGACGCCGGGGTAGGGGAACGGGGCGTCGAGAAGCGTGCCGTCCTTGTCAAGGTGCAGGATGTACGGGCCGAACTCTTCGCCGACCCAGAAGGTGCCGTCCTCGGCCTGGACGAAGGATTCGGGGTCGAAATCCGCGCCGGTGAGGAGGCGGTCCTCCGTGTCGTTGTTGACGATCTCCCACGGGATCTTGTGGTTCGGGTCCTTCATCCCGGCGAAGTCGAGCACCTCGACGCCGCCGACGCCCTGCGGGTCCTTGGCGGTTTCCGCGGTCTCCCAATTTGGCCTGACGTGGTAGATGCGCAGCAGGAAGTCGGAGGAGTTGTCCTTGGCGCCGAAGCCGTTATCAGGCAGGGCGTAGAAAGAACCGTCGCCGATCTCGATCATGCCGGAGAAGCCGGGGATGACCTGGCCCTTGAATGGGTGGGTCTGGCCGTTGCCGTCGAACGCGTCCTTACCGGAGTCCGGACCCGGCGCCTGGTAGAGGGCGTCGAGCTTCGCGCGGGCTTCCAGGGTCGGGCCGGTGGTGGTCTCGGTGGTCTCGGTGTTCTGGGTGGCGATCGCGCTGATCGCGCCGCCGACGAGTCCGCCGGCCACGAACACGCCGGCGATGGCGGCGATGACCTGTTCGAGCGTGGCGTCCTTGACCATCTGGTTGAGGGGTGCGGGGAGTTGCATGTGGTGCTACCTCGTTTTCGTTGCATGGTGGGTCGTGCCCAGCGAAGTTTAGGGCGCGTATCCACTTCGCGCTCGGTGAAAAGGACTAGCTCGGGAAAATCATTCCGTACTCCCGCTCGAGCGCCGCGATCCGCGCGTTGGCCTTCTCCTCGTCGTGGTCGCGGTCGAGCTCGTCCAGGATCGCGTGGCCCTTCGCGGCGAACTCGGCGGCGCGCGCCCGATTCCTTCGCACGCTGTCCAGGCTGGACCTCCATCGCGGGTGCGTCGGCACGGCTTCCTGGTTGAGGAGCCCCTCGGACTCGGCGAACTCGTACGTCCCGTCGGCGAACAGCCAGACCACCTCACCGGTCGCCCGGTCGACCAGGTACGTGGCCCGCTTATCGGTTTTCAGGTTGTGATGGTGCTGGCAGAGCGCGAAGAGGTTGTCCGGCGTCGTCGTGCCACCCCGGTCGAAGGGGATGCGGTGGTCCAGTTGACAGTCCGCCGCCGACCGGTGGCACCCCGGGAAAATACATGTGCCGTCGCGCGCCACGACGTAGCTGCGCATCTCCGCGGTCGGCGTGTAGCTCTCGGTACTTTTCCGCGAAATCTCGTCCAGGTCCACCTCGCGCGCACCGGCCCGTGCGATCCACTCGTCCAGCGCCGCCGTCGCCTCCGGCCCCGTCCACCCGCTCCCGGGCAGCTGCACCGGGTCGCCCGCCGCGCGCCCCTTCGGCGCGTAGACGTGGAGCACCGGGCTTACCGACGCCACCACCTCCCCCGTCAACAGCCGCACCACCGTCTCGGCCAACGTCAGCTTCTGCTCGCGCGCCACACGGAGAATGCTCTTCTTGCACTGGGCCGCGGTCACCTCGTCCGTGTTGAGCTGGACCACGGACTGCGACACCCCGCCCAAGACGAAGTCTGCGAACGTGACTGATGGCCCCGCAGCGGCTCGCTCTCGGCGGCGCTTCGGGTCGTAGGCGCGCTCCGGGTCGATCTGGCGGATAAGCTCGCGGATGCGTCTGGTGACGGTGTGTCTCCGGGGCATGTGTTGATCGGTTTTGGAGGGCGTGAAGAGGGCGGCCAAGGTGTCGTCGATAAGCGCGAAAGCCTCAGGGTCGACCTCCTCCCCGAGCTCGGCGAGCACCCGCTCGATGGCGGTGAGGTGCGACATGTCGAGCAGCTTCGTGCGGCAGTGGATCTCCTGGAGCTGGGGGAGGTGCCGCAGTGTGGCGTAGGCGAAGATGCCGTGTTCGACGAAGCCCTTGGACCACCCGGTGGCCTGCTGGATCTGGGTGACGCGCAGGTCGAAGTCCTCGATGTCGCCGTCGATGTACGGGGCGAAGACGGCGAAGTGGGCCTCGCGGGTGGCCTGGGCGGCGGAACTGAGTGGGTCGTCTGGTCGTTGGGTGCGGAAGTAGGTCGGTGGCGATGCGGTTGCGGTGGTCATGGTGTCCCCCCATCGAAGTGAAGTTTCCATCATGCTACCGAACGCACATACGACGCGCAAGGGTTATAGTGCGTCGACTCTGGCTACCAGGCAATATAGTGTTCGAATGTACGAAATTTAGATGTTGCGTTTGACGGTTGCGGGCACGCCCGCCACGAGGGAGTCCACGGTGATGGGCTGGCAGCCGGGACCGAACAGGGTGCGCGCCCCGATGTCCAGAATGGTGCAGTTGAAGTTCATGTAGCAGTCCGGTCCGAAGTGCGTGTTCGTGCCGTACTCCAGGTGGATCGCGGCCCACACGCTGGGGATTTCGCCGTTAGGGAACAATTCGGCCAAAAGTTCGCGGGCGCGCTTTGGGTCGGTATTGCTCGGAGCATTAAAGTCGCGGACCAGCGCCCAACCTGGCCCGTGGTCGGCCATCGCATGATCCTTCTTGCCACGTGGATCGCGGCCTGGATGATTTTCAGAGGGGCGCAATCGATCCTGTTAGGCTGATCACATGGGAAAGCAGCGAGTTGCAGTAGTTACTGGCGGTTCCGCGGGTATTGGCGCGGCGGCGGCCCGCGCGCTGGCGAAGGACGGGTGGCGCGTGGTCGTCGCGGCGCGCCGGCTGGACCGGTGCCGAGCGGTCGCCGAGGAGATCGGCGGGGTGGCGGCGGAGTTGGATGTGACGGATCAGGGGAGCGTCGATAGGCTTGCGGCCCAGCTGGAACGCGTTGACCTGGTAGTCAACAACGCGGGCGGCGCGAAGCAGCTGGACTACCTCAGGGACGCGAGCGATGCGGACTGGGAATGGATGTTTGCCACCAACGTGATGGGCACGATGCGCGTCACCCGCGCGCTGTATCCGCAGCTCAGGGAGTCTGAGGGGCTGGTGATCAACATCGGGTCGGTCGCGGGCACGGACGCTTACAAGGGTGGGGCCGGCTATAACGCGGCGAAGTACGGCCTGCGCGGCGCCACTCGCGCGTTCCGGCGCGAGGAGGCCGCCCAGCGCATCCGCGTGACCGAGATCGACCCCGGCCGGGTGAAGACGGACTTTTCACTCAATCGATTCGCCGGTGACCAGGAGAAAGCCAACGCGGTGTACGAGGGCAAACTCAATCTGTCCGCCGAGGACGTCGCGGAGGCGATCCGCTGGGTGGCCAGCTTGCCGCCGCACGTGAACATCGACAGTCTCAACATCATGCCGGTGGATCAGGCCGAGCGCTGACCTCGGCTAGAATGACTGCATGATCTTGACTACGACTCCGACCGTTGAAGGTCGCACCATCAGTGAATACATGCGCGTGATTGGCGGCGAGACCGTCATTGGCATCAACCTCTACCGCAGCATGAGCGCCGGCTACAACCGCCCCGTGGAGATCGCGCAGGCCCGCGACGCCGCGCTCAACGAGCTGTGGAAGCGCGGCGAGGAGCTCGGCGCCGACGGCGTCATCTCCGTGGCCATCGACTACGAGCCGCTCGGCCCGGACGGCGGCGCCATGCTCGTCTCCGCGACCGGCACCGCGGTGAAGCTTGCCTAGTATGGACGTTTCCATCTCCGGCGACTCCATCCGCCTCGGCCAGTTCCTCAAGCTGGCCAACCTCGTCGAGTCCGGCGGCCACGCCAAGGAGGCTATCGCTGCGGGCGACGTCGCCGTCAACGGGGAGGTGGTGACGTCGAGAAGCCATTTGCTTTACGACGCCGACGTGGTCTCCCTCGACTCCACCACCGCCACCGTCGTCTGCGGCGGGGAAGACGACGACTACTTCGACGAACGCACCGCCAACGACGACTTCGACCCGGAGAAGTGGCGCAACCTCCCCTAACCCGAACCTGCAAAGGAGCCTTGCATGCCCGCTTTCAGCGCGGAACCCGGTATGCCGTACTGGCAGGACCTGCTCACGCCTGACGTGCAGAAATCCACCTACTTTTACTCCAAACTTCTCGGCTGGGAGACCTCCGGCGAGGACTACCTGGTGGCCAAGAAGGAGGGGCTACCGGTCGCGGGCATTGTGCCGGGCGAGAAGCCGGGGTGGGTGACCTATTTCCTGGGCGGAGCCCCGGTGGAAAAGTTCGGCGGAAAAGTTGTGGCGTCCTCCGAGGTCTCCCTGGGCCGGATGCAGGTGTGCCAGGACCCGGCGGGCGGCCTGTTCGGTCTGATCGACCCGGCCGGTGAGGAGCAGTTCGTCGCGGCCGGCGAGCCGGGCGTGCCGGTCTGGTACGAGTACAGCGCCCCGAATCTCGCGGCGATCGACTTCTACGGCGACTTGTTTGACTGGGAGATCAAGGAGTCGGACGGCTACTACCTGGCGCTCGCGGAGGGCGCGCCGTTTCTGGGCATGCGCGTGCAGGAACAGCATGCGGGCTGGCAGAGCTTCTTCGGCGTGGCGAACATTTCGCAGGCGCGCCAGGAGGTCGGCATGCTGGGCGGGGAGGTGCTCGCCGGACCTGGCGATAGCCCCTTCGGGCCGATGCTGGCCATGCGCGACTCCGCCGGCGCTGCCTCCTTCCTCGTCGAGGCCCCCGAGCCCGCCCCGGAGGACTTCAGCGAGGCCGACTCGGTCCTAGAGCTCTAGAGCTCTCAAGAACTCCGCGAGGTCCCGGACGCGCCGCCGGGCCTCAGCCGGTGTCTGGATGTAGTGCGTGGAGTGGTACTCGTGGGCGTCGGGAATCTTTGCCCCGAGTTCGTCCTTCGTCCCCACCTGGATAAACGTGGGCACGCCCAGGTTCGCAACTTTTGTGGGAAAAGTGAGGGCTACGGCGTCGACGTCGCGCGGCAGCCGCTCGCTGCCCGTGGAAAACGCCCACACCGCGACCGTTTCCGCGCCCTGCTCGCGGGCGAATGCCACCGCGTCGTCAGACCGGTCCGACACCAGCACGGTGGCGCCCGACAGCTGCGCCACCGCCGCCGCCTCCGGCCGGAACCAGTGCTCCATCGCGCTGTCCGGCCCGTCCCACAGCGCGATCACCCAGGTCGCGGCGTCGTCGCCGTACAGCTCGCCGAGCGGGCAGCTTCTCGACGCCACCTCGCCCGTATACGCAACGCCCGGCATCGTATGGTCCACCGCGGACCCCAGCATGAGCATGGCCGCGTGCGTGATCCTGTCCGGCAGCAGCGCCAGGTACTGGGGCGAGTCCGGGTCGTACGTCGCCTCGATGTAGGAGACGAGCTGCTCCAACTGCAGCGCGTCCGGCAGCGGGCGGTCCACGCCGCCGACGTTGAAGTCCGGGTCGCCCTGGACGTTCTCCGGGTACTCGTCTACCAAATCTTCACCCTGTCCTCGGGGGCGATCCACATGGCGGAGCCCTCCTCGACGTCGAAGGCCTGGTATAGCTCGTCGATATTTGCGGCGATCACGTTGCAGCGGAACTCGTTCGGGGCGTGCGGGTCGATGGCCAGCAGCTGCGCGGCCATCTCTGGGCGGGTCTTGGAACGCCACACGCGCGCCCACGCCTTGAACAGCGCCTCGAAGTCGGGGTTCTGCTCGTAGTTGCGGTACGCCACGACGGCGATGCCGAGCCCGCCGAGGTCACCAATGTTCTCGCCGAGGGTGAACTCGCCGTTGACGCCCTGCGTCTCGGTCCCCTCGAGCACGCTGGGCACGAGGCCGTTGAACTGCTCGACCAGCTTGGCGGTCAGGGCCTCGAAGGCCTCGCGGTCCTCGTCGGTCCACCAGGAGTTGAGATTGCCCGCGCCGTCGTATCGCGAGCCCTGGTCATCAAAGCCGTGGCCGATCTCGTGGCCGATCACCGCGCCGATCGCGCCGAAGTTCTCGGCCGCGCTGGCGTCCGGGTCGAAGAAGGGCGGCTGCAGGATCGCGGCCGGGAAGGTGATGTCATTGACCACCGGGTTGTAGAAGGCGTTGACGGTCTGCGGGGTGGTGACCCACTCGTCGCGGTCCGCCGGCTTGCCAATCTTGCCCAGCTGGTAGTCGTGCTCGAAGGCGGAGCCGCGGCGCACGTTGGCCACCAGGTCCGCGCCGCTGGTGGAGAACTCGAGTCCGTCGAAGCTGCGCCAGTTGTCGGGGTAGCCGATCTTGGCGGTGAACTGGTCCAGCTTTTCCAGCGCGCGCTCGCGGGTGCCTTCCGTCATCCAGTCCAGCGCCGAGATCCGCTCGCGGTACGCGGCGACCAGGTAGTCCACCAGCTTGAGCATGTGCTCCTTGCTGGAGGGCGGGAAGTGCTTCTCCACGTAGCGTTGCCCAATCTCCTCGCCCACGAGGGACTCGGCCAGGCCGACGGCGCGCTTCCAGCGGTCCCGCTGCTCGGTCGCGCCGGATAGCGTGGTGCCGTAGAACTCGAAGTTCGCGGCGCCGATCTCCTCGGTGAGGAGGCCAGCGCGGGTGCGCAGGATGTTCCAGACGGCCCACAGCTGCCAATCGGCGAGCGTCTCCGGGCGGAGCATGCCCTCGAGGTCCTCGGTGTAGGACGGCATCATGTTGATCACGGTGCCGTCGGGAAGCCCGGAGGCGCGCAGCAGCGCCTGCACGTTGGTGGGCAGCGCGTCGAGCGTGGTCGGGTTGTAGGTGGCCATGGCGTCGCGGGAGCGCACCACGTCCCAGTGGCTGCCCGCCAGCTGCGTCTCCAGGTTGAGGATGCGCTCGGCCGCCAGCTCCGGCGTCAGGCCGAGCAGGTACTTCGGGTCCAGCACGCCGAGCATGCGTGCCACGTGCTCCTTGTACGCGGCGAGCGTTTCGGCGTGTTCCTCGGAGCGGTAGTAGGCCTCATCGGGCAGTCCCAGGCCGGACTGGATGAGGTACGGCACGGAGTCCTCGCCCTGCGAGTCCTTCGCTACCCAGTAGGTCAGCGGGCCGCCGACGCCGCTGCGCTCGAGGGCGCCGAGCGCCGCGACGAACTCCTCGACGGTGGTCACGGACAGCGCGTCCAGGTCCTCCTGGAGCGGGGCCGTGCCAGCGGCGTTGATGGCGTCGGTGTCCATGAAGGAGGTGTACAGGTCGCCCCCGCGGCCCGCGCCCTCCTGCAGCAGTGCGTGGACGTCCTCCTCCGACTTGTCGCGCAGCGCGTAGAAGGATCCGTCGATGCCGCGGTCTGCGGGGATCTCGTGCTCGCGCACCCAGTCCCCGTTGACTAGCTCAAATAGGTCATGCATGCCCCCACTGTAACGGGTTTAGGCGTGCGAGATGATCCAGTTCGACGCTTCCTGCTGGTCCGCCAGCGTGTACTGGCCGTGGGCGCCCATGCCGGTGAACACGCCCAGCGCGCCGATGCCCAGGTTGCTCAGCAGGACGTTGAACTTTTTCAGCGGAAGTTTGCCGGCGCGCAGGTCGGTGGCCAGTGCGGGCTCGACAAGCGGGCGGTACTGGGCGTCGGTGGAGCAGACGATGTCGCGCGGGTTGCAGATCTCCAGGACCCGCTCGCCGAGCTCGCCGTAGCCGCCCTTGAGCTCGCCGAGCGCGCCGCGGGACTCGGGGGCCGTGATGCGGGAGAGCACCGCGCCGTTGCCGCCCTGGTACGGGTTGGCAAACAGGGCGGCGGAGTCGACCCGGTCCGGGGTAATTGGGCCGTTGCCGTGGGCGATGTCGCGCATGAGGCGCGACGCAATGTCCGCACCGAGCGAGTAGCCGGTGAAGCTGAAGGTGGCGCCCGGGCAGGAGGCGGAGAGGCGCTTCACGGTGCGCACCGTCTCGTTGTACCCGTCCGCGGAGGACGCGTAGTAGTTGTTCGCCGCAAACGGGGTGGCGCTGTAGGACACCCACAGCGGCTGGACGCTTCCGCCCGTCCCCAGCTGGGTGAAGATGCCGGTGAGGAACACGTTGCCGCCGTGCGGCACCGCGTTGGGGATGCCGGGGGCGGTGTTGGCACCGCCCGGGATGGCAATGAGGTATTGGTCGGTGCAGCCCTGCTGCTCC
Organism: Corynebacterium sp. NML180780; assembly: GCF_007786415.1. Taxonomy (NCBI): domain Bacteria; kingdom Bacillati; phylum Actinomycetota; class Actinomycetes; order Mycobacteriales; family Corynebacteriaceae; genus Corynebacterium; species Corynebacterium sp. NML180780. Next base: position 80,551 of record NZ_VNKN01000008.1, on the reverse strand, counting down.
ACCAGCTGGCCCGCGTTGTCGGACGGCTGGATGGGCGCGGGGACCGCCTGCTCATCGGCCGCGGCGGAGGTCGGCGCCAGGGCGATGAGGGCAGCGGCAACTGCGGCAGCGAGACGGGAACGGCGCATTCGTCTTACTCTTCCGGGTCACGGATCTTCATCGGGCCCGGAGTCCACCAGCCCGATCGGACGACCTCATCGTAGTCTATCTGGGCGTTGTTTGGGATGTCACCGACGGAGTTCGTCCTGCGCTCGTACTTCGCGGCGGAACCCCAGTCGCGCTGCCAGTCGTTGCGCAGGTAGCCGGGGATCTCGTAGGAGTAGTTCACGGCCTCCGCGGTGGACAGCGCGCCGCCGCCCAAGAAGTCCATGAAGCCGGACAGCTGCTGCTTGCCCGGGGCGTCCGGCATGATGCGGTACTCCGGGATCTCGGTCACGCCGGCGTAGTGGCTGAACGTGCGCTGGCACGGGTACTGGAAGGCGACGGACCAGTCGAGCAGGCCGGGGGTGTCGTCGTCGAAGCGCTCGTTGAGCGGGGACAGGTGCGGGTTGCGCAGCGGGGTGATGGCCAGCCAGTCCTCCTGGGCAAGCGAGGCGTCCTCGGCCACCAGGCGCGCCACGTCCGCGTCCTCCGGCAGGTCCGCCAGCGGCAGGCGCAGGTTGCGCCACAGCGGGGTCGGGCCCTGGTCCAGCATCTCCTTCTCGCCCAGCTTGGTGATGCTGCCGTCGTCGGCGCGCTTGCCGTACTCCAGGACCAGCTCGGTGCCTTCCTGCTCGACGCCGTTGATGTCGTGGTGCTTGATGCGACCGGCGACGGAAGTGACGAGGAGCGGGGAATCGTCGTGAAGCTCCGGCAGCTCGTACCAGGAGGTCTTGAGCTTGGCGGACGCCTTCGGCTCGTCCTCGAAGGTGCCCAGCACCGGCACGCGCGTGTAGTCCAGGTTGAACGGCAGGCGGACGGTGGAGCCGTTGATGCCGCGCATGGACTTCGGGCGGTTGCCCTGCGTGTGCGTCGTGGTGGTGGATTGCGCCTCCTCGGTCAGGTCCTTGGAGTCCGGCGCGTCCTCCTCCGTCTCCGTGCCGTCGGTGCCAGCGCTTGTCGACGACGCGTCCTTCTCCACCGCCGACGCCTCCGAGCGCGATTCCTGCTGCGTATCGGAGGAGTTCGCGTTCTCGCTGACGATGAAGGCCGGCACGCCGTCGGGCGTGAACCCGCGGTTCTCGTCGCCGGAGTCGAGCGACTTGCCCAGCGGGACGCCGTCGGCCGGGGTGAGGAAGGAATCGTTGGTGTCGTCCTCCAGCAGTACATCGTTTGCAAGCGCGCAGGTGTCGCCGGCGAACGACTTCACGTTGCCCATGCCCACCGAGTAGGCGGGGGCCTGGGACGCGAACGCCTTAGCAAAGGTGAGGCAGGAGAAGGCGACCATCGCCACCGCCATCACGGCGATGGGGGCAGCCATGATGCCGGTCCAGGCCCCGCCGACGCGCTTCTCGGTCTGGTCCTTGCGGAAGGACTGGACCACGCCCACCAGGGCGACGAGCAGGGCGAGGATGAGCATGACCTTGTTCGCCTCGACCGCCTTGAGCTGGACGGTCTTATCCCACCACGGGACGCCGAAGGAGGAGACGTACCACCAGGCGTTCCAGCCGGCGAGGGTGAGCGCCATGAGGAACAGGACCGCGGCGATGGCGAAGGTGCGGTTGCGCTTGGACTGCAGCGCGATGTGGGAAAGTACCACGGCGCCGAGCGCGGCGACAGCGCCGCCCAGGCCCGCGTAGATGCCAAAGTGGTGGGTCCACTTCGTCGGCGTGAACATGAGGAAGAACGCGGACAGGCCCACGATCAGCAGCATCCGCAGCGTCACGTCCTTGGCCACCCCGGGCACCTTGCCAAAGCGGGCGACCGCCCAGGAGATAAGGATGAGGCAGAAGAAGAACACGAACATGGGGAAGCGGCGCGACATCGCGCCGTCCACGGACTGCTGGAAGAGCGTGCCGTAGCGGACCCACTCGGAGAACCACTCGAGGGCCGGACCGACCTGGCTGCGCACCGACGTGGACTCGAGCACGGTGGCCAGCGTCTGGTCCTTGAAGATGGGCACGAACACCGCCAGGCCGGCGCCCAGGAACACGGCCACGTAGGCCAGGCCCGGGGCGATGTGGCGGCGCCGGTTCATGATGCGGAACACAGCCGGCAGGCTGACCAGGAAGATGCCCACGGCGGCGAGGCCGGTCGGGCCGCAGGCCAGGGTGATCGCGGCGGTCACCGTGCCCCACGCGGCGGGGGCGAGCCGGTCGGAGGCGATGGAGCGCTCAAACATGGCCCAGGTGGCAATCACGCCGAGCGCGATGATCGGCTCCGGTCGCAGCCCGTTGTTGTACGGCAGCCAGAACGCCAGGAAGACGAAGGCGGCGGTCCAGTGGGCCACCTTGCGGTCCGCCACCACCGAGCCGAGGCGCGGCAGGATCTCGCGCGAGAGGATCCACCAGGTGAGGATCGCGGCGAGCAGCGTGGGCAGGCGCATCCACATGGACGCGGTGGTCACCTTGGACAGCAGGGCGAGGACGTCGTAGAACGGGGAGCCGAACGGGGCCTCGGGCACGCCGTACCAGCGGTAGTAGTTCGCCATGTAGTCCGAGTCGTTGGACACGCGGGCCATGGTGAGCAGGAAGCCGTCATCGGAGGTGTTCGCGCCGAAGACGTGCCAGAACGCGAGGATGGCGAGCACGACGGCGTCGAGAAGCGTGAAGGTGCGCCAGCGGGGGCCGAAGGCTGGCAGGCGCTTCCCGTCGTAGCGGTCCAGGCGGCGCAGGGCCCACAGGCCGATCAGGGCGGCGATGAGGCCGCCGACCATGCTGAGCAGCTTGACGGTGGTGGGGGAGGAGGTGAAGCGAGAGTTCACGTCGACGGTGGCGGTGAGGCCGGCGTCGATAAGCTTCTGCGAAGCCTCGGGCTTGAGCTCGGTGTACAGGCCGGTGAGCTGGGGCCGGTAGTCATCGTCCGACTCCTCCACGAAGGTGGTGCCGGGGATGGCGGCGGTCATGCCCTCGTCGGTCTGGCGGATCTCCAGGCGCGCGTCGGCGGGCAGGGAGCGGACCTCGTCGGGGGTCAGCTCGAAGACGACGTCATTGAGTGAGGAGACCACCAGGCCGCCCTCGGGGGCGGTGATGAACAGGCCGCGGTCCGTCGCCTCATTGGAGGATTCCGGGAGGGTGGACAGGATCGTGGTCTGGCCATCGCGCAGCTCGTCGACCGCGCTGAGCGGAATGGTTAGCGACACGTCCTGCGGCGCGAGCGAGATCAGCGGCGCGTTGACGGAGGCGACGCTGCCCTGCTGCGGCCAGGAAATCTTTGACTGCACCTGGTTGACGGGCAGGAAGGGGGTGAGGACCAGCAGGACGAAGGCGATCAGACCGGAAACGATCGCGGTGTAGACCAGCGACTTCGGAGCTTTTGGTTGAACATTTGAAACGGTTGCCACGAACAGTCACCTTACTGTGACTGACGCGCTATGTACGCACCACTACCGCGAACGGGCCGATCTGCTCCACGTCCCAGTCGCCGCCCTCGAACGCCTTCGGGTTGAAGAAGATGCCCTCGTAGCGGACGTTCGGCTGGTTGGGGAAGATGTCGTGCGCGATGTGCGTCTTGAACCCGGCCTCCGGGTCGTCCACGTCGCCGCGGAAGATGAAGGCGGCGGGCGGCTCCCACTTCGCGCCGTCGATGGCCGCGGTGAGCTCCTCGGGGTGGTCCCAAGACAGCTGCGACCAGGCGGACAGGGCGTCGTTGCGCTGGTCGTACTCGCCGAGCGGGTTGGCGTAGTGGCTGGTAAACGCGTTGAAGCCGAAGAAGGGGTGGAACGCCATGAAGTTGATCTCATCGGTGTAGACCACCGCCTGGTTGGGGGCGTGCCCGTGCGACTCGATCAGCTCCGAGATTTCGCCGTAGTACTTCGCCGCGTTCGGCGGGAAGCGGTCGGCGCGCTCGCCGAAGCCGTCAGTGTCCGCGTAGGCCTGGTCGATGTGCGACTCGTTCTCGGCCGGGATCTGCTCCACGTACGCCAGACACGCGCCGGCGAGCACGACCATGACGATGGCCATGATGCCGCGGATGGACTCCGGGGAGAACCGCGCCGGGTAGAAGTAGTCCAGCCCGACCAGGCAGGCGTCCATCACGCCGATCACGCCCGCGGTCGCGAACACCTCGATCACCAGCACCTCGATGCGGAACCCGAGCAGTGAGGTGCCCACCAGGGTGGCGGACATGGACGCCAGGCACCAGGCGTAGCAAACAATCGCGGCAATGCCTAACGACGCCACCTCTTTGTCCACCGCGCGCACCACCAGAAAGATCAGACCGAAGAAGGAAAGGACGCCGATAACGGAGAAGGACAGGAACGGCAGCGGGTAGGCCGTGCCCTCCTCCGGCAGGAAGTGGTTGGCGGTGGACTTCACCTCGTAGTCGCCGAACAGCACGTTGTAGAGGTACGGTGCCCAGCTCAGCAGCGCGATGACCATGGAGCACACGCCGATGACGCACAGCCTGCCGATCACCCGGAAGTTGCGGTCCTGCATGACGCACTCCACCCCCGCGAGCACGACCACCAGCAGCGCGGCGACCGCGGTGAACAGGGTGTAGAAGCAGGCGGAGAGGCCCAGGTAGAGCACCATGAAGATGATGGCGTTGCGGGAGCCGAGGAGCGCGCGGCGGGCGATGATGGCGGCCGCGGGGAAGAACATGGCGACGATGGCCGCGTACGGCTCGTCCGGCGTCTCCGTCAGGACGATCGCGGTGGTGACGGTGGCGATGGTGCACGCGACCGGCAGCGAGCCGGTAATCTTCTGCCAGATCGGGGTGAGCATGGCCGCGCCCGCCGCCAGGGTGATCAGCGCCCAGGGCTGGAAGACCTCCCAGCCCGGGATGCCCAGCAGGTCCGCCACGCGCCCGCCGGCCCAGAACCAGCCCATTGGGTAGAAGGTGGGCAGGTCCTTGTAGCTCATGTCCGCGTTCGCCGCGGTCTCCGTCATGCGCGACAGGAACTGGGTGCGGAAGCCCTGGTCCACCTGGATGCCATCCAGCCACAGGCGGGTCGCCGCCAGCGGGATGGCCAGCGAGGTGATCACCAGCGCTGGGGCAGTGACATACATCATCACCGCCTTCGGCCAGGTGCGCTTGCCACGAAGCCAGCCGATGCAGCAGACCAGGGTGGCGCCAAGGATGACAAACGAGCCCGCCGTGGACAGCGCGCGCGTGGACATGGACCGGTTGAACGCCGGCAGGGAGATGGAGTGGAGCACAAACCAGGCGAGTGTGGTCACCGCGGCGGCCGCGAACCCTGCGGCGAGGGTGAGGATGAGCGTCTTCCGCGCGGAAAGTGCGTCGGGTTCATAGCCGGTGGTGCGCAGCCCAAACGTGGGGTCTACCGAAGTTTCAGGTGCAACTGTCGTGCTCATGCCCTCTAGTTTCGCACAAACCTGGCGGGTGCTACTCGACACCTCGCTCAGACAGGAACATCAAGATGGCGCGCACCCGTCGATTGTCCTCGTCCGGGGTGAGACCCAGCTTGGAAAAGATGCTGGAGACGTGCTTCGCCACCGCCGCCGACGAGAGGAAAAGTTTGGCCGAAATTTCGGCGTTGGACAGCCCTTCCGCCATGAGCTCGAGGACCTCGAGCTCGCGCGGGGTCAGCGCGCGCAGCCACGGGGCGCTGGCGTGCATGAGGGAGCTGGCCACCTCCGGGTCGATGACCACGCCGCCGCCGGCGACGGTTTCGCAGGTGGTGATGAAGTCCGCCACCTCGGCGACCCGGTCCTTGAGCAGGTAGCCCGTGCCGCCGCCGAACTTTTGGCCGAAAAGTTCGCGGGCGTAGGGTGCTGCCACGTATTGGGACAGGACCAGCACGTTTAGGCCCGGGTGGCGCTCGCGGAGCTCCAGGGCGGTGGTGAGTCCGTCGTCGCGCATGTTCGGTGGCATGCGGACATCGGTGATGAGGAGGTCGGGGAGGGGTGTGGCGTCGATAAGCGAGGTGAGCTCCGTCGCGCTTGAGGCCTGGCCGATGATGTCGTGGCCGCGCCGGGTGAGCAGGCCGGCGACGCCCTCGCGGAGCAGCGCGGAATCGTCTGCAACCACAATCTTCACAGCGCCACCCCGCTTTCGCCACGGAAAAGTAAAAGTGGGATGCGCGCCGCGACGGTGGTCGGGCCGCCGGCCGGCGAGTTCAACTCGACGTTTCCGCCGAACGCGGCAACGCGCTCGCGCATCCCATCGAGGCCGCCGCCGGGAAGGAAGTTCGCGCCGCCGTCGCCCTGGTCCGTGACCACGACGTTGAGCGTGTCGTCGCAGGTGATAAGGATGTGGACGGGCGCATCTTTCGCATATTTCGCCGCGTTGGTGAGCGCCTCGGTGGCGAAGAAGTAGGCGGCGGCGAGCACAGATGCGTCAATGTCCGGCAGCGGGTGCGGCGCGCGGACCCGCACGTGGGGGCCGTACTGGGAAGCTGCAGTCTCCACAGCGGCCACCAGGCCCCGGTCGGTGAGCTCGCTGGGGTGGATACCGCGGACGGTGCGTCGCAGGGTTTCCAGGCCGCGCTTGAGGTCGGCCGCGGCGTCGTCGAGAAGCGCCCGGGTGCTCTCGTCAGTGTCGAGCTTGGCCTCACCCACCTTCATCGCGGCGGCGACGAAATGCTGCTGCGCGCCGTCGTGCAGGTCGCGCTCGATGCGCAGCCGCTCCACCTCGTAGGCCTCGGCGATCCTGCGCCGAGACGCCGTGAGCTGGTGAACTCGTCTGGCGGCCGTGCCCTCGTTGCTCGCTCGTTTCCTCCACCTCATACCTGCATACAGTAGCGAGGTAGTGCTAGCACTACCCGATTTTTGGGCGCGAGCACCATGGTGAAACTTTTCGGCCAAAAGTTGAATGGAAGCATGCTCACTCTCACAGACATCACAAAATCATTCACCAGGCAGCGCGTCCTCGAGGGCGTGAGCCTTCAGGTCCAAGCCGGCGAATCGCTCGCCGTGATGGGGCCGTCGGGCTCCGGCAAGTCGACGCTCTTGCACTGCATGTCCGGCGTGCTCACCCCGGACTCCGGCGAGGTGGTCTTCGATGGCACCAACATCGCAGCGCTTGACGACGCCGCGCGGTCCAAACTTCGCCTCAACCACTTCGGCTTCATCTTTCAGGATGGTCAGCTGCTGCCGGAACTCACCGCCACCGAGAACGTGGCGCTACCCCAGATCATGCGAGGCACCTCCAGAAAAGAGGCCCACGCGCAGGCGGACGATATGCTCACGCGGCTGGGCTTGGGAAACTTCACGAACAGATTCCCAGGTCAGCTCTCTGGCGGGCAGGCGCAAAGGGTCGCGATCGCGAGGGCGCTCGCTGGCCCGCCGAAGGTAGTCTTCGCCGACGAGCCGACCGCGGCGCTGGACCAGGCCACCGGGCATGAGGTGATGCAGGAGATCGTGGCGGTGGCGCAGAAATTCGGCGTCACGCTCGTCCTGGTCACGCACGACCCGAAGATCGCGGCCTGGTGTAACCGGCGCATCGAGATCCGCGATGGTCTCATTCACTCGGAGGTGGCGGCGTGAGCGCGACCACGCTTCTCAAAGCGACCAACGTGCAGTCGAAGGACGCGCTGGCGCAGAAGCATTCCGGCGAGCGTTGGGTGCGGACACTTTCCGTAGTTGCGCTGGCGGTCGCGACGTGGATGCTGTGCACCCTCGCCGGCGGCACGTGGATGTTCGTGGAGCGCGACAGGCAATACCCGGACATCGGCGGCGAAATCGACATACCGCTGCTCTACATCGGGCTCGCACTCTTCGCGTGCGCGCTGCTCGTCCCCACCCTGCTCACCCTGCTCACGCAGGCGGCGCGGGCAGACCTGAGCGGGCGCGAGCAACAGCTAGCGGTGTTAAGGCTTATCGGCGCGACCGCAGGTGAGGTGCGAGGCATGATGATCCTGGAGACGCTACGCAGGGCCTTCGTCGGGTTGAGCATCGGCACGGCGGCCTACGTAGCGAGCGTGCCAGCCTGGTCAGCGCTTTCCTTTCAAGGAGCACAGATCGGCACCTGGGAAATGTTCACCTGGTGGGTCGTGCCGATCGCGTGGACGGCCATCGCGCTGCTCGCCGCGGGTTCCGTGTGGCGCGCGCTGCAGCAGGTGGCGGTGACGCCGCTCGGCGTGACCAAGCGCGTGCCGCACCCCGGGCAGAAGGTAATCACCACGGTGTGCGCTGTCGCCGCAGCAATCGGGCTGTACATCTGGCTTGCTCGGCACCCGATTGCGCCGGAGGCCGATTTCGCGGACGTCCTGATGGCGCTCGTCGTCTTCATCGGGTTCTTGGTGGTGAATACGCTGATCGCCGTCGGAGTGATCCAGATTGTGGCGCGTCTAAGCTACCGAATCCCAGGAGCGTACAACTACGTAGCGACGCGCCGAGTGGGCCGCGGCGCGAAGAACACGTGGCGCAGGTGCAGCGCGCTGTTCTTCGTCGCGTTCACTGCCGGGGTGGCCGGGGCGTTCCAAGGCATCGCGGAAAGTGAGGTGGCCCCCGAGGAGGCGCTCATCGTGCAAGATCTGCCCAAGGGCATCGCCATCACGGTGCTCTTCGGCGCGATCTTGCTGGTGCTGTTCACCCTGCTGACGCAGACGCTCGCAGTGGTGGAGCAGAAGCAGCTGACCAAGTCGCTCCACTTTATCGGCGCAGCACCAACTTTTCACACAAAAGTTGCGGTGCGCGAAATTGGGGTGCCGATGGTGGTCGCCGCGCTGCTGGGATTTGGCCAAGGCGTGCTCGTCGGCCTGGTCATGGTCGAGGCGACGCCTGGCGGGATCGCAACCGTACTGTTTTTCGGCGCGCTCATCGCGCTTGCCCTGGTCGGCTGCCTTGGTGCCGTGGTTGCCACTGGCCGGCTCCGCGCAAAGGTGCTCGCGGAAACCGGCAGGGCAACGGACTAGTATCGGCACGTATGAGTAAGCAAAGCCAAGATTTGACCGCAATCGCCCTCGGGTCCGCGATGACGTTCGCGGGAATCTCCCACCTCACCTTCAATCGCGAAGAGTTTCAGGCACAGGTGCCCAACTGGTTCCCCATGGACAAGGACGTCGTGGTCCTCGGCTCCGGCGTGGCGGAGATCGCGCTTGGCGCCGGGCTGCTCGCGTGGAAGAAGCGGCGCCGCGAGGTGGGCGTCGCGCTCGCTGCCTTCTACGCCGCTATCTATCCGGGCAACATCGGCCAGTACGCCGAGCGTCACGACGGGTTCGGGCTGGACACCGACGGCAAGCGCCTGGCGCGCCTGTTCTTCCAGCCGGCGCTTATCGCCGGGGCACTCCACGCCGCTGGCCTGCCCGAGAAATAGCAAAAGTCCTGCTCCGAAACCGGGGCAGGACTTTTCGCCGAAAAGTTAGAAGTTCAGCTTGCGCATGATCGGGGCCGGGATGGCCTTGAGCACCATGGAGATCGGGCCGAACAGCTTGTGCACGAACACGTTGGACTTGCCGCCAAGCGCAGCCTCGACGGCGGCCTCAGCAACGTCCTCCTTGTTCACGGTCAGCGGCGCCTCGTCGAGGCCCTCGGTCATCTTGGTGCGGACCTGGCCCGGGCGGACCACGGTGACCTTCACACCGCTGTCGCGCAGTGCCTCACCGAGCTGGGTGTAGAAGCCGTCCATGCCGGCCTTGGATGCGCCGTAGACAAAGTTGGAGCGGCGCACCTTCTGGCCAGCTACCGAGCTCATGGCGATGATGTGGCCGTGACCTTGGGCTTTGAACTTTTGGCCCAAAAGTACGCCGACCGAGATCGGGGCGGTGTAGTTCGTCTGCGCGGAGGCGACGGCGGCGGCCTGGTCTTGCCAGAGCTGTTCCTGGTCGCCGAGCGTGCCGAACGCGACGACCGCCACGTCAACGTCGCCGTCCTCGAAGGCGGCGTCGATCACGCCGGGGTGGGCGTCGAAGTCGGTGGCGTCGAAGTCGATGAGGCGCACCTTGGAGGCGCCGGCGGCGGAGACTTCCTGCACCGCGGCGTCGATACGCGAAGAGCCCTTGCGCGCGGCGAGGGTGACGGTGGGGTTGCCGCCGCGGGAGGCGAGCTCGGAGACGATCGCGAGACCGATCTCCGAGGTGCCACCGAGCAGCAAAATGTTCTGGGCTTGGCCTACTGCATTCAGCATTGGGGATTCCTTTCTAGTGCAGCTCGAGGCGGCGGGACATGTCGGAGGCGAAGACGCCGGTCGGGTCGATGTCGTGGCGGGTCTTCAGCCAGCCGGGAAGCTCCGGGTACATCTTGTGGAACTTCTCCGCGCTGGTGCGGGACTCCTTGGCTAGGTAGAGGCGGCCGCCGAACTCCATGACCTGGTCGTCCAGGCGGTCCAGGAAATTGTTCAGGCCGTCGCGGATCGGGAAGTCGACGCACACGTTCCAGCCCTTCATCGGGTAGGACAGCGGCGCGCGGTTGCCCTCGCCGAACAGCTTGAACACGTTCAGCGCGGTGTAGTGGCCGGAGGACTGGATCTGGTAGATGATGTCCTTGAACGGCTCGACCGCGTTCGTGGGCACCACGAACTGGTACTGCAGGAAGCCCTTCGATCCGTAGCCGCGGTTCCACTCGCCGATGAGGTCGAGCGGTTGGTAGAACTGCGTGAGGTTCTTGATGTCGTTCTTCGACGGCGCGCCCATCATGTAGTAGGCCTCGCCGATCGCGGAAAGGGTCAGCTTGTTCATGGTCCAGGACGGGAAGATGTCCGGCACCGTCATCAGCTGCGGTGCCTTGAACTTCAGCGGGTCCTTGGCCAGCTTCGGCGCGAACTCTTTGAGCTGGTCCAGGGTGGCCAGCGAGCCGCGGGAGATGGTAGAACGGCCGGTCTTCGGCGGAGCCGAGATCGCGTCGAACCATGCGGAGGAGTAGGTGTAGCCCTCCTCCTGGCCGTGGGAGTGCTCCTCGATCGTCTCGTCGAGGGTGCTGGTGCGCACCGTGTCGGAGATGAAGTAGGCGGTCTCCGTCTTCGTCATCTTGATGCGGGCGCGCAGGATGATGCCGGTCAAGCCCATGCCGCCGACGGTGGCCCAGAACAGTTCGCTAGTCTCGCCCTCCGGCTCGAGGTGCAGCACGCGGCCGTCGGCCACGAGCAGCTCCATGGAGACGACGTGGTCGCCGAAGGAGCCGGCGGAGTGGTGGTTCTTACCGTGGATGTCCGGGCCGATCGCGCCGCCGATGGTGACCTGGCGGGTGCCGGGTAGGACGGGGACCCACAGGCCGTAGGGCAGGGCCGCCTTCATCAGCTGGTCCAGGTTCACGCCTGCGTCCACGTCGACGATGCCGGTGTCCGGGTCGATGGAGTGGATCTGGTTCAGGGCGTTCATGTCGACGACCAGGCCGCCGCCGTTCTGTGCGGGATCGCCGTAGGAGCGGCCCATACCGCGGGCGATGACGCCGCGGCCGCTCTCGGCTGCCACCTGGACGGCCTTGGCGATGGTGTCCACGTCCGGGGTGGACAGCACGTGCGCCGTGGACGGCGCGGTGCGGCCCCAGCCGTAGAGGGATTTCAGTTCGGTGTGAAGTTCCATGTCTCCGCTTCTCTTCATACAACTAAAGGTGGAAAAGCTTGCGTTCTTCGAGCCTACTCACAACAGGCCGAACTTCCCTCATTGAAAGGTGTGATCTATTTCTCGTGTCTTAAAGGTCCATGATCTCGCGGATCTCCTGTGGCAGTTCCTCCTGCGACGTGATAGTCGGTTTACCTGATGCTTTGTGCTCTCGGAGGAGCTCGTAGATGCGCCCGCGGCCCGCGGAATCCACAAAAGGTAGTTCTTCCGCGAAGACGCGGACCATGAAGTCGGACAGGGGCACGTCGACACGCTGTGCCGCCTCATGGATCGCGTCGGGGTCGTCGCCCTTGTAATGCTTCCTCATGCCATTCACCCTAGCGGGTGCCAAAAACCTCTATTGTGGGCGCCATGGGCAGCACGCTGTACTCCGAACACCTGGCGCCGGTGATTCAACTTTCCCCCGGCGCCACGTTCATGGTGCGCGTGGCACTCGCCTCGGATGAAGAGGTCTACCGCTGGGTCGGCCTGGACTCCACCACCACGATCGACGAGTGCCGGGAAATCATCGCCGCGCTCTTTGGCATCGAGGAAAAGGTCGGCACGCCAGAGCAGGGCATGCTTATCGACGTCCTCTCGTCCCCCGGCGACACCGCCACCTTTACCTGGGGTCTGTGGCAGTTCACCATGCAGCTCGCCGACATCTACCCCGGCACCAGCGACGGGCCCGTCTGCGTGGCGGGCGAAGGCGCGTTCGGCGGTGCCGACCTGGACCTGGACGCCGTGCGCCAGCAGCTGGCGGCGAGCCAGCTGCGCCCCGAGGTACGCGAGGTGATCCACCGCGCCGAGTCCTTCGACTTTGTGCCGCTCCTCCAGGTGATCGCCGACGGGGAGCCCTCCTTGCCGGCGCAGGAGCGCGCGAGGCTTGCAGCCCTGCTCCCGGAATCGGCGGGCAAGACGAGCGACGCCTTCTGGGTCCACGTGCTGGTGATGGCGTGCTTTGCCGATGAGCCGACGACTCGCAAGCTGGCGCTCGGGCTCATGCGCGCACTCGGCTGGGAGGACACGGACGCCGACGAAGTGTTCACGTTAAGCCGGGCCGGCGAGGCGTTCGTGGGCGATCTCTCCGCCGTGGATCGCCTGGAAATTCTTCGCGAGCTGCTACACGGGTAGACTTGTCCGCCGTGTCTTCCACATTTTTCAAACAGTTGGTCCCGTTTCTGATCATCGGAATCGGCTGCGCGGTCATTGACTTCGGCATTACCTACCCGCTCGAGCTCGTCGGCACCCAGCGCGACCTGGCTAAGGCCGTCGGCTGGATCTTTGGCACGCTCATTGCGTACCTGCTCAACTCCAAGTTTGCGTTCCAGGCCGAGGTGAATGCGAAGAAGGCCGGCGCGGTGTTCATCCTCTACGCCGTGACGTTCGTGGTGCAGATCCTGCTCTACCGCTGGACCGAGGGCCCGCTCATCTCGATGGGTCTGGTCAACCCGTGGAAGGACGGCGTCTCCTTCGTCATCGCTCAGGGCGTGGCCACCGTGACTAACTTTGTGCTGCAGCGCCGCGTGATCTTCCGGGAGGAGACGAAGATCATCGCGCAGCAGGACCCGATTTAGGGTCGGCGGAAGTCCTCGCGGGCGCCGCGGCGCAGCAGCTTCAGCCACTGGAAGAACTCGCGGGGGCTCTTGCGCTCGAGCAGGAAGAACCAGCCGAAGCGCACCACTTCCTGCAGCTGCATCTTCTTCATCCCGCGCTGGTTAATGATGTAGCCGCGGTTGCGGTACGTGAAGTAGCGCTTCGTGGGGTTATCCGGCCACTGCGCGTGCGCGCGACCGCCCATGATGGGGTGGAACTCGCTCGACCCGTCCGGGTGCAGGTAGCTGGTGGTCAGCGCCGTGCCGTACTTCAGGCCCGACTGCGCCAGGCGACGGTGGTACTCCACCTCGTCGCCGCGGATGAACAGGCGGTAGTCGGGCACGCCGATGCGTTCCATCGCTCGCGCGCTGATCAGGGCGCCATTGAACAGCGAGGCGTATTGGGGTAGGAAATCGCCGGTCAGCTCGTCGACTCGCCGGTGCCAGACGGTGCCCTGGCGCAGCGGGAATGCGAGGGCTTCGGGGTCGTTGATGTTGGCCACGATCGGGCTGACCTCGTGCAGAGCGTGCGCCTCTGCCACGCGGTAGAGCTCGCCCAGCACGTGCTCGTCGGCGGGGCGGCCGTCATCGTCCGCGCACCAGATCGCGTCCGCGCCGAGGGCAAGCGCGTGCAGGAAGCCGTAGGCGAACCCGCCCGCGCCGCCCAGGTTGGTGCGGCTGGGCAGGTAGACAGCGCGGTCGCCCGCAAGCTCTTCGAGCAGGTCCCTGACCTGGTCCTCCGCGCCGTTGTCCACCACAATCACCCACTGCACCGGGTGGGTCTGGTTCACCACCTGTTCCAGGGAAGCGCGCAAAAGTTCCACGCGCTGGTGGGTGACGATCACAGCGGCCGTTTCTCCGGCCGGAGACAGGGTGGCAGTCATGCCTTCCATTCTGCCACTCAACCACCGAACTGAGGCGTGTGACATGGAGGTGGCGAAGGTTTAGGCGTTGAATCCTGGAATCTTGAGGAAACCGGAGTTCACGCCGTTGACCACAGCGGCAATGAGGCCGAGCACAACTGCAGCGATGGAGGTACCAGCGAGGATCTCAGCGGTGGTCCCCACCAGGTATTCTTTGGCAGTGTCATTCTTCAACGAGGGCATAGCGAAGTCCTTGCCGGAATCAGCAGTCTCAAGGTCCCTCTGAAAATCCTCAACGGAGCTCTTCTCCTTTTTCTGTCCTTCCTTGCCGGAGTCGCTGCTGCTGCTGCCCTCCTCATCTTTGCTGCTAGCGCTCTCGATGCCCTTCTTAATGCCGTAGTCCACGGAGGACGCGAAGCCGTCGCCGCCGAAAACATCCTTGGCCCCTTGCTTCACGATGTAGCCGAACACCTCAGCTTCGGAGACCTCTGAAGGCCCCTTCTCGGCAGCAGTGGCAGGTGCAACGGACAGGGACAGCGCGGTGGTGGGTGTCACAGCTGCAGCGGGGAACCGCTTTATGGAAAGCCCCTTGCGAGATGAGTAAAAGTAGTGAAAGTGAATCTCCCGCACTTCACAGGGGGCGGAGGCAAAATGTGAATATTGTCGCGAGCGTCACGCGCTTGCCTGCAAGCCCGAACGGGCCTAAGGGTTAAGGCTTGCTCAATAACGCAAAAGCTCCAGCCCGTAAAGGACTGGAGCCAGAAGAGTTTAAAGCAACAAGCTTTAGACACTCAGATTAGAACGGAAGGGAAACGCCCGGGACGAGGCCGTTCTGAACTGCGGTGTACGCAACGCCGAGGACTGCGGCTGCGATGCCAAAGCCCCAGAGGATGTCAGCGGTGGTGCCGATCTTGTAATCCTGCCTCACGTCGTTTTCGTAGGAAGACTGGTAGAAGTTGCCGGAAGCCTTGGAAGAATTTTCGCTCTCGCCGGAAATCTTGTAGCCGGTCTTAACGGAACCGTAGTGCGGTGCGGAGACGAACTCCTTCATGAAGCCGTCAACAGTAGCTTCGCCCGGCTGTGCAGCAGAGGCAACACCGGTGGACAGGGACAGTGCGGTAGCAGCGGCAACAACGCCGGCGGCGAAACGCTTCATGAGAGAGCTCCTTCGGAGAAGTGTTTAGACCTGTGTTTCAGGTTCCTAATTAGATTAAGAAACTTCGGCGGAAATTGGGAGGAGATTGGAATTTTTACCCCATATTGTGGTGCTGTGCGCTGGGAATGCAGCCGCATTTATGTATGAATTTTAAAAATAGCTCCGGCGGTGAGAGTGAGTCAGCGCCGGTTGATCGCAAAGGTTCCGTGAAAACAGTTTGTATTCCATGACTTTTCACGGAAACTTGTAGAATATTGGCATGCTGAACGCGCGGACCACCTCAAAAATCGACGCTCTTCTTGATACGTATGCAGCGTTGCGGGAGGACAACCCCGAGGCCATCGCGGAGATTGCGCGCGCAGAGGTGGCGGAGGCGGTGTATAACTCGAACGCCATTGAGAATTCCACTTTGACTTTGGAAGACACCGAGAACATCCTGGCGGGGTTCACTGCTAGAGCGCACGATGTGCGGGAAGTCTTTGAGGCTAAGAACCTGGCTGAGGTGACTGAGGAGCTAATTCGAAGCGTCGGTAAGCTCGATGCAAACCTCATTCTGCGACTGCATGGCATGTTGCTTCGCGGTATCAACGATGACCGGGCTGGCCGGTTCCGTCGGCGGGGAGAATGGGTACGAGTAGGGGCACATATGGGTGCTAATCCTGAGTACGTAGACCGGCTGGTAGAGACCATCATCACTGAGTACTACGAGGATGAGAACTATTTCATCGATCGCGTCGCGCGGTTCCACGCAGAATTTGAAACCATCCACCCATTCTCAGACGGCAATGGACGCGTAGGGCGCGTCATTATCAATCAACAACTCTTGGAGTTAGGGGCGCCGCCCATCATCATTCCGAACAAAGGAAAAGAGCGCCACTACTACCCAGTGTTCCGCGGCTATCCAGTAAGTGGTGATTATTCAGCGCTGAGCACGCTCATCGCGCGGCAACTCATTGAGTCACTGAACAAACGTATTACGCTCATCACCGCGCCGAAGGTGATTTGCCTATCGGAGTGGGCAAAGGTTAACGGTGTTTCTGGGTCTGTCGCCGCCAATAAGGCGGCGAGGGGCACCATCCCGGCATTCCGACAGCGTGGAACGTGGATGATCGACGCACACTATGGCAACGACGCAGAGGGCAGCGTCTAGGCTTCTTCCCCGTGGAATCGTTCCACCAGCTCGGCGACGTACTCGCCGGTCTCCGGGCCCTCGTATGCGGTCACCACGTCGGAGACCAGGCCCGCCTGGCGGATCTCGCCCTTGTCCACCCACAGGGCGGTGTTGCACAGCTGGGCGAGGAAGTCGTTGGAGTGCGAGGCGAACACGAGGATGCCGGAGCGTTTCACCATCTCGGCCAACCGGACGCGTGCTTTGGCCATGAAGGCGGCGTCGACGGCGCCGATGCCCTCGTCGAGAAGCAAAATCTCCGGCTCAATCGAGGTGACCACGCCGAGGGCCAGGCGGACGCGCATGCCGGTGGAGTAGGTGCGCAGCGGCATGTTGAGGTAGTCGCCGAGCTCGGAGAACTCCGCGATCTCGTCCATCTTCGCCTTCATCTGTTTGCGAGTCTGGCCGAGGAAGAGGCCGCGGATGATGATGTTTTCGTAGCCGGAGATCTCCGGGTCCATGCCCACGCCGAGGTCGAAGACGGGGGCGACGCGGCCGCGCACGTCGGCGACGCCGCGGGTGGGCTCGTAGATGCCGGACAGGAGGCGCAACAGCGTGGACTTGCCGGCGCCGTTATGGCCCACCAGGCCGACGCGGTCGCCCTCGCGCAGGTGCAGGTTGATGTCTTTGAGCGCCTCGACCACGACGGTGTTGGAGGCGTTCTTGCCAATCTTGCCGCCGGCCGAGGACATGACGGCCTTCTTCAGCGAGCGGGACTTGGCGTCGAAGATGGGGAAGTCGACGCAGGCGTTGTAGGTGTCGATAGAAACCATGGGGAGACTCCTTACTTAAACCCGAGTTAGACCCAGTACGGCACGCGGAAGCGCATCTGGCGCATGGCCAGCAGGGTGATGAGCAGGCCGACGACGGTGCAGATGGCCACGATGCCCCAGTGGTAGGCGTCGACAGGCTGGTTGATCATGGGGGCGCGGACGATCTCCAGGTAGTGGTAGAGCGGGTTGATCTCCGCGAGCAGCGCGCGCTGGGCCACCTCGCCGCCCTGCTCCTTGAGCGTCTGCGTGGTCCACACGATCGGGGTGACGTAGAAGAGCAGCTGCACGAGCGCCTCGAGCAGCGGGGCGACATCGCGGAAGCGGGTGGCGATGATGCCGAAGAGCATGGTCACCCACACGCCGTTGAGCACGAGCAGGAGCAGCGCGGGGATGGCCAGCAGTGTCTGCCAGGTCAGCGGGATGCGGAAGATGATGACCAGTAGCACCCAGATGACAATGTTGTGCGCGAAGAAGAGCAACTGGCGCCACACCAGGCGGTACACGTGCACCGACAGGGCGGAGGGCAGCTGCTTGATCAGGCCCTCGTTCTCAATGAAGACGTTGGCGCCGTCCTTAATGCAGCCGGAGATGAACCCCCAGACGATGAAACCGACGGTGACGTGCGGGAGGAACTCGCGCACGTCGATTTGAAACAGCATGGAGTACAGCAGGCCGAGGGCGAGCGCCATGACGCCGGTGGCGATGGTGATCCATAGCGGGCCGAGCGTGGAGCGTCGGTACCGCTGCTTGATGTCCTGCCACCCGAGCTGCAGCCAGAGCTCGTATTGGCTCCAGCCGCGCACGAGGTCGCGGAAGGACATCCCCATCGTCTTGGACTTGGACGGCGGGGTTTCGTGGTCTGCGTCGCTGGTCATGCGCGTGACGTCCGCGCGGAGTTGTTCAAAGTCCTGCACCTTACTCACCCTAGCGTTAAGAGCGCGCTTTGCAGGATTTTGCCCCGGAGCAGGCAGTGTGCGCGGTAGGGGTGGAACGGGCATAATTGGTTCCGATCTCAACCACTGGAGCGAAGTAAGGGGTGTGGCATGGCGTTCGATGTCGCCAGTATTCGTGGTCTGTACACCTCGCTTGGCGACGGATGGACGTACCTCAACGCCCACGACGCGCCCCAAATCCCGGAGCGTGTTTCCGCGGCGGTGTCGCGCTCGTTCCGCCTCTCCGCGTCAGTGGCCCTGCCGGAGCCGGGGGCGGGCACCCACTCGCGCGAGCAGCTGGGCCGCCCGGAGGGCGAGTCGTACGTGCAGCAGGCGCGTTCCGCGGTGGCGGACCTGGTCGGCGCTGCCCCCGGGCGCGTGGTGCTCGGCCCGAGCCTGCCCGCGCTCTACGCGTCGCTGGCGGTGGCGCTGAAGCCGCTGTTCCGCCGCGATTCCTCCCTGGTGCTCAACGGGGTGGACCGCCCCGAGCTCACCGGAGCCCTGGCCCGCATTGACGCCCCCACGAAGTACGCGCAGGCAGACCTTGCCACGGGCGACCTGCCCGCCTGGCAGTTCGGCGACCTGGTGGACGGCGCGACCCGCCTCGTCTCCGTCCCCGCGGCGCACGCGGAGCTGGGCACCATCATCGGCGTCGGCGACGTCGTCGAGCGGGTGCGGGAGCGCTCGAGGGCTTGGGTGCTTGTCGACGTCTCCGCGTACGCCCCCTACAAACCGATCACCTTCGACGCGTGGGGTGCGGACATCCTGGCGATCGACCTCGCCGAGCTCGGCGGGCCGCAGCTGGGCGCCCTGGTCTTCCGCGACGAGGCCATGTTCGGCCGCCTCGACGCGTCCGCGCTGGACATGCGGGTGTCCACGGGGCTCGCCGGCGGCGTGCCCGCGGTGGTGGAGCACTACGCCTCCCTCGTGGAGGGCGCGCAGGGCCGCCCGACCCGCCGCAACCGGCTCACGCACTCGATGGGGGAGACCGCCACCTACTTCAAACGGCTGCGCGATGACCTGGACACGTTCCTGGGGACGCTGCCCGCGGTCCACATCGTCGGCGTCTCGGGCGAGGCGGCGGAGGATGCGGCGATTGAGCGCATTCCCCGGCTGATGTTTGGGGTGCGGGGCGTGCCGTCGACAATGGTGCACCAGCGTCTCTTCGCCCACGGTATCGTCTCCACCTTGGCGCGGCCGAGCCAGCTTATCAGCGACATGGGCGTCGCCGAGATGGGCGGTGCCGTCACCGTCGGACTCGCGCCCTTCAACACTGAGACCGACATCGAGCAGCTCATCCGCACCGTCGCGTCGCTGGCGTAACTTTTCGCCGAAAAGTTACTCACCCACCGTGAGCACGACCTTTCCGGTGTGAGCGCCGGAATCGAGGTACTCGTGCGCGGCGGCGGCGCGGGCAAGCGGAAACGTCTTGGTCACGTTGGGGGCGATCTGGCCGGACTCGATGAGCGGCCACACGTGCTTTACGGTGTCTTCCACAATCCGTGCCTTCATCGGGCGCGGCCGGGCGCGCAGGGTGGTGGCGTGCACCGACTGGCGCCGCGGCATCATCCGGCCCAGCGACAGCGTGCCCTTCGCGCCTCCCTGCAGTGCGATGACGACGAGTCGGCCGTCCACGGCCAGCGACTTGATGTTCGCCTCCAGGTACTCGCCGCCCACCACGTCCAGGATGATGTCGGCCCAACCCTTGAGCTCCTCCTCGAAGCGCTGCGTGCGGTAGTTGATGCAGATGTCGGCGCCCAGCTCGCGGCAGTAGGCGAGCTTCTCGTCGCTGCCCGCCGTGACGGCGACCTCCGCGCCCAGCGCCTTGCACAGCTGGATGGCAAAGGAGCCGATGCCGCCGGCGCCGCCGTGGATGAGCACCTTGTCGCCCGCTTGCAGGCCGGCGACCATGCCCAGGTTGGACCACACGGTGCAGGCGGCCTCCACCACGGCGGCGGTCTCCACCAGGCTCAGGTTGGATGGTCTGGGCGTGAGCTGGCCCTCAGGGACCGCTACGTACTCGGCGTAGCCACCCCCAGCCAGCAGGCAGCCGACCTCCTCGCCCTTCGTGCGGCCGGTGGTGCCGGGGTCCACGATCACGCCGGCGCACTCCAGGCCGATGGTGTCCGGTTCGCCCTTCGGCGGCGGGTAGTTGCCCTGCGCCTGGACAAGGTCGGCGCGGTTGACGCCGGCGGCGGTGACGCGGACGAGCACGCAGCCGTGATCAAGTGCGGGCTCGGGCGCGTCGGCAAGAGCGAGGGAGCGGGGATTGTCGGGGTCAGTGAGTGCGATTGCTTTCATGCCCACCCAGGATAACGGAGTCGGTGGGGCCATACTGTAAGCTTTTCACCCGTTGGAGACGTGGCAGAGCGGCCGAATGCACCGGTCTTGAAAACCGGCGAGGGTCACACCTCCAGGGGTTCAAATCCCCTCGTCTCCGCCAAATGTTTTACAGGGCGTCCAGCACGTCGATGAAGCGCTGGGCCGCCGCCTGCGGGTCCTCCCACTTGTCCAGGCCGAAGAGGCCGATGCGGAAGGTGGAGAAGCCGTCGCCTTCGCCAATCTGCAGCGGCACGCCGGACGCAATCTGCAGGCCCTTGGGCTTAAACGCGGCGCCGGATTGCTGCTCCGGGTTCTGCGCGTAGAGCACGACCACGCCGTTGGACTCGAAGCCGTCCGCGGCCACGGAGCGGAAACCGCGCTCGTAGGCGGCCTCGCGGACGAGTCGACCCAGCGTCTCCTGATTCTGCGCGAGCACGCCCAGTCCCACCTTGGCGGATTCGCGCATGATCTCCAGGTTGTGCAGGATCGTGTCCGTGGGCAGGGTGGAATGGTAGCCGGCCTTGCCGTCGCGATAGCCGTCGAAAATGCCCAGCCACTTCTTCAGATCCAGGGTGAACGAGGTCGACTCGCTGGCCAGCACCGCCTCGCGGCCCTTCGGGGAGAGCAGGACGTAGCCGGTGGCGGGTGAGCCCGACCACGACTTCTGCGGCGCGGAAACCAGCACGTCGATGCCCTGGGTCTCCATGTTGGGGAAGTCTGCGCCCGCCGCGATGCAGTCCAGCACGAACAGCGCGCCGTTGTCCTTGGCAATCTCGCCCAGGCCCGCGATGTAGTCGTCCGGCAGGGTCAGCCCCGCCGCGGTCTCGGTGTGGGCGGTCACGATGACGTCGGGCTGGTGCTTCTCGACGATGCCCCGCACCTCCTCCAGCGCCGGCGGCGCGAATGAGGGCTGCGGCTCCTGGCTGGTCGACTGCGCGTTGAGCACGCGGACGGAGCCCGGGTCCGTGATCTGGCCGGACTCGATGATCTGGCTCCAGCGGTACGTAAAGAGGCCGGAGCGCAGGATGAGCACCTTCTTGCCCGTGAACAGTTGTCGCGCCACCGCCTCCATCGCGGCGGTGCCGCCGCCCGGGACGAGCGCGGCGGAGTCGGCGCCGTAGGTGGAGGTCAGCAGCGTGAGCATCTCCTGCGTAGCGGAGATGAACTTCTGCGACATGTGGTTCAGGGAGCGGTCGGTGAAGACGACCGAGTACTCGAGCAGGCCGTCAGCGTCGATGTCGGGGCGAGGAAGTTGAGTCATGCCCCACAGCGTAGCTGGAAGTGTGTCGTGGGATACCCGTTTTGGGTCTAGGTCTCCGGGAAAAGCTCCGGGGTGGTGTGGAACTGGATTCGGTCCGCGCCGAGCAAGTCTTTCGCGCGCTTTACGGTCGCGCGGTCCGCACCGGCGATGACGGCGACATCCTTCAGCGAGAGCGCGGCAGAGGGGGCAACGGAGGCGTCGCCCGGGTGGCGCGGGTCCACGTCCGCAAGTTCCGCGCCCGCGATTTCACCGAGCGGGACGCCGAGGAGGACGGTGGAGGTGGAGAGGCGCTCGGGGGTGGCGTGTTTGGGGGAGAGGAACAAGGGGGCGTCGATAAGCATCTGTTCCGAAACGGCGTCGATGTCCGTGATGGCCCAGACGATCCAGTCGGAGCGGTTGGCGGCGGCGGGGCCGAGGTCACCGCGGGTGGCGACGCCGGCGAGAAGGTCCGAGTTGAGTTTCATGCGCACCACTATACGGATTGGCGGCGCGGTTAGGCAGCGCATTTGGTTGTGTGGCTGCGTGTGGGTAGGATGGGCAAAGGCCTGGAGACGTGCCAGAGCGGCCGAATGGGGCTCCCTGCTAAGGAGTTGCCCTCTTTGCGGAGGGCCGCAGGTTCAAATCCTGTCGTCTCCGCCACCGCGCCCGTAGCTCAACGGATAGAGCATCTGACTACGGATCAGAAGGTTGGGGGTTCGAATCCCTCCGGGCGCACCAAGAAAAACCCCAGCTCAGAGAGCTGGGGTTTCGTGCTTTCCGCTCCTAGTCGGTCTTCACCACCGGTGCGACCGTGGAGGTCGTGGACGGGGTTTCGCCGGAGCCGGAGGAACCGACGGTGATGTCCACATCGCGGACGCTCGGGACGCAGGTGCGTGCGCCGACGATGGCGAGGACGGCGGTAGCCAGGCCGATCACGCCAGCGCCGGCGGCGGTGAGCGCCTCGGGCTGGACGCCGAAGTTACGTGCGGCGTCATTGAGCGTGCGGGTCAGCTGGGCGCCGACGGACTCGAGGCCGGGCACCGTCAGTTGGGTTGCCAGCGCGAGCGGGATGATCGCCAGGATCGGCACCGCCAGGCCGGCGAGGGTCGCCGCGCAGCGCGGGTCGGAGGAGCCGCCCTCGACGCCCACGTTTGCGCCAACCTCCGGGCCCTCGCCCTCCTGGCCGAACGCGGAGGAGCCGCCGCCGGAAGACGCCGGAATGCCGTCCACCTTGCCGTTGTCCGTGACCTTCACATCGGGGTTGCCGTTGTCCGTGACATTGACGTCCGCCTTGGCATTGTCGGTGACCTTCACATCCGCCTTGGCGTTGTCGGAAATCTTCACGTCTGGGTTGCCGTTGTTGTTGGCGTTGTCCTTGATCTCTGCCTTGGCGTTGTCTGTGACCTTGACGTCGACGGTGGCCTTGGCATTGTCGGAGATTTTCACGTCCGGGTTGCCGTTGTTGTTGGCGTTGTCGGTGACCTTGACGTCGACGGTTGCCTTGGCATTGTCGGAGATCTTCACATCCGGGTTGCCGTTGTTGGACAGGTTGTCGTGCGGGTTGGCGTTGTCCGTGATCACCACGGTCGCCTTGGCGTTGTCCTTGATGTCCGCCTTGGCGTTGTCGGAGATTTTCACGTCCGGGTTGCCGTTGTTGGACAGGTTGTCGTGCGGGTTGGCGTTGTCCGTGATCACTACGGTCGCCTTGGCGTTGTCCTTGATGTCCGCCTTGGCGTTGTCGGAGATCTTGACGTCCGGGTTGCCGTTGTTAGACAGGTTGTCGTGCGGGTTGGCGTTGTCCGTGATCACCACGGTGGCCTTGGCGTTGTCCGTGATCACCGGGTTGCCGTTGTTGGACAGGTTGTCCTTGATCTCGGCCTTGGCGTTGTCCGTGATCACCGGGTTGCCGTTGTTGGACAGGTTGTCCTTGATCTCGGCCTTGGCGTTGTCCGTGATCACCGGGTTGCCGTTGTTGGACAGGTTGTCCTTGATCTCGGCCTTCGCGTTGTCCGTGATGACCACGCTCGGGTTGCCGTTGTTGGACGCGATGTTGATGTTCACACCGCCGCCCTTGCCGTCCCCGGAGCCAGAGCCGGAGCCCGTGCCAGAACCCGAGCCGCCACCGGTCAGGCCGCCGAGCAGCCCGCCACCGGTTGCGCCGCCAACGATGCCGCCGAGGATCTTGCCAAGCACATCACCGGCGATGCCGGCGACCTCGCCACTCGAGGTCTGCGGGTTGGACGCGTTGATCTTCAGCGTGCGCTTCACGGTAGTGGTGCCGTCGGAGAACTCGACCGGCAGGTCTTGCGTGCCCGCAACGAAGTTGCTCGGCGCGGTGATCAGGACCTTTCCGTCCTTGGTGGACACGCCCCACAACGGCTTGCCCGTACCCTTCTTCACGGTCACGCCCTCGGGCAGTGTGATCTCGTCGACGGTCTTGGAAAGTTTGCCCTCAAAGTCCACGTCGTAGGGGCTGCCCAAGTCCGGCAGGTCCGCCACCCACGCCGCATCGTTCTTGGACACGTTGACCTTGAGCGTCACGTTCCGCTGTTCCTCGCCCGGCAGCGTCACCTTCGCGGGGATGCTCTGCAGTCCGTCCCTGAACGCGACGTCGCTCTGCGGGCGGGTCAGTTCAACGGAGCCGTCCTCGTTTGCAGCCAGCTTCCAGTTGAACAGTGTCGCTGCCGCGGCCTCGATTGTCGAGCCCTCCGGCAGCACAAGGCCCTCGACGGTCGCGGGCTCATTGCCGGCAAAGTTCGCGTCGTATTCCTTCTCCCAATCCACGGCGCTGTCCGGAACGCTCGTGGCGGAGGTCGCAGTCGTTTCGGTGGTCGTGGTGTCCTGCGCGTAGCCGTTCGGCACGACGATGGATGGCGCGGTCAGCGCGAGGGACAGGGCGCTCGCGGCGACGAGCGCGCGGCGGCGCGGAGTGTGGGCCATGGAGGTTCCTTTACGGTTGGGTGGGCACGTGCGTGCCCTGAGCTGGCAAGAGTTGGACAGAGTTGCAAGTACCTTAATATTTCTAGCACCTTACTGCCTGCGCGTATAGCGTTCCGTACATTCGCGTCGACCTTCTACATACATTCGGGGGCTATTGCTTATCGACGCCCCACCGCCCCTCACGTTCCATCAACTCCCCCATTCACCTGGCGTTTTGGCGCTTTGCGAGCAACGGTGTAACGTATCTCTTCGTTGTCAGAGAGAATCTGACAGGACGCGCCCGTAGCTCAACGGATAGAGCATCTGACTACGGATCAGAAGGTTGGGGGTTCGAATCCCTCCGGGCGCACAGCACAAACCCCGCTCCGGCGGGGTTTTCTTCTACCCGGTCAGGCGGGTGGAAACGCGGGGTGTTAAAGGGCGAGGGCACGCACTTATGCAGGTCAAGACTCAGTAAATATTGCATGAGTGAATCTTAAGTGTATCCTTAGGCGTAAAAGTTGGCATACGCCTGTCTACGGCATTATTGTCAATAGAGATTAAATGGAGAGTTTTCCCAGCTCTCGTAAAGGCCTCAAGTACTTACTCACGTATTGGAGAGAACTATGCGCGGAAACAATAAGCCTGCACGCGGGCTGTTTTCCGGAATGAAAAGGACCGTCGTTGCCTCGGCGACGGCCCTTTCGCTTGCCATCGGCGGCATGGCCGTCCCGGCGATCCCGACCCCCGCGGGAGACAGCCTGTTGCCGACGGCTTCGGCGCAGTGGACTGACGCTGACGTGCCCGATCTCGTAGATCCTTTGAAGGAATTGAACAAAACGCAAACTAAAGGGGTCGCGGGAAACACCTCTGCGTCTTTCGAAAATGCGGACCCTCTCACAAATTACGGAGAGAATTGGGCTCAGGCCCCAGAAGTATTGCGTGAGCTTTCTCAAAATGGGCAGACCGGGTATCGAGTTGAGATACTTGGAAGGGACGATAAAGAAATCCGTTTGCACGGCGTTGAGCTTTACGGCCCGTTAGAACTAAAAAGGGACGAATACAAAAGGGATTACTACGGGCCAGAGCAACAGAGTCGCGCCTTTGAGGAGGGGGAATACTACGTCTGGGTTGATGAGGCTCGCGCAGGCGAATATCGCGTCCTAGGCGACGGCCAAGATCGCGTGTTCAAGGTGAAGGCGACCGCCACGCAAGACGAGGAATATGGCGCCGAAGGTTACGGCAACGGGTTGCGGCTTGAATTTCCGAGGGAGTTGACGATCCCGAAGAGCGGTGGCGGTTCAAACGTTAGGCTAAACATATTCGGCCCGGGCTTAGGCGGTCCGGAGCTTAAGCGACTGAACAATTATGTTAAGCATGTGACAGAGCCTCAACGAGCTGTGATTAACGGCGTTGTCAAGGGTGCACCTGCCGACGGCGCGCCTGTGCTTGTCAATGGTGAGCAAAAGGGCACTGTTCAGGATGGCAAATTCTCCATCGACGACCTCGCTGCAGGCTCGTATGAGGTAAAGATCGGTGCGACCGAAACAACCGAGGAATCTGCGGCCCAGAACATCTCCGTGAGCGCTGGGGAGTCCCCGACTCGGGAATTCACCGTCAACGCGAAGACCGGCACCGTTTCGGGTACGGTGACGGCGCCGACGAGCTTTACCGATACCGCAAAGGTCGAGCTCCTGGACCAGGACGGTAACCCGGTCGGTCAGCCGCAGAAAGTTGGTCGCGGGAAGTTTGATTACGAGTTCAATGACGTGCCGGTGGGCGAGTACTCCGTGAAGGTTTCCCCGCAGGTTGACGGGTTTTACGGCGAAAAGAAGGGCCCATTCAACCTTGGGCACAACGCGAGCGTAACGCGTGACCTGACCATCAAGGCGAATGCCGCCACGATTCGCGGCAAGGTCGTCGATGAAAACGGAAACACTGTTAAGGATGCGACAGTGAAGCTTCGCGGGACCAACCATGAAGACACCACTGGCAGCGACGGCCTGTTCACGCTGTCGGGAATCACCGATCTCGACACTGCGAGCGGCGAGTACACGCTTGAGGTCGGTCAAACTGAGAAGACCGAAGCGGCTACGAAGACGGTCACCGTGAACGTCGGTAAGCCGACGAACGCCGGAGAGATTCAGGTCGAACTGCGTAAGGGCTCGGTGTCTGGCCGAGTCACCAATGAGGCTGGGGAAGCCGTCGACAATGCGACGGTACGCCTTGCCGGTGCTGGTCAGGAAGAGAAAGTCACGTCTACAGACGCTGATGGTAACTACACCTTCGGCGACGTAACTCCGGGTAAATACGACGTACGCGTCGAAAAGACGGCGAAGAACGGGGAGGGCGGTACCGGCGCTGTAGTGAGCCCGAACCAGGATGCCGAGGCAAACATTGAGGTCTCGCGGAACAAGGGGTCCGTCTCCGGCACCGCAAAATACGAAGGAACCAACGAAACTGCCTCTGACATCCCAGTCGTGCTTTACCGGGGTGCTGACGTTGTGAAGCGCACCAGTACTGGTGCGGACGGTACCTTCAATCTCTCTGGCCTGGACGCGGGAGATTATGACATTGAGTTCGAAGCAACCGAGTCCACGAAGAGCACGGGTAGGGGACACCTGACCGTTCCCGCAGGCGGCGGAAAGAACGTCAATGCGACTATTCCGTACAAGCCAACAACGATTGGTGGTCAGGTCAATTTGGACGGCCTTCCCCTTCGCGGCGTCGAGGTGACTGTCGAAGGTAACGG
Organism: Corynebacterium sp. NML180780; assembly: GCF_007786415.1. Classification (NCBI taxonomy): domain Bacteria; kingdom Bacillati; phylum Actinomycetota; class Actinomycetes; order Mycobacteriales; family Corynebacteriaceae; genus Corynebacterium; species Corynebacterium sp. NML180780. Next base: position 53,253 of record NZ_VNKN01000008.1, on the reverse strand, counting down.
CGAAACTTTCACGACGGAGACCGATGCACGGGGTTTCTACGAGTTGCCGGATCTGAAACACGGCGACTACACGGCCTCGATCGCGGGGACCAATACCTACAAAGGTATTACCGTCGGCCCGGAGTACGCAGGCCCGGGCAAGACTCTTGATTTGAACCTCAGCGTGGTTTCCCTGCCTGGCACCATCACCGGCACGGTCGTTGATGACGCGGGTAACCCAGTTGAAGGCGCCGAGGTTTCCGCGGGCGGCAAGAAGGCCACGACGGACGCCGACGGCAAGTACACCATCCCCGGCGTTGTCCCTGGCAAGAAGACCGTGACCGTCAAAGACGGCGACAACTTCGCTGGAAACTCCACCGGCGTCACCGTGACCGTGAAGCCGAATGAAACCATCACGGCAGATGACATCACGGTGACCCGAGCAAACGGCTCCATTGTGGGCAAGATTGTCGACGACGCCGGTAACCCCGTCTCCCCGGATAACGTCACTGTGACGCGACCGGATGGAACGAGAGTCCCCGTATCGGTGGTAAACGGCGAGTTCGAGCTCAAGGATCAGAAGCCGGGTCAGTACAAGATCCAGGTCGGTAAGACGAAACTGACGAAGCCGTACACCGAAGAAAAGGTGAATGTAGAACCGAACAAGACGGCTACGCCCACGATCACGGTTGAGCGGTTTAACCCGGGGTACACGGTCACCGTGCTCAATGACCTCGGCGAACCCGTGGAAAATGCCGAGGTAATCCTTTCTCGCGACGGCCGGGAGCTCGAGCGCAAGCCGGCAGACGCGAATGGCAATGTTGATTTCCCGAACCAGGCCCCCGGAGTCGGCTACTCTGTCGCCGTTGTCCCAGGCGAGGACTATGTAAACGTCAAGGACAACAATCTGCCCGACCTGGTGGAGGACGCCAACGTCACCTGGAAGATCAGCGTGGCACCGCAGCCCGGGTCCGTTACCGGCACGATCACCGATGACGCGGGTAACGCGGTCACGGGAGCAACCGTTGTCATCGACGGTGAGCGTCGCGCCAAGGACGCGCCTGACGCCGAATTCAAGACCTCGACCACGACTGGCCAGGACGGTACCTACAAGTTCGCAAGCGTTCCCGCAGGTGAGTTCAGCGTTTCGGTGGTGCCTACCAACGCACGCAGCGGCGAACCCAAGGAAGTCACGGTGCGCCCCAACCGTCCGTCGACCGCAGACATTCAGCTCACCCGGGCGCCGGGCAACCTCGAGGGTGTAGTCACCAACGATGCTGGCGAATCTGTCAACGACGCTAAGGTGATCCTCAAGGACGCCGACGGCAACGAGGTGGCCACCGCACAGACGGACGCCAACGGCAAGTACCAGTTCAACGAGCAGAAGGCTGGCTCGTACACGGTTACCGTGGAGGCGGGTACCGCTCACGAGGCAAACTCCGTGGACGCGACCATTACCCCTGCGAACACTGAAGTTGCTGATGTCCAGGTCAAGCGCACCAACGGCTGGGCCGAGGGCACTGTAGTGGACGAAACCGGTGCACCGGTTGAAGGCGCAACCGTCACTATTGACGGCGCTGACACCTACACCACCGACGCGGACGGCAAGTTCACCACGGACAAGTTGAACCCGGGCCCGCACGAGGCGACCGTTGCAAAGACTGATGAGCACGGCGGTTACGTCAGGGGCTTCGAAGTTAACCCAGGTGTGAAGACCGACGTCGCCCTGACGGTGAACCGTGCGACGGACACCGTCAATGGCTTCGTGAAGGATGACAGCGGCAAGCCGATCGAGGATGTGGACGTTGTGATCCAACGCGGCGGGCAGACCGTCGACACCGTCAAGGCCGATAGCGATGGCCTGTTCTCCATGGACTCCGTGACGCCGGGCGACTACACCGCGGTTGTTGCGGGCACCGACGAATACAAGGAAGGCAAGACTGCCTTCACCGTTGTCGCCGGTACCCACACCGACCCGGTTGAGATCGAGGTGCAGCGTAATCCTGGTTCGGTCGATGGCTCCGTGAAGGACTCCACTGGTCAGCCGCTGGAAAACATCAGTCTGATGCTGACCCGCGGCGATGAAGAGCGCAACGCGGCAACCGCAAAGAACGGCTCCTTCAACTTCGATGGTGTTCCTGCAGGTCAGTGGACACTCAGCGTCGACGCACCGAAGACCTACAAGAAGGTCTCCAACATCGTGGTGGACGTCCCGGCGAACGGGAAGGTCACTAAGGACATCACGTTGACGTCGACAATCGGCTCCGTGCACGGCGTGGTCACGGGCGCGAAGAACGCGCCGATTGAGGGCGCGACCGTGACCATCACAAACGTTGAGAACGGCGCAAGCTACGAATCCACCACCGACAAGGACGGTAATTACTCGCGCGGCGACCTGTCTGTTGGCCAGTACCGCATCGAGGTCCGTGCGGCGAACTACGACTCGCCCGAGGCGCAGGTAGTGGACGTCACGCCGAGCGCGAACGTACAGAAGGACTTCCAGCTGGAGAAGACGCCGGACGCCCCGCAGACGGGTACCGTCAAGGGCTCCGTGCGTGACACCGACGGCAACGCAATTGACGGCGAGGTCGCTGTCGTGCTGGAGAACGTGGACACCGGCGACGTCATCCCGGCAACGGTTGACGCCAACGGCGACTACACCGCGGCTGACGTGCCGGCCGGTAACTACAGGGCGAAGGCGAGCGCGAACGGGTACCGCCCGACCAGCGCGCCGAGCGTGACCGTCAACGTTGGCAAGACCAGCTCGGTCCAGGCGATCGAGATGGCGAAGGTCGCCGCCCAGGACGCCAAGGTGTCCGGCAAGGTCACCAACACGGCCGGCGACCCGATCGAGGGCGCTGTCGTGGAGATGGTTGATGACAACGACCCGGAGAAGTTCGTGGTGTTTGTCACCAACGAGAAGGGCGAGTTCTCCGGTGAGGCTGCCCTGGGCGCCTACACCGCGACCGTGTCCAAGGACGACGGCAACTACGTGGCCAAGAGCGGCCTGAAGTGGGACGTTACCGACGCCGACGGTCACTCCTTCAACGTCGTGCTCGACTCCAAGCCGAGCGATCACCCGAACAACACGGGTAACTTCGAGGGCGGCGTGCGTGACCAGGAGGGCAAGCCCGTCCCGGGCACCACGGCCACGGTCCGTCACCCGGACGGTTCCACCTCGGAGCTGGAGATTGACCCCACGACCGGTGACTTCACGTCGGACGACCTGGAGCCGGGCGACTACGTTGTCGTTGTGGATCCCGCCGACGGCCACCGCACCCCGCGCTACACCGAGGTGACGGTCAAGGACGGCGAGAAGGTGACGGTGCCGCGCATCATCACCCCGACGACCAAGAAACCGATCAAGGTGGACAAGGGCGAGCCCGGCACCATCAACGGCTGGCTCGTTGATGACCTGAACGAGCAGATCCCGGGTGCCAAGGTCATTGTGAAGGGCAAGGGCACGGATGCCGACGGCAACCCGACCGAGACCTTCCCGGCGGTGACCGTGGACAAGGACGGCCACTTCACCACCGACAAGCTGCCGGCCGGCGACTACGAGGTTGACCTCGAGCTGCCGGAGGGCTGGACCAAGCCGAAGGATTGGCCGAAGACGGTCAAGGTCACCGACGACAAGCCGGCGCACCAGGGCATTGTCAACGTCAAGGCACCGCGCTCTGAGATCAAGGGCCAGGTTGTCGACGGCGACGGCAAGCCGATCGACGGCGTGCTGGTCACAGTCACCGACTCCCACGGCGACACCAAGGAAGTTCCGGTGGACAAGAACGGCAACTACACCACGGATGTGGTGCCGGGCGACGCCATCGTGGAAATCTTCACGCCGGAGGGCGTGCAGAAGGTCGACCCGATGTACATCCCGGTCCGCCCGGGCAAGGACGTCGAGCTGCCGACGGTCAACCTGACCAAGAAGGTACTGAAGCTGGAGAAGCGCGTGCGCGGCTACGACGCCAACACGCCTGACGACGCTCCGGGCCTGCCCAACGACGAGGACCTTATCTACGGCTTCATCGTCACCAACGAGTCCGACGTGACGGTCCACGACATTGAGATCGAGGACCCGTTCGCGCAGGGTGCCATCAAGGCACCGAAGGGCTGGGACGGCACCCTGAAGCCGGGCGAGTACAAGGTGTTCTCCGCGGTCATGGCACCGCCGGTGGAGAAGGGCGCGTTTGCCAACATCGCGGTCGCGCGCGGTAAGGACGACCAGGACAAGATGGTCGCCTCCACGCCGAACGAGGCTTACGTGAAGTTCATGGACATGAACATGCAGAAGAAGGTCAACGCCCGCTTTGCTACTAACGCGGATGACCCGGTCCACATGGCCGCGGACGAAGATCTCTACTTCACCTACGAGGTGGTCAACACCGGTTCCATCCGTATGGAAAACGTGACCGTGAACGACACCATCTACGAAGGCGATGAGGAGAGCTTCGACCCGAAGCACCCGGGCAAGGGCACGCCGATGGAGATCATCCCGCCGAAGGGCTTCAACGGCACCCTGATGCCGGGCGAGCGCGTCGTGTTCAAGGGCGTGCTGCCTCCGCTGGCCAAGGGCAAGCGCCACCACAACGCGGCAGAAGCCGCGGGCCAGGCCCCCGAGCCGCCGAAGCGCGCGAAGCCTGTCGACGGCGAGCCGGACTACGGCGAGGACGTCTCCGGTCTCCTGGTGATCACGCCGAAGGAGAACGTGGAGGGCAACGCCCACATTGTGGTCGAGGAAGGCGCAGCACTGCCGGCCGTGACCAACGTTGATGGCAACATTTGGGTTGACATGAACGAGGATGGCAAGCGCGATGCCAAGGACACCAACTTCGGTGGCATGGACATCACGCTGCACTCCCTCGACGGCCTGCCGGACGTGAAGACCACCAGCGACAGTGACGGCACGTTCAACTTCGCCGCCGCGCCTGCTGGCAAGTACACGCTGCAGATGCGCAACCCGGGTGGCGTGATCCTCGCGGAGCCGCTGGACCCGGACAAGAACGAGAACGGCATCGGCGCTGCGCTGGAGTCGAAGGAGTTCGAGATCACCGGCGACGAGGAGAAGATGGACGTTGACGTCCGACTCCTCGACCGCCCGATCGAGTACACCGAGACGACCACCCCGGCACCCGAGCCGAAGGGCAGCTCGCTGGGCAAGTGCCTGGCGGACACCTCCTCGGTCTCCAACCCGGCCACCTGGCTGATCCCGATCGGCATCCTGATCGCGGCCATGGGCGGTGCGGCGGTCCTGTTCGAGGACGAGTTCAACGCAGCAGCGGCGCAGTTCAACCAGGCCATGCCGAGCCTGAACATCCAGCGCCCGGAGTGGATGAACGAGATCTCCCGCCAGCTGGCGCAGATCGACCCGGCCGTCCCGGCGGGCGTCCTCGCGGCAGGCATCATCGGCCTGGGCGCGCTCGCGCTCGGCCTGACCTACGCCTCCTGCCAGTCCGGCGGAGAGATGGGCAGCAGCACGGGTGACGCGAAGGGCTCCTCCTCCAAGAAGGAAGAGAAGACCCTCACCACGGCCGCTGAGCCGACCAAGGTCAACGCCTAACGCCAGGCACCACTGAGGCGAAAGCCCGTCGCGGAAACGCGGCGGGCTTTACGCTTATATACAGCTAAGAAACTGAGCGGCGCTGCGTATTGAGAACGCCTGCCAACACGGATACATTAGTAATGGTTTTTGGGCTGAGTGCGCCCGCAATAACGCTGAGAGGTACCACATGATTTTGAAGAAGCACACCGGCAAACTGAGCTGCGTCGCGCTCGCGGCAGCGGTCGCGGGCACGGTTGCCCTCACGCCCGTCGCGAGTGCGCAGGACCCGTCGCTCGCTGCGGGTCTGGCAGACCTCGCCTCGAAGGCGAACGAGGCGCTCCCCTCCGTGCAGGAAGCACCTGCCGGCACGGGCTCCTACCAGGCGCACTTCACCTCCGGCGGCTGGGCCTACACCGCACTCGCACTCAACCCGTTCAATGACCGGGTTTACGCGGTGTCGAAAGCCGAGCAGGGCAAGCCGGCCAACCACCTCCTGCGTATCCACCCCGTCACCGGTGAGGTGCTCGACATGGGGCCTTTGGCGCTTGACGACGCCACGTCGACCCCCACCATCACCTCCGCCGCCTTCACCCGCGCCGGTGACCTCGTGCTCAACACCGGCGACGCCATCCACACCCTGGACCTCTCACAGGATGCGGCAGGCAGCCCCCACGAAGGCGCCCTCACCTTTGATTTCCACGCACTGGAGCAGCGCGGCGAGACCGACGCGAAAGCACCGCACGCGTGGGGCTCCCTCGGGGGCGACGCAGATGCCAACACCCTCTACGCCGTGTCTACGGGCAAGGACCCCAAGACGAAGAAGGAGGTCCCCTTCCTGTGGACGCTCGACGTGCGCGAGGCCACCGTCAGCGCCGAGCCGCTCGCCGTGGCGAAGGGCGTCGACGCTGCCAAGGTGGGCGACCTGAACTACGCCTACACCAACCGCGCCGGCAACCTGGTCTTCGCGGACGACAAGGCCTCCACCGTCGAGGTGAAGGACGCGGCAACCAAGCCGCTGCTCATCGCCGCGACCACCGAGGGCACCCGCGTCACGGACAACTTCCTCAACCTGGCCAGCCTGCGCGCCGGCGCCTGGTACAAGCCGGTGACGGAGCCGCAGAAGCCGTCCGCAGAGCCGGCGACGCCCCGCGTCGCTACCGGTGTCCCGACGGAGCCGACCGTGAAGGCCGCCGAGCAGGCATCCCCGAGCGCGAAGGAGCCTGCTCCGGCGCCGGCCCCGGCCGTGCCTACGGAGGTGGCAGAAGTGTCGGAGCCGAGCTCGTCGGTAAGCACTGAAGCCCCGGCGCCCACCGCGGCCGAGGCGCGCGACGTGCTGGTGACCGTGATGGACGAGAACGCGCACGCGGTCGGTGACTACGAAGTGATTGTGGACGAGGACCCCTCGATCTACGCCAAGACTGACCGCGAGGGCCAGGCGCGCCTGTCGCTGCCCGAGGGCATGGGCGACGTGAAGGTCGCGGCTGGTGACGAGCTGTTCCCTGTCGCTGCGGGCGAGACCTCGCTGCGCGTGCAGTTCAACGCGGGCGAGGCAGATGGGACCGCGACTGACACCACCTCGAAGACCGCCCCGGTGACCACGACCACGACGACCGGGGCCGACCTCGAGGCGGCGAAGGTGAAGCTCACGCTGCTGGACGAGGACGACAAGCCGGTGAAGCGCGTGCATCTGGAGGACCGCAACGGCGACGATGCCGGGCGTACGAACAAAGACGGCGAGTTCACTGTCACGATTCCCGCCGGTAAGAAGAGCGTCCGCGTTCGGTTGGAGGAAGACGACGTCCCGAAGGGCTACAAGAACTCCTACTTCACCGTCGACCGCGACATGGATGGGGATGAAATCGTCCTGAAGAAGGACTCCAACTCTGCTGACGGCAAGTACCCGGAGAAGAACGCGCGCATCACCGTCGTGGACGAGGACGACAACCCGGTAGAGAGCGCCGTCCTGGTGTCGGGCGAGTCGATCCTCGGCGTCACCAATGCCAACGGCGTGGCCGACGTGGTGATCCCGTCCGGCGACGAGCGCTACGTGCGCATCACCCTGGATGAGGTCCCGGACGGCTACAGCAACAAGGAGCTCGTGTTCAGCCGCGAGAACAACTCCGGCGAGATCGTGCTGAAGAAGAAGGGGAGCACCACCTCCACCAAGTCCAAGCCGAAAGAGATCCTGGAGGTCATGGATGAGGTGAAGCCGCTGCTGGCCGGCATCCTCGGCCCGGTGGGCGCCGCAGCCGGCGCGCTGGGTGGCGGCAAGGCCCGCAGCAAGACGACGGGCACCAAGTCCACCGCCACTTCCACCACCGGTACGTCCACGGAGAGCACCAGCTACTCCCGCGCGAACCTTACCGGCGGCGTGTCCACCGGGCGCACCACCAGCGTGGAGCAGAAGCAGTCCGTGGTGAAGCGCACGGTGAGCAACAAGAAGTCCGGCTCCTCCAAGGACGATTCGGACGAGACCACCAAGTCCTCCAGCCGCGACGGCGATCTGGCGGAGACCGGTACGCCGATGACCACCGTTATCACCCTCGGCCTCCTGCTGCTCCTGGCCGGTGGCGCCTACATGTACATGGGCCGCCGCCGCGAGGGCGAATAGCACCGGACGCAGAGGCGAACCCCCAGACACCGTGTCTGGGGGTTCTTCGTGTCTCAGGCCGCGCTAGAACACGGCTAGAACACCTCGACGCGCCCGCCCAGGGACTCGATCTGCTGGAGCTGGCGCACCCACCCCGGCGCACCCGGGTGCAGGCGCATGACGGGCCGTGAGGAGATCTTCACCGGGGAGACGGACTCGCGGCGGGCGCCGGAGCGGGCGCTCATCCGGGTGTAGGCGCGGTGGCCGGACTCGGCCAGCTGCTTCATCGACGGGGTGGCGCCGGCGAGGTCGGCGCGTGCGGTGCGGAGGACCTCGATGTATTCGTCAAGCACGCGGACCAGGGATTCCGCGTTCGTCTCGCACATGTTGCGCACCAGGACGGGGTCAGTGCCCGCCACGCGCGTGCCGCCCTTGTAGGAGCCGGCGGCCAGCGACTGCGCGAGGGTCCCGCCCTTGTCGCCCACCAGGGCGAGCGCCTCCGCGAGCACGTGCGGCAGGTGGGACACGCGGGCGACCGCCTCGTCGTGCGGGTTCACCCGCACCGGCACTGCCTCGGCGCCGGCGGCGGCCGCCAGCTTGCACACCTGGGCGAACAGCTGCGACCAGCACTCTGGCACGCGGTCCACTTCCAGGGCGTAGTCGTAGGTGACCACCCAGGCGGCGCGGGAGAACAGGCCCTCCTGGGACGCCACCCAGCCGGAGTGCTCGGTGCCCGCCATCGGGTGCCCGCCCACGTAGCGCTCGCCCATCCCGCGCGCGAGGACGAGGTCGTACACCGGCTTCTTCACCGAGACGACGTCCGTAAAGCCGCAGCTCGGGGCGTACTGGGCGATGGCGTCCAGCACGTCGGCTACTGCCTCGAAGGGGACCGCAATGACGATGAGGGCGTCGTCGCGCTGGGCGCGCTGGAGGACGTCGATAAGCGAATTGGTTGCGTCGAACCCGTCGCGCTGCGCGGCGCGGGTGCCATTGCGGGAGTGGGTGTAGCCGTAGGCGGTGTGTCCCTGGGCTACGAGGTCGCGGAGGAGGGAGCCGCCGATGAGCCCGAGGCCGACGATGCAGATGGGCTTGAGGCGGGTGCTGGGGATCCGGGATGCGTCGCTGAGATTCACGCCCCTCATTCTAATGACAACGGCCCGCCGTGCCGACTACTGTGGGCGAACATGAGCGAGGATTACACGGGCGGCTGGGCCGTGACGGTGGCGCAGCACAACGGGGTGTGGAATGTCCGTGGGTACGCGGATGATTTTGGGGACATGGGGGCGTCGATAAGCGCGGTGCGCGCGCTGCGCAACGAGGGGCCGGCGTTTGCGATGCTCAACGTCGAGGACGATTACCTGGTGGTCGTGCGGCCCGGGCCGGTGCGTGCGCGGGTGCTGCTGTCGGACGCGACGATGGCCGTGGATGACGAGTTCGCGGAGTCTGTGCTCGCGGAGGCGGGGATCGACGCGCCCGACATCGACCCCGATGAGCTGGACATGGTCGACGCGTGGGGCGACGGTGACTTTGACATCTTTGCGGACCTCGGGGTTTCCAGCGAACAGATCAGTGTGCTTATCGACGAAGACGCGGACCCCGAAGACCTCGCCTTCATGCTCGCCGACGAGCTCGGCTTCGGCGACGAGCTCGCGGACGCACTCGGGGATGCGGACTAGCGCACCGCAGCGCCGCGCCGAGGCCCGCATGCGCGAGGCGCTGGACCTGGCGCGCACGACCCCGGCCGGCGACGTGCCGGTCGGCGCGCTCGTCTTTGATGCGGCGGGGCGCGTCGTGGGCAGGGGAGTCAACCGCAGGGAGGCGGACGGCGACCCGACCGCGCACGCCGAGGTGGAGGCGATCCGCGCCGCCGCCCGTGAGCTGGGCACGTGGCGCCTGGACGGCTGCGAGCTGGTGGTCACGCTGGAGCCGTGCACGATGTGCGCCGGCGCCATCCTCGGAGCGCGCGTCGCCTCCCTGGTCTTCGGCACGTGGGAGCCCAAGACCGGGGCGGTGGGCTCGCTTTTCGACGCCCTCCGCGACCCCCACCACCTGCACACCGTCGAGGTGCGCGCGGGGGTGCTGGCGGAGGAAAACGCGGCGCTGCTGGGGGCGTTCTTCCGGGACCTTCGGTAAGCTGGGCTGCGTTAGCAACAGACTCGACCGAAAAGGAGACCGTCATGGGTTTTGAGGACAAGGCAGACCAGCTCAAGGGCAAGGCCAAGGAGGCAGCCGGCGAGGTTACGGACAACGAAAGCCTGGAGAACGAGGGCAAGGCCGACCAGCTCAAGGGCGGCGTGCGCGAGAAGCTCGAGGACGCTGGCGACGCAGTGAAGGACAAGTTCAACGAGGTCGCTGGCAAGGTCCAGGACCGCGTCGACGGCGAGAAGTAAGCCGCGGGCGGATTTGGTCTCCGGCGCACCCTACCGTTATTCTGTTTCACGGTAGCGTGTCCGAGCGGCCGAAGGTGCTCGCCTCGAAAGCGAGTGAGGGTCAAACCTCCGCGGGTTCAAATCCCGCCGCTACCGCCAAAGAAAAGTGGCGCATCCCCGGATGTTGGGGGTGCGCCACTTTTGCGTTCGTGTCCCAGTTTTACCCAGTTTTGGCCTGTTTGAGCCTCTAGACTGGCTAACTGTATTGGCCTTACAGCGGTTCCATATCTATTGACTATGCGAAGTTTCCATAGCCAGAAATGGTGCTCACCCATAAGAACGCTGATAAGACGAAAAACGCGACGAATGTGAAGGCAAAAGCACGCCATGATCGGTCGCTAAGCCGATCCTTTTTCAACATGTAGACAGACATGGCTAATACGCCCAACACCACCAATGAAGGTAGAGGTAGCCCATAGAAAACGAAAGGTATTGGAAGCCATGTGGACAGGAGCACTCCGCCATAAAGGGTTGCGAAGCCCAAGACAATTCCAAAAAGCACTTCCGGAATGATCGTTCTTTCTTTCACAACAAATTCCTTACCAATCAGTTTATCTTGATCAGACCACCGTTTTTAGCCTGCGCATGACATTCATTGATGGCGCCCGCTTCATCTCCTTCGTGTCGCAATCCAATGTCTCGACCAATGGCATTGTTTGTTTGATCCATGTGCCCAGCTTCAGGAGAACCAGGATGGTCTGTTTCGTGGGCATCGCCAATTTTTCGTGCAAAATCTGCGTTAACCCGGATCGTTGTCAGCGCCTGCCACACACAATGCCTATCAGCGTCCTGAATGTTATTCTGCCGAGTTCAAAGAGCGAGTTCAAAGAGAAGGCGGTCCATTGCCACTAACTGCACAAACAAAAGAGCCTGTTTGACGAGATCCCCGTGACGAGCCCCTGGCGTTCGGGACCGCATCTTCGTCAACCCGTCCTCGTCATCTGAGTTGTGACCCCTTTGGCCCAGCGTGCCCGACCACTATGATTGGCCGAGTACTTGAAACGTACGCAAGACCTCTCTTTCCCAACACCCGAAGGGCCGTGTGATCTGTGGCGAAGCTCCTCTTCCGGCTAGGACGATGGTCCTACCTGCGCAAATGGCGGGTGATCGTGGCGTGGCTGTGTATCCTCGGCGCGACCGCGGCGGGCGCCCTCTCGCTGATGCGGCCGTTTACCTCCGAGTTCTCCATCTCCGGCACGCCCGCCATCTCCGCGCTGGACACGTTGGAGGAGAACTTCCCCGGGGAGGGCAACGTGGCCACCGCGCCGGGCGTCAACCTGGTGTTCGCCGCGCCCGACGGCCAGTCGCTGGACAGCCCGGAATACATGCGGGCGATGGATGACACGGTCGGCTACATCGAGGACAACCTCGAGGGGCTGAGCGGCACCGACCGCTTTGGCAACCCGGTCGAGGTCAACCGCGAGCTGCAGGACATGATCGTCACCCAGATGACGGACATGGGCCTGCCGGAAGAGACGGCGAAGGCGGACGCGCACAACCTGCGCACGGTCTCGGACGACGGCCGGATCGGCTACACCACCTTCGAGTTCGGGGCCGAGTCCTCCATGACGGTGGAGCAGGCAGACCGCGACGTGGTGAACCAGGCGATGCAGATCGGCCGCGACGCCGGCCTGGAGGTGGAGGCCGGCGGCGCCGGCTTCGGCGACCCGATCGAGATCAACACCACCTCCGAGCTCATCGGCCTCGGCGTCGCCTTCCTGGTCCTGCTCATCACGTTTGGCTCCCTCGCGGCTTCCACGATCCCACTCATCACTGCGGTGGTGGGCGTGGGCATCGGCGCGCTCGCCATCGTGCTGACCACGCACTGGGTGGACCTGAACAACGTCACCCCGGTGCTCGCCGTGATGATCGGCCTGGCGGTGGGGATTGACTACGCCCTGTTCATCCTGTCCCGCTACCGCCAGGAGCGCAGGACGCTGCCCGGGCCCGACGCGGCCGGCATGGCGGTGGGCACCGCCGGGTCCTCCGTCGTGTTCGCGGGCACGACCGTGTTCGTCGCCCTCGTCGCGCTGGTGTTGGCGGGGATCGAGTTCCTCTCCTGGATGGGCCTCGCCGCCGCGCTGACGGTGCTGGTCTCCGTGCTCGTGGCGCTCACGCTCCTGCCCGCGCTGCTCGGCCTGTGGGGCGACCGCGCGTTCGCGGGCCGCATCCCGGGCGTTGCCGGCCAGCCCGGCCCCGGGAAGCGCCCCGCGAAAGATTTGGACGAAAAGTCCATGGGCCGCACCTGGGTCAACTTCGTGCGGAAGTTCCCGGCCGTGGTCATGGCGTGCGTGGTCCTGGGCCTGGGCGCGCTGGCTGCACCGGTGCTGGACTTGGAGATGGCGCTGCCGTCGGATAGCACCTCGAACCTCGACACCACCCAGCGCAAGTCGGCGGAGCTCATGGCGGAAGGCTTCGGACCTGGCGTGAACGCGCCGTTCCTCGTCGTGGTGGACGCGCACGCGGCGAAACCCGACTCGGAGATCCTGCGGCCGTACATGGACGCGATCCCGGACGAGCAGGGCGGCGACGCCGAGAAGGCGGCGCTTGCTTCCTTCCTCTACGCCGTTGGCGAGGCCGGCACGGTCAGCGGCATCCAGCACGCGCAGCTCATCGGTGTCAACGACGACATGACCGCGGCGCAGATGGTGGCCTACCCGCAGGGCGGCCCGGAGGAGGAGTACACGCTCGAGGTCGCGCACGGCCTGCGCGAGACCCTGCACCAGGTCGAGGACGCCACCGGCGTGACCATTGGCCTGACGGGGCTCACGGCGGTGCAGATGGACATCACCGAGGAGCTCAGCGGCGCGATGCCGCTCTACCTGGCGATCGTGGTTGGGCTGGCGATCCTGCTGCTCATGATCGTGTTCCGCTCCATCCTCGTGCCCGTGGTCGCGGGCCTGGGCTTCCTGCTCTCGGTCGGCGCGGCCTTCGGCGTCACGGTCCTGTTCTGGCAGGAGGGCTTCCTGGGCCTGGTCAACACGCCGACCCCGATTCTGTCCTTCCTGCCCATCTTCCTCATCGGCGTCACCTTCGGCCTGGCCATGGACTACCAGGTCTTCCTGGTCACGCGCATCCGCGAGCACTACCTCAAGCTGCGCCGCGAGGGCGACCCCGACGCGGAAATCCACGCCGTCCAGCACTCCACCGTCGACGGCTTCGCGCAGGGCGCGCGCGTGGTCACGGCCGCCGCGATCATCATGATCGCCGTCTTCGTGGCCTTCATCAACCAGCCGCTCCCATTCATCCAGATCTTCGGCTTTGCGCTCGGCGTCGCAGTGCTTTTCGACGCTTTCTTCGTCCGGATGGCACTCGTCCCGGCCACCATGTTCATCCTCGGTCGTTCGACCTGGTGGATGCCCCGCTGGCTCGACCGGATCTTGCCGCACGTGGACGTGGAGGGCACCGGCCTGGAGCGCGAGTTTGAAGACCACCGCACCCACCCCGACACTGCAGAACTGGAGCCCGCCCGATGAACCCCACACACACCGATCTTTCCTACACCGTCGGCACTGAGCTCGAGCCCGCGCCGGGCCGCCACGGCCGCACGGGCACGATCCACACTCCGCACGGCGACATTCAGACGCCCGCGTTCATCCCCGTGGCCACGAAGGCGACGGTGAAGACGCTGACCCCGGAGCAGATCCACCAGACCGGGGCCCAGGCCATCCTGTCCAACGCCTACCACCTATACCTGCAGCCGGGCCCGGACATCGTCGACGAGGCGGGCGGCGTGGCCGCGTTTGAGCACTGGGACGGGCCGACCTACACCGACTCCGGCGGCTTCCAGGTGATGAGCCTGGGCGTCGGCTTCAAAAAGGTGCTGGCGATGGACATCGCGGACCTGGACGAGAGCGACATCCGCGCAGCCAACAAGGACCGCATGGCGCGTGTCGACGACGACGGCGTCGACTTCAAGTCTGTCATCGACGGCTCCTCGCACCGCTTCACCCCTGAGGTGAGCATGCAGATCCAACACCAGTTGGGCGCGGACATTATGTTCGCCTTCGACGAGCTGACCACCCTGGTGGACACCCGCGACTACCAGGAGCACTCCGTGGAGCGCACCCGCCGCTGGGCGAAGCGCTGCCTGGACGAGCACGACCGTCTCACCCACGCCCGCGAGGGTAAGCCGCTGCAGTCGCTGTGGGGCGTGGTGCAGGGCGCACAGTACGAGGACCTGCGCCGATCCGCGGTGCGGGGCCTGCTGGACTTGGACCGTGAGGCCCGCGAGGAGGGCAAGCGCGGCTTCGGCGGCTTCGGCATCGGTGGCGCCCTGGAGAAGGAGAACCTGGGCACTATCGTCGGTTGGGTCACCGACGAGTTGCCCGCCGACAAGCCCCGCCACCTGCTTGGCATCTCCGAGCCGGACGACATCTTCACCGCCGTGGAGGCGGGCGCGGACACCTTCGACTGCGTCGCGCCGACCCGACTGGGCCGCCGCGGTGGCGTGTACACCCTAGATGGGCGAATGAACCTCACCGCAGCCCGCTTCAAGCGCGACTTTGCAGGGGTGGACGAGGAGTTTGGCGGCTACGTCTCTCAGAACTACTCCCGCGCCTACATCCACCACCTCCTCAAAGCGAAGGAATTCCTCGCTGGCACGCTGTGCACCATGCACAACCTGGAGTTCATGATCCGTCTCGTGGACAACATCCGCGCCGCCATCGACGCCGGTGAGTACGAGGCGTACCGCGACGAGTTCATGGGGCGCTACTACGCCAACGCCCGCACATAACCAGGGGAAATGAACTTTTCGCCCAAAAGTTAGTCGGCGATCGCGTCGAGCGGCGGGCAGGCCAGAGAGTGGACGCGTGACTTATGCGCTACTACTGCGGGCGCAGCTCGAGGATGTTGATCATGCCCCGGAGCAGGATGTCCATCACTCGGGAGGCAATTCGGTAGCTGAAGTCCTGGTTGTCGTAGGTGAGCACGCCGATCGTGGCGAGCTGAGAGACGCCGTGGATGGACGCCCACAGCGCCATCATCTGGGTGTAGAGCACCCAGGTGGAGCGCGGTCCTTCGGACTGCGAGATCGCGTCGCGCACGATGTTCATCAGGAAGGTGAACGCCTTGCCCATGTCGAAGGGCTGGGCGGTGCCGCCCTCGTCGTCGAAGGAGACGGGGACGATGGAGCGGCTGGAAATCTCGATGAGGGCGACGAATCCGACCGGGTCGGTCAGCGCGTACTGCAGGTAGCCGAAGCCGGTGGCCTTGATGTAGGTCAGTCCCGGCGAGCCTTCGGAGACGAAGCTGCTCTGGCGCAGGATCGCCTGGGTGTTGGCCTCGTCGAGGTGGACCTCAAGCTCGTGGAGGAGGGCCGCGTCGCCGTCGAAAAGCTGGCGCGCGGTGCTCACCGGGAGGCTGGCTTGCTCGGCGGCGGCCTCCAGGGTCATCTCGGCGACGCTGCGGGTGACGACGACCTCGGCGGCGCCGCGGAACAGGGCTTCGCGAACCTCGTCCCTGGTGTCACGCGGCATGTCCTTGGCCTTGGTGGTAAATGGCTCGAGAAGCTCGCCTTTGATGTGCTCCGGCTCGAAGGCCAGGATGTGGCCTTCCTTGATTGTGTCGACGAGGCCGGACAGCAGGGTCTGCAGGGCCGCCTGGAAGGTTTGTCGCTTTGCCGTGGGGGAGAGGTGGCGCATGATGCCAAACGTGGCCAGGTGGGTGAGTCCGTGCATCTCCGAGAGGACCGTTATGGTCTCGCGGAGGATGAGGGTGTTGTCCACCGGCATGCCCATCTCCTTGGTGAGCTCCACCAGCAGCCGGATAATGCGCGTCGTCGCCGGCGGGAAGGCGTCCAGGTCCGGGGCTTTGTCGACCTGCTCCTCAAAGTTGGGGAACTGGTGCGCCACCTTCGAGCGGCTGTACGCGGCGAAGTAGGTGGGGTTGTCCAGTGCCTGGTTGAAGTAACCGGTGGCGTTGGCGCGCAGCTTCTGCGTGACCGACGCGTCCGCGGGCAGCTTTGCCAGCTCTTGGTCGGTGAAACCACGGAGGCGCTCGTCAAGGAACGCGCTGACCTCGCTATACAGATCCTCGTCGGAGCTGAAGAGCGTCTTCGCTTCATCGACGGTGGCGCCTGCCAGGTCAGCGGCTGCCGGGATGGTCAGCGCGTCGCGGCCCCCGCGGCCGAGGAGGCGGGTGGCTTGGTCCAACAGGTGTAGCTTGGCGGAACCTGTGAGGCCTGTGGGCGAGGCGGGGCGTTGTTCTGCATTCACCCTCGCCAGTGTACCTCGTCTTCGACACCTGTCCCACCAAACCGCCGCTTCTTATTCGGTGTTTATGCACAACTTATGCGTAGCTTGGGTGACTAAAGTTTTTGCATGAAAAACGGGCCGCACCCCGGGAGGGGGTACGGCCCGTCAATACGGGAACCGAGGGTTACTCGGAGCCGAGCTTGCCGTCGATGGCATCGCGAGCCTGGTCGACCTTGTCGGCCTTATCCTCGCCGAGCTTGCCCTTGGCAGCGTCCGCAGCCTTGTCCAGGCCCTTGTCGGTAGCTTCCTCGGAGTTCAGTGCATCCTTTGCCTTGTCAAAAACGCCCATTGTGCTAATTCCTTTCGTTCGGGTTTTGCTAATCCGTGGCCCCTTTCGGAACCAGTGGTACCCAACGTAGCGACCATTTGCGGACGCGTCGACCAATCTGGCGGATTTTAAGAGAATTGTTACTTCGTCGTGAGGTCTGCGTGGCCAGCATGACGCTTTTCGACGCCACGCACCCACGCAATCGTCGGGTAGGTAACCGGCAATAGCACGACCTCCAGCAGCGTCTTCCACAGGAAGCCGACCAGGACGTAGTTGATGAAGTCGCCCGCCGTGCTGATGCCGATCACGCTCGCCGCGATCGCGCAGAACAGGAGCGTATCCACGAACTCGCCCACGACGGTGGAACCGATCAGGCGCGCCCACAGGTTGCCCGTGCCAAAGCGGTCCTTCATCTTCTGCAGGACCCACGCGTTGGAGAGTTGCCCCACCACGTAGCCGGCCAGCGACGCCGCCACGATCTGCGGCACCAGACCGAGCACGGAGGCGAACGTGTCCTGGGCGTCGTAGAAGTCCGCGGCGGGGAGCCAGATGGCGATGTAGAAGGAGACGACCGCGAGGATGGCGATGCCAAAGCCGGTGAACACGGCGCGGCGGGCCGCCTTGAAGCCGTAGACCTCGGCGAGGACGTCGCCGATGACGTAGGAGAGTGGGAAGAGGAAGAACGCGCCGTCGGTAAGCAACGGCCCCAACGCCACGCCCTTCTGCGCGGTGATGTTGGAGATGAGGAACACTGCACAGAAGACGGCGAGCAGGATCGGGTACGGGGAGCGGGAAACTGGGGTATCTGGGGTTGTCACGGATGAGTATTCAACCATAAGTAGGCTCGGGGCATGTCTGCTGGGAGATACGCGCCCTCGCCGAGCGGGGACCTGCACATTGGCAACTTGCGCACCGCCGTGCTGGCGTGGCTCTTCGCTCGTCGCACCGGCCGTGACTTCTCCCTGCGCATCGAGGACATCGATTCGGAGCGTTCCAGCGCGGAATCGGCCGCGCGGCAGATCGAGGACCTCGAGGCGCTGGGCCTGGACTTCGACCCGCCGGTGACTTACCAATCCGACAACGGAGAGCGCTACGCCGCGGCGCTGGAGGGGTTGGAGACCTACGAGTGCTACTGCACGCGCCGCGACATCCGCGAGGCCGCCAGCGCTCCGCACGCCCGCCCCGGCCTCTACCCGGGCACGTGCCGCGACCTCACCGAGGCCGAGCGCGAGGCGAAGCGGGCCGAGCTGGCCGAGCAGGGGCGGATGCCGGCGCTGCGGCTGCGCGCCGGAGTCGCCGAGTGGTTCGCGCGCGATTTCTATGCCGGCGAGGTCGCCGGGCCGGTCGATGACGTCATCCTGCGCCGCGGCGGCAACCTCAACCAGGCCCAGGCGGGGGATTGGGCGTACAACCTCGCCGTGGTTGTGGACGACGGTGAGCAGGGCATCGACCAAGTCGTGCGCGGCGACGATCTCACGTTCTCTGCGCCCGCGCAGGCCTACCTGGCCCACCTGCTGGGCTACGAGCAGCCCGAGTACGTGCACGTGCCGCTGGTGGTCAACGGGGAGGGTCGAAGGTTGGCAAAGCGTGACGGGGCGGTGACGCTGCGGGAGATGACGCGCGAGCGGCCGGTGGAGGCGGTGGTGGGGGAGATTGCGGCGTCGATAGGCTGCCCCGGCGTGGACAGCGTCGGGGAGCTGCTGACACAGTTCGACCCAGGGGCGCTGCCGCGCAAACCCTGGGTCTGGAGGGGCTGACTACTCCTCGCCTTAATTGTCGCCGCGCTGTGCGAGCTGCTCGTCGATGCGCAGCAGCCCCGCGCCGTCATTGCCAACGAGCTCCAGCTTGTCGATGATGCCCTGCGCGCTCGACTCCTCTTCAACCTGCTCGGAGAGGAACCAGTTAATGGTGTCGCGGGACTCCAGATCCCCCACCTCGTCGGCAACGCGGGCGATGTGGCGAATCTCCGCCGTCACCTTCTGCTCGTGCTCAAGCGAAGCCTTGAAGGCTTCGAGCAGGCTCGCGATCTTTGGCGCGTCGAGCTCGATGCTGGCGAGCACCACGCGCTGCCCGCGGTCCTGGAGGTGCTTGGTGAACTTGGCGGCGTGCTCCACTTCTTCCTGCGCCTGCGCGATGAACCAGGTGGCAGCGCCGTCGAAACCGAGCTCTGTCATCTCGTTGGCCAGGTGGCGGTACAGGTACGCGGCGAGGTACTCCTCGGTGACCTGGGCGTTCATGACGTCGTAAAGCTTTGCGTCCATGGTGATTGGGCCTTCCTTCTACGGGGCTGATGTCGTGTGGCCCAGCCTAGCCGAAAACGGTATATGAGCGTTGTGCCGCTACGCTACCTCTCGAAGACCTCCGGCGTCCTCGTCAAACGGGGCTGTTGCCTGCCGGGGTGTGGGGGCTTCCGGTGTTATTCGGCTAGATGACGAGCGCAGGATGACGAGGATGCGGACAAGTCTGCGACTTCGTCAAGGGGTTCTCGTCAAACAGGTCAGAACTCGCCCCGGCGCCCCGCCAGGCGCACGGCCCCACGGCAAAAATAAGGGGACCCCACGCACCTGCCAGAGCTCGCTGACCCTTGCTGCGTTCCCGCCCTGGGGGAGTTCACAAGATAAGCACCGCGTGGGATCCTGCCCCACACTGTAGCCAACAATTCCCGCGAGCTCCAAACCCCGCCAGCGCCCAATGCCTATCGACGCCCCGCCATGCCGCTTGCCCAGCGGTTTTGGACCGAATAGGTGCATGCGCTAAAGTATTGCCACGACGCTGTGAGCGTTACTCATTGGAGGATTCGACTAGCGGCCTATGTCACACGCCTGGAACGCGTGCGGGTAGCAATACCCTCGTGGGTTCAAATCCCACATCCTCCGCCAACTCACCGGCACCCCGCAATCACGCGAGGTGCCGGTTTTGCGTTGCTGGGCGATCGCAGCCCCGTTGTAAGATCGGGGCAAAACGTTATCGCCTACCCACGATTGGATGCGTGAATCGCACATGGGACACACTCCGCTGACAGACCACACCCCGGAGCAGCTCGCTGAGCTGGCGCAAGAGGTCCGCGCGCAGTACGCCGACCTGCAGGCGAAGGGCCTGAAGCTGGATCTGACGCGCGGCAAGCCGTCGTCCGAGCAGCTGGACTTTGGTAACGAGCTCCTGGAGCTGCCGGGCAAGGACCGCTTCACGGACAGCTCCGGCGGCGACGTGCGCAATTACGGCGGCGGCGTGGGCATCCCGGACATCCGCAACCTGTGGGCGGAGGTGCTCGGCGTGGACCCGAAGCTGGTCATCGCCGGCGATTCCTCCTCGCTGAACATCATGTTTGACCTGGTGTCCTTCTCCTACATGTTTGGCAACAATGACTCCGCGCGCCCGTGGAAGGATGAGGAGCACGTCAAGTGGATCTGCCCGGTGCCGGGGTACGACCGCCACTTCTCCATCACCGAGCTGTTCGGCTTCGAGATGGTCACCGTGCCGATGCGTGACGGCGGCCCCGACATGGACAAGGTCGAGGAGCTGGCCAAGGACCCGCAGGTCAAGGGCATGTGGACCGTCCCCGTCTTTAGCAACCCCACCGGCACGGTGTACTCGCGCGAGGTGATCGACCGCCTCGCCGCGATGGAGACGGCCGCGCCCGATTTCCGCATTGTGTGGGATAACGCGTACGCGGTGCACACGCTGACCGACGAGTTCCCAGAGAACCCGAACGTGCTGGAGATCGCCGCACAGGCGGGCAACCCGAACCGCTTCTGGTACATGAGCTCCACGTCCAAGATCACCCACGCGGGCTCGGGCGTGGCCTTCTTCGCCTCCTCGGAGGAGAACCTGGCCTGGTACACCAAGATCGCAGGGGTGCGTGGCATCGGTCCCAACAAGCGGAACCAGCTCGCGCACGCCATGTATTTCCACGACGCGGAGGGCGTGCGCGTGGTGATGCGCAAGCACGCCGGTTCGCTCGGTCCGAAGTTTGAGGCGGTCGAGCGCGCGCTGGAGGAGCGCCTGGGCGGCTACGGCATCGCGGAGTGGACCAGGCCGGAGGGCGGTTACTTCGTGTCCCTGGACGTGCCGGACGGCACCGCGACCCGCGTGTGGCAGCTGGCCAAGGAGGCCGGCATCAAGCTCACGCAGGCGGGCTCCCCGTTCCCGCTGCACGACGACCCGCACGACCGCACCCTGCGCCTCGCGCCGTCGCTGCCGCCGCTCGATGAGGTCGTCGAGGCGATGGACGGCGTCGCGCTGTGCGTCCTCTTCGCCGCCATCGAGCAGCGTGAGGCCTAACCAGGCTGCCGAGTGGCTCGGGTCGTTGCTACCTCCCGAGCCCATGCTTATCGACGCCCCACCCGCCCCCTTCCCCGCCCTCGCCGCCGAGGGGATCGCCGCCACCTGCGGGTTCTCCGAGGTAGATACCGGGCTCGCGCTCGAATCGGAGACGGGTACGGATGTGCGGTGCGAGATGGTGGTGCACGCGGGCGTCGATAAGCAACTGCTCGGTGCCGCACTGGGTGCCGCCGCGACGATGGTCCTGGAGCTCGGCGTGCCCGCGCAGCCTGGGGTGCTGCTGGAACACCTGCTTGACCGGGTGGACCTGCCCGACGGGGTGAGTGTGCGGCACGGGTTGCTGCGCGAACCGCGCCTGTTCGAGCAGGGCACGCCGCTGGTACGCGAGCCCGGGCGGCTGACCCTGCTGCTGGAACTGGCGCTGCTCACGGACGACGAGTTCGCCATCGCCTCGGAGCAAGGTGGGGCCGTGCTCGAGCGGCGGATGCGGCGGCGCGGGGCCGCAATGGCCGACTGGTATCGCGATGCCTAAACTTGGGCGGCGTGGCTCTCTACCGGAAATATCGTCCCGCGACCTTTGGTGAAGTAATTGGCCAAGAGCAGGTGACAGTCCCGCTGTCGACCGCCCTGGACAACGGGCGCATCAACCACGCCTACCTGTTTTCAGGCCCGCGCGGCTGCGGCAAGACCTCGTCGGCGCGCATCCTCGCCCGCTCCCTGAACTGCGTGGAGGGGCCGACGTCCACCCCGTGCGGGGTGTGCGACTCGTGCCGCTCGCTCGCGCCGGGTGGCTCCGGAAACCTGGACGTGATGGAGCTGGACGCGGCGTCGCACGGCGGCGTCGACGACATGCGCGACCTGCGCGAGCGCGCCATGTTCGCGCCGGCGGAGTCGCGCTACCGCGTCTTCATCATCGATGAGGCGCACATGATCTCTCAGTCCGGGAACAACGCGCTGCTGAAGATCGTGGAGGAGCCGCCGGAGCACCTCATCTTCATCTTCGCTACCACCGAGCCGGAGAAGATGCTGGGCACGATCCGCTCCCGCACCCACAACTACCCGTTCCGCCTGCTCACCCCGCAGGCGATGCGCGAGCTGCTCGAGCACGTCGTGGCTGAGGAGGGCGCGCAGGTGGAGGACACCGTCTACCCGCTGGTCATCCGCGCGGGCGGCGGCTCGCCCCGCGACACCCTGTCTGTGCTGGACCAGCTGCTCGCCGGCGCCGGCCCCGACGGGCTCACCTACGACCTGGCGCTGCCGCTGCTCGGCGTGACGGACCTTTCGCTTCTCGACGCCGCCGTGGACGCCCTCGCCTCCCGCGATGCCTCCGCCATCTTCCACACCATCGATAACGTCATCGAGTCCGGCCACGAGCCGCGCCGCTTCGCCCTCGACCTCCTCGACCGGCTGCGCGACCTGCTCGTGGTGCGCACCGTCCCCGACGCGTTTGGGCAGGGGCTTGTCGACGCCCCCGTGGACCGCGCCGACATCCTCCGCGCAGAAGCCGAGCAGTTTAGCCCCGCGCAGCTCTCGGCCCTAGCCACCGAGGTCAACGACCGCATCCAGGACCTGCGCGGCGCCACCTCGCCGCGCCTGCTGCTGGAGGTCATGATGGCGCACTTGCTCACCATCGATGGCGGGGCCGGGGCTCCCGCTCCCGGTTCTGCCACACCGGCGCAGCAGCCAGCGTCCGGCGGCCCTGCTGGTGGCAGCGCTGCGGCTGCGGCGGCGGCCGCTGCGGCGGCTGCCGGTGGGCGAGGCCAGGTACGCAGCAAGTCCACCCCGCCGCCGCAGCGCGCTCCGCGGCCGGAGTCGCAGCAGCGCGAGGAGGCGCCGCAGGAAACTCCGCCGCAGGAAAAGCCGCAGCCCACCCCGCCCGCGGAACCCGCCAGGCCCGCTGCGCCAGCCGAGCCCATGCCGCGGGAGCCGAAGCAGCAGGAGCCTGCTGCTGCTCAGGCCCAGGATTCCCAGGACCCTGACGAGCTGTTCGAGCGCGTCCACCGCGATTGGACGCGGCTGCGCCAGTCCGTTGGCGAGCGCAACAAGGTCGCGGAAATCATGCTCACGGAGGCGAAGCCCCTTGGCATGGATGGTCAGACCCTCGTGATCGGCCACAACACGGGCGCGCTTGCAGAGCGCATCAACGCGGACCGCAACAACGCCGACATTGTCGCTGTGTTTGAAGAGAAACTTGGACGTCGCGTGCAGGTGCGCTGCGTGGTGGGCACCGACCCGTCCGCGGCGAACGTGCGACCGCGGGCGACCCCGCGCGCGGAGCAGGTGTGGAACCCGAACCAGGGGACCTCCTCGAACGAGCCGGCGCCTGAGGAGCCTGCGGGGGCGCCCACAGCACAGAAGAGCCAGAAGAACCAGAAGAACGCAGCCAACGACTGGAAGGCTGCCGCGCAGGCGGCGAGCCGGAAGGCTGCGGAAAAGGCGCAGCGCGAGCGCGACGAGATCCCGCTGCCGCCCGAGCCGATGGACGACGAGCCCGACTACGACCCGTACGCCGACGGCGACGGATTGCCGCAGGACCCGGCGCAGGCTCCGGCACAGTCACAGTCACAGCCACAGGCGGCACCGGCACCGCAGCAGCCAGAGCCGGCACCGCAGCCGGCCCCTGCGTACACGCGCGAGGACGAGGAGCGCGACATGGCTGAACAGGCGTTCTCGGAGGAGGGCACGATCGATCACCGCGACGCCACCGAGGTGGCCATGGAGCTGTTGAGTAAGGAACTCGGCGCGAAGCCGATGTAGCCGTTCGCTGGTAGCAAGCAGGCGCGGAAGCCCGCGCGGGAACGGGTACACTAGGCCGGGAACTCACCGCCCCAGTCGGGGAAACAATACTGAGAAAGGTTGCACACCATGACCGAGCCGAACATGCCGAACGATATGCAGGACCTCATCCGCCAGGCGGCGGAGGTGCAGGCGCAGCTGCAGCAGGCCCAGCAAGAGCTGCTGGCTACTGAGGTCACCGGTACCGCCGGGGGCGAGCTGGTGAAGGTCACCATGACCGGCGGCGCTGAGATCACCAACCTGGAGATCAAGAAGGAAGCGGTGGACCCGGAGGACGTCGAGTCCCTGCAGGACCTTATCCTCGCTGCGTACCGCGACGCGCACACGAAGGCCGGCGAGCTCGCGCAGGAGAAGATCGGCCCGCTGACCGGCGGCTCGGGCCTGGGCCAGCAGGGCGGCCCGACCGGCGGCCAGTCCGCTGGTGACGGTGAGATCCCGTTCGGCGGCATTATCTAAGCACCGCACCGTTTTTACGTCTGTAGCGCCTGGCCGTGGGGCCGGGCGCTTTGGCGTGTAGTACCCCCGCAAACCAGGGCAAACCAAGGAGGCAATGCCATGTTTGAAGGCCCGCTGCAGGACCTGATCGACGAGTTCTCGCGCTTACCCGGTGTCGGCCCCAAATCCGCCCAGCGCATCGCCTTCCACCTGCTGAAGACGGAGCCGGAGGACATTGACCGGCTGCGCTCCGCGCTGGCTGCGGTGCGCGACGGCGTGACGTTCTGCCGGATCTGCAACAACGTCTCCCGCGACGAGGTGTGCCGTATCTGCGCCGACTCCGGCAGGGATGCCACCACGGTGTGCGTGGTGGAGGACGCCAAGGACATCCAGGTCATCGAGCGCACCGGCGAGTACAGCGGGCGCTACCACGTGCTCGGCGGGGCGCTAGACCCGCTGGCCAACGTCGGACCGAAGGACCTCGCCATCGCCCCGCTGCTCAAGCGCATCGGTGGGGTGCTGCCGGACCGCGACGGCGAGGATTCGCCGCAGGTCAGCGAGGTGATCCTGGCCACCGACCCAGACACCGAGGGCGAGGCGACCGCGTCCTATTTGGTGCGCTTGCTCAAGGACTTCCCGGAGCTGACCATTTCGCGCCTGGCGTCGGGTATGCCGCTGGGCGGCGACTTGGAGTTCGTGGACGAGCTCACGCTGTCGCGCGCGCTTAGCGGCCGGTTGAAGCTGTAAGCGGGACTCGTTACTTCAGCCGCTCGGCGCGCAGCGCGTCCACCACGTTCAGCTCCAGCGGGGCGAGCTCCGCGGTGTCCACGCCGAGGGCGCGGGCGAGGAGGAGGTCCGCCAGCTGCGGGTTCCGGGCCAGGACCGGGCCGTGCATGTAGGTGGCGATCACGCTGCCCTGGACCGCGCCCTCGACGGTGCTGTCCAGGTTGCCCACGCCACGCGTGACCTGGCCGAGCGGCTGGGCGTCCGGGCCGAGGACGGTGCCTCCCATGTGGTTTTCAAAGCCGGTGAGGGGCTCGGTGAGGAGGTCGGTCGCCGGGGTGGTGGTGACTTCGCCGATGGCGCGGGTGGAAAGGGGGGTGGTGGTGGCGTCGATAAGCGAGATGCCCTCGACCGAGCGACCGGCGGCGTTGAAGGAGTGGCCGAGGACCTGCAGGCCTGCGCAAATGGCCAGGATCGGGGTGCCGTTGTCGGCGGCGCGCTGCAGGCCTGGCGACGCCTTGAGGCGCTCCGCGGCGAGCACCTGTGCCGAGTCCTCGCCGCCGCCGAGCGTGTAGACGTCGCAGTCGGCGGTGATCTCGTCGGTGAGCAGGAAGGGGCGGATCTCCGCGTCGAGGCCGCGCATGCGGGCGCGCTGGCGCAGGACGAGCGCGTTGCCGTCGTCGCCGTAGGTGCCCAGGACGTCGGGCAGAATCAGGCCGATTGTCAGTTGCTTAGCCACGGTAATCCTCCTGCTTGGCCAGGTCCCGCTTCAGGTCGCGGAACGCGGTGTAGTTTGCCAGCACCTCGACGCGCCCCGGCGGGCAGGCGCGGATCGCCTCAACCACGTCGTGGACCACCTCGTGCTCGATGCCCGCGTACAGCAGGCGCACCGCCAGGTCCGTGCCGCGCTCGCCGGCGGATTTCACCGCGATGCCGTCGAAGTCCTCGAACTTCACGTCCCACAGCCAGGACACGTCCGCGCCGTCGCCCTGCTGGGCGTTGACGGCGATGACCACGCCGTCCGCGTCGCGGTCCAGCATGGTCAGGGCTTCCTGCCACCCGGCCGGGTTCTTGGCCAGCAGCAGGCGCACCTCGTGCTCGCCGAGCGTGACCGTGGCGTAGCGGCCGGCCACATTGTCCACGTCCTCGACGGCGCCCACGGCCTTGTCCAGCGGGACGTCGTAGGCCTCGACGGCCGCGGCGACGGCCTGGGCGGCGTTGCCGCGGTTGGCGCGGCCGGGCAGCGTCAGGTGCATGGGCACCTGGCCGGACGGGGTGGTCAGGCCCTGCGCATCGACCGTGTAGGTGGGGGAGGGGCGGCGGAACTCGGTGCCGTCCGCGAGCTTCTCGGTGGCGTACCAGTCGCCCTCCGGGGTGCGCACGACGTAGCCGGGCCCGCGCGGGTTGGTCACCGAGTCATTGACCCAGCCCGCGCCCGCGGACACCCACACTACGTTGGGGTGGTCCCACGCCACCGACGTCATGAGGACGTCGTCGCAGTTGGCCACCACCGTCATCTCGGGGCGCTTTTCCACACACGCGCGCAACGCCCGCTCGATCTTATTGATCTCGCCCACGCGGTCCAGCTGGTCGCGCGACAGGTTGAGCAGCACGAGCGCGTCCGCGTCCAGGCTCTCCGCCACGTGGGGGACGTGGAGCTCGTCCACCTCGAGGACGATGTTGGCGGCGTCGCCGCCCGCCATGAGGGCGGAGATGATGCCGGCGTCCATGTTGTCGCCGCCCTCGTTCGTGGCCACCGTGTACGTGGTGCGCAGCGCCTGGGCCAGCATGCGGGTCGTGGTGGACTTGCCGTTGGTGCCGGTGACCAGCACCGTGGGCCGCCCGCGGCCCAGGCCGTCCATAATGTTCGGGTCGATCGCGCCCGCGACCAGGCCGCCGATCATGCCGCCTGCGCCGCGACCGGTGGCGCGGGAGGCGGTGGTGGCGAGCTTCGCCGCTGTGAGCGCGGCGTTCGTGCGGATGCGTGCAAGGCGTCCTCTCGGATTCATGAGCTCTACGTTAGTGCACGCGCTCTGCAGAACCCATCTGCTCCACGGCGGTGAGGAACTCCTCCCCGGTCAGTAGCGGGATGTCCTTGCGGTGCCCGTGCATCGCCTTCCCGCGGAGTTCGTCCGGCGACGCGCCCCTCGCCAGGGCGTCCGTGACCACTACGGAGCTCTCGCGGGTGAGCTTTTCGGTGTAGGTCAGGCCGGCGCGGACGGCGGCGTCGATAAGCGTGTCGGGCTCGAGCGCGATGTTGTCGGTGACCACGACCTCCATGCCCTTGCGCAGGCCGGTCTCCGGGGAATACTTCCCGGGGTTGTCCGCCGCGGCGCCGGCCTTCTCCGCGTCGACGCGCACGGTGGAGCGCTGCAGGCCGAAGCGGTCCGCGGCGAGCTCGTCCGGCGCGCGGCCAGGCACCTCGCCGTGCTCACGGAGCTGCATGTACATGGCCACAAGCTTGAGGGTCTGCTCGCGCGAGATCTCCGCCTCGGGGCGGGCGGCGCGCTCCGCATTGGCCACGGGCGACTCGGAGGCCACGCCAATCAGGTCCGCGACGGCCCCGATTCGCAGGTCCGTGGGCACCACGCCTTGCCGACGCGCCGCAGCCAGCAGGTCCACGATCTGGGTGGGGTGCGGGACGTGGCCCACGCGCTGGCGGCGGCGCCCGTTGCGCTTCTTGCGCGAGCGGTTGGCGCGGGCGGCGGCGCTCATGGCGCGGCGCGCCTCGCTGACGATGAAGCCCCAGGTAGTGGGGGTGTCGAAGGTGACGAGCA
Source organism: Corynebacterium sp. NML180780 (assembly GCF_007786415.1). Taxonomy (NCBI): domain Bacteria; kingdom Bacillati; phylum Actinomycetota; class Actinomycetes; order Mycobacteriales; family Corynebacteriaceae; genus Corynebacterium; species Corynebacterium sp. NML180780. The sequence continues at coordinate 25,176 of NZ_VNKN01000008.1, read as the reverse complement.
CGCGGTCGTCGAGAAGTTTGTCCAGCGACTTGAGGAAGCGGGTAAAGCGCGGGGCCTGGGCGACCTCGTGGGTGCTCAGGCCGTGGGTGTGGCGGGGGCCTGGGTCGCAACCGGGGTTGATGACGGCGTGGAACTCCTCGCCGACGCGGCCGCCGTCATCAAAGGTCACGGCATCGATGGTGAGGATCCGCCCGGTCGACGGGTGGATGCCCGTCGTCTGCGCGGAGAGCGCAACGTAGGGGTAGGACTCGTTCGATGTCATTGTTCACATAGTAGTCGGGCCGCGGGCGGTGCGGCCCGCGCCCTGGCCTACTGGTCCAGCACTGCCGGATCCTGCGGGTCCTCCACGGAGGCAACGACGGTGTCGTCGTAGCGCGTCGGCGAGATGCGCGCCGCGGCGCTGTTGCCACTGTTCCACTGGGTGCTGATGGCAATGACGCCCGCGATGGTCAGCAGGATCAGCAGCGTGCCCGCGGCGATGCAAGCCGGGTGGAGGCGGCTCGCCGCCGCCGGCTTCTTCTCCGTGTCCTCCGCGACCGCTGCGGCTGGCTGGTCCGGGGTTTGCTCCGCGGCGAGCGCGGCTGCTTCCGCGTCGTCGTCGGCGCGGAAGCGCGGGAAGCGGCGCCGGGGCTGATCGGGTTCCGCGACGCTCTCCTCGGACTCGCCGATGAGCGTGGTGGACGCGGCCACAGCACCCGCAGGTTCCTCAGCGTCGTTGGCGTCCTCAGCGTCTTTGGCCACCGTCGCCGCGGCGACCTCGCGCGACGCCGGGTCCACCTCGGGCTCCGCCGGCGCTGGCTCGTCCAGCAGCGGGGAGGGGGCTAGTGGGGTCGAGTCGCCGGTGAGCTCGCCCGACGCGAGGGAGGGGCGACCGCAGGATGCCTCGTTCGGGGCGCCGACGGTGACGAGCTCCGGAATCCGCTGCGCCTCCGGCAGCGGGAGGAACGGCACCGGCGAAACTTCATTCGGAGTACCGGTCTCGTCCACCCCGCTGAGGTTGACGGTGAGCTCGACGCCGTTGGCGGTGGGCGCATGGTAGCCGCGCACGACCACGATGAGGCCGCGCTGCTCAAGGTTGCGCAGCGTCGGGGTGATCTCGGACGCGGTGCGCGGGTCAAGCGTGCCCACGCCGCCCTTGCCCAGGCAGGCGATGACGTCGCCGGCCTCGTCGAAGCCGAGGCGGACAAGCAAGCTCATCCGGTCATCCATGTCGCGCTCCGCAGCGTCCGGCAGGTAGGACACGACGCGGGGGCCGGTGCCGTCCAGCAGTGCCCAGGGCTCGGTCGGGGGCTCGTTGGCGGGGATGCACAGGCCCGGGCGGGGGAGGCGGAGGGTGAGGTTCACGGTGCCGTCGGCAAGCGACTCGGCCCTGGCGGTGACCTCCGGGGTCAGGCCCGCCTCGGCGATGTGGGCGAGCTCCTGGTACTCCAGTGCGTCGTGCTCGGCCATCGTGCCCAGAATGTTGCCGTCAGCGGTGATGTAAAAGCCTGCGTCCTCGCCGCGCTGCAGCAGCGTGACCTGGAAGTCGGCGTGCCCGTCGCGGGCATTCGCCAGGTAATTGCGCACAAGTGCCTGATCCACATCGCAGGTAGGAATGCTTCGGACGGCGCCGATCCCGTGGTCGGGAACCACGTAGTTCGGGCTTTGCATGATCCTTCTCCACCTTACTGTTCGGATTGGAAATACGGGCGGGATGTTGTTGTGTCACGTTGCTCTTAGCTGGCAGCCTATCTCAGAGCGCGGTGATGTTCGACGTGCCGGGTGTCTCCCCAGTGCAGAACTTGCGCTGCGCTGCAACTGCCGGTTCTGGATCAAGTATATGTGTCGCCGTAATCGGGACGAAGTGTGCCTGTTGAACAATCGTGTAATTTACGGGGTTTACGTGCAATAACGCGCGTTCTGATAGAAATCGGCTGAGAGAGCGCCGGGAGGCGAGTGGTCCGACGTGCGTGAACCACTTAAGAGACTCGGGCACATACTCAGGATCCCCGAGCCGCGCCGCCACCCCCGAAGCGGGGCAGCAAAACGTTGGACTCGCGATGGTGATCGGCTACACGCCGCCAGCCTTTCCCGCAGTCAGGCCGCGGTTCACAGCCGAGGTGATCGCCTTGAGCGACGCGCGCGTCGTGGACGCGGCGATGCCAACACCCCAGGCTGTAGCTCCGTCGACGTCGGCGTAAATGTAGCAGACCGCGTCGGCGTCGTCGCCCGCCGTGCGCGAGCGCTGCGAGTAGTCCTGCACCTCAAAGTCGATGCCCAGGGACTCGAGCGCGTTTGCAAACGCGGCGATCGGGCCGTTGCCGGTGCCGCGCAGCTCGTGGCGCTCGCCCTTATAGTCCACCGTCACCTGGACCGCGGAGTCGTCGTCCTCCGCGACCGCGCCGGTGACCTCGTAGTCCACCAGTTCCAGCGGGGAGTCCAGGTCCAGGTAGGCGCCGGCGAAAATGTCCCACATGTTCTTGGAGTTGACCTCGCCGCCCTCGCTGTCGGTGATGTTCTGCACCACCGCGGAGAACTCGGGCTGCATCGCCTTCGGCATGTTGATGCCGTGGTCCGTCTTCATAATGTAGGCCACGCCGCCCTTGCCGGACTGCGAGTTCACGCGGATCACGGCCTCGTAGGTGCGGCCCACGTCCTTCGGGTCGATGGGCAGGTACGGCACCTCCCACACCGTGTCGCGCAGCTCCTCCCAGGTGACATCGTTGGAGGAAGCGTTCGGGTGCACGCGCTGCGCCAGCGCGTCCAGGCCCTTATTAATCGCGTCCTGGTGCGAGCCGGAGAAGGCGGTGAAGACCAGGTCGCCGCCGTACGGGTGGCGCTCCGGGACGCGCAGCTGGTTGCAGTACTCCACGGTCTGGCGGATCTTGTTGATGTCCGAGAAATCGATCTGCGGGTCCACGCCCTGCGTGAGCATGTTCAGGCCCAGGGTGACCAGGTCCACGTTGCCGGTGCGCTCGCCGTTGCCAAACAGGCAGCCCTCGATGCGGTCGGCGCCGGCCAGGTAGCCCAGCTCGGCGGCGGCAACGCCCTCGCCGCGGTCGTTGTGCGGGTGCAGCGACAGGATGATGGACTCACGGTGCGCCAGGTTCCGGTGCATCCACTCGATGGAATCGGCGTACACGTTCGGGCTGATCATCTCCACCGTGGACGGCAGGTTGATGATCATCGGGTCCGCCGGCGTCGGCTCCATGACGTCCACGACCGCGTCGCAGACCTCCTTGGCGAAGTCCAGTTCGGTGCCCGTGTAGGACTCCGGCGAGTACTCCCAGCGCCAGCGCGTATCCGGGTAGTCCTCCGCAATGGACTTGATCAGCTCGGCCGCGTCGGTGGCCAGCTTCTTAATCGCCGGGCGGTCCTTGCGGAAGACCACCTCGCGCTGCAGCTTGGAGGTGGAGTTGTAGAAGTGGACGATGACGTTCTTGGCACCCTCGCAGGCCTCGAAGGTGCGGCGGATCAGGTGCTCGCGTGCCTGCACCAGGACCTGGATGGTCACGTCCTCTGGGATCATGTTCTTCTCAATGATCTCGCGCACGAAGTCGAAGTCTGTCTGCGAGGCCGACGGGAAGCCTACCTCGATCTCCTTGTACCCCATCTCCACCAACAGGTTGAACATGCGGCGCTTGCGCTCGGGGCTCATCGGGTCAATCAGCGCCTGGTTGCCGTCGCGCAGGTCTACGGCGCACCACTGCGGCGCGACCGTGATCTTCTTGTCCGGCCAGGTGCGGTCCGGCAGGGTGATGTCCTCAACTTCTTCGGCGAACGCCAGGTACCGGTCCGCCGGCATCTGGGATCCGCGCTGCTTGTTCCACGCCGGCTGTCCCTGATTCTTGGGGCCGTTCGGGGTCTTGATCTCGCGGGGTACGTAAAAGTCGTTGGCGTTGCTCATTGGTCTTCCGTCCACGGGTGGGCGTTTGCACTATTCACGGCCGGCAAACACGAACTCCGCGACGGGGTGCCGGCCGTGTTAGTGAAAGGCCTGATTCCCGCCGCGGCGTAGAAGGAGTAGCTGCCTGTGTGACATGCCAGACATCTTACATAGCCCAGCCACTGTGTCACGCGGATCACATATTTATATGCAGGGGGTGCTTATTAACACCACCGTTACCGAATGCTCACGCGCGTCACCATCGCCGCGCTGAACAGCATGCCCGCGATGAGCAGCACCATCGCTGTCCAACCGAGGGCCCCGGACAGCGAGAACTTTTCGCCCAAAAGTACAAGTCCCAAGGTCAGAGCCACGAGCGGCTCGACGACCTTCATCGCCGGCAGCGTGGTCGCGAGCTTGCCCGCGCCGAAGGCGAACTGCTGCACGACGGTGCCGATCACGGCGCAGGCGAGCATGGCCCAGAACTGCCAGGAGGCGAGGATGCCCAGGACGCCGCCGTGGACGTAGGCGTCCACGGCCACCTTGGAAAACACGGCCAGGTAGCCAAAGATGGCGCCGCAGAGGATGCCAAAGGCGAGGCTTTGGACGGCCGCGGAGTAGGCGCGGGCGAACGCGAACGTCGAGAAGAGCCCCACGAACCCGATGCCGACGGCGGTGAGCCACTCCCAGGTGTGCGGCGCGCGCTCGCCGGGTAGCGGGCGACCGACGACGACCACGACGCCGACGAACACGGTGAGCAGGATGGCCCAGAACGAGGTGGCGGCGGACATGCGGCGGCGCTCGACACGCGCGGAGAGCAACAGCGTGAGCATGAGGGAGAGCACGAGGACTGGCTGCACGACGAGCAGTGAGCCGAACGCGAGCGCGACCGCTTGGAAGCCGTACGCCGCGAGCGCGAGCGCGAGGGAGAACCACCAGGCGGGGCGCTTGAGGGCGCTGAGCGGGGAGTCATTGACCTCCCCTTGGTCGCGTCCGGCGCGCAAGATTTGGTGGCGCCAGACGGTGCCCACCGCGATCAGGAGCGCGGACGTGAATGCGAAGCCGACCGCAAGATAGTTGTTGTGCACGCAGAATTATATTAGTGCGATACCTCGAATCGTGAGTTTTCGCCCGCTAAGGTTGGATGACGGGTTTGCAACGTTTGCGCGGCCCCAGAATTGTCACCTGAATGGAAGGCGTACAACACCAATGGCACTGATCGTCCAGAAGTACGGAGGCTCATCCCTCGAAAGCGCGGAGCGGATCCGCGCCGTCGCTGAGCGAATCGTTGCCACGAAGAAGGCCGGGCACGACGTCGTCGTGGTGTGCTCCGCAATGGGCGACACCACCGATGAGCTCCTGGACCTCGCCGCGGAGGTCAACCCGACCCCGCCCGCGCGCGAGATGGACATGCTGCTCACCGCGGGCGAGCGCATCTCCAACTCGCTGGTGGCCATGGCGGTAGCCTCGTTCGGCGTGGACGTGCGCTCCTTCACCGGCTCCCAGGCCGGCGTGATCACCACCGAGCGCTACGGAAACGCGCGCATTATAGAGGTCACCCCGGGCCGTGTGCAGGAAGCGGTGGACGAGGGCAAGGTCGCCATCGTCGCTGGCTTCCAGGGTGTGAACCGCGATACGCGCGACATCACCACCCTGGGCCGCGGCGGGTCCGACACCACCGCGGTGGCGCTCGCCGCGGCGATGAACGCGGACGAGTGCGAGATCTACTCGGACGTGGACGGCGTGTACACCGCGGACCCGCGCATTGTCTCGGACGCCCGCAAGCTGGACAAGCTCTGCTTTGAGGAGATGCTTGAGCTGGCCGCGTCCGGGTCGAAGATTTTGGTGCTGCGCAGCGTCGAGTACGCGCGCGCGTTTAACGTGCCCATGCGAGTCCGCTCGTCTTACAGTAACGACACCGGCACTCTCGTCGCCGGAGCATTGGAGGATATTCCCATGGAAGAAGCAGTCCTGTCCGGCGTCGCCACCGATAAGTCGGAGGCAAAGATCACGGTGCTCGGCATCCCGGATACCCCGGGCGAGGCCGCGAAGATCTTCCGCACGCTCGCGGACGCGGAGATCAACATTGACACCGTGCTGCAGAACATCTCCACCCGCGAGGAGAAGACGGACATCACCTTCACCCTCCCGGTGGCGGACCGCCCGCGCGCCATGACCCTGCTGACCAAGCTGCAGCAGGACGAGGGATGGACCGACGTGACCCACAACGATGAGATTGGCAAGGTCTCCCTTGTCGGCGCGGGCATGAAGTCGCACCCCGGAGTCACCGCTGACTTTACCGAGGCGCTTCGCGACGCCGGCGTGAACATCGAGATGATCAACACCTCAGAGATCCGCATCACCGCCGTGATCCGCGAGTCCGAGCTGGACAACGCCTGTCGCGCCATCCACGAGCGCTTCGACCTCGGCGGCGACGAGCCGGCCGTGGTCTACGCCGGCACCGGCCGCTAAGCTCACGCCACACCGTATATAACCGCAACGCTTTCAAGGAGCTGTTTTCCCATGACCACCATCGCCGTCGTCGGAGCAACTGGGCAGGTCGGGCGCGTTATGCGCACCATCCTCGCGGAGCGCGAGTTCCCGGCAGACACCGTCCGCTTCTTCGCCTCCCCGCGCTCTGCGGGCAACAAGTTGGACTACCGCGGCACCGAGGTGGTCGTGGAGGACCTGACCCTGGTCACCGAGGACTCCGTCAAGGACATCGACATCGCCCTGTTCTCCGCGGGAGGCTCCACCTCCAAGGAGTGGGCCCCGGTCTTCGCCGCGGCTGGCGTGAAGGTCGTGGACAACTCCTCCGCGTGGCGCAAGGACCCCGAGGTTCCGCTCATTGTCTCCGAGGTCAACCCGGACGACGCGAAGACCCTGCCCAAGGGCATCATTGCCAACCCCAACTGCACGACCATGGCGATCATGCCGGTGGTGAAGGCGCTGCATGACGCAGCCTCGCTTACCACCATGCGCGTCGCCTCCTACCAGGCCGTTTCCGGCTCTGGCCTGGCGGGCGTGGAGGCTCTGGCGGACCAGGTCGCGGAGATCGGCGACCGGAACACCGAGCTCACCCTGGACGGCTCCGTGCTCGCCCCTGAGGATCTCGGCCCCTACGTTGCCCCGATCGCCTACAACGCGGTCCCGCTGGCGGGCAGCCTTGTTGACGACGGCACCGAGGAGACCGACGAGGAGCAGAAGCTGCGCAACGAGTCCCGCAAGATCCTGGGGATCCCTGAGCTCAATGTCGCCGGCACCTGCGTCCGCATCCCGGTCTTTACCGGCCACACAATGGTGGTCCACGCCGAGTTTGCCAAGGCGATCACGCCCGACGAAGCGCGGGCCGTGCTTGCGGACGCGCCGGGCGTCTCCGTTGTGGACGTGCCCACGCCGCTCGCCGCCGCGGGCAAGGACGAGTCTCTGGTTGGCCGCATCCGCCAGGATCAGACAGTTGAGGGCAACCGCGGCCTGATCTTCGTCGTTTCCGGCGATAACCTGCGCAAGGGCGCGGCGCTGAACACGATCCAGATCGCCGAGCTGCTGGTGTAGCAATACGGTCGTCCTGCGATAGGTCACGAGCAGGGCGACAAACAGTTGCAATTCTATAACGAGAGTTGCCCGTAGCTGAGATTTCGCCAAAAATAGTGGCTATGAGTATTCGACGCCGACGCCACCGTGCCCAATTCGCGGCACACGCAGCAGTCGGCGCTCTGCTCCTGGGGGCTATGGGGGCCGTCACGCCAGCGCCTGGCGCGCTGGCGGCGGAGACGGGCAAGTGGTCTAATACCACGATCAAACCCGGCCAGACGCTGTTCTTGGTAACGGCGAAGGAGAGCGGGGCGTCGCTGCGCATGAATTCTGAAGACCCAAGCACGCTGCCCGCGGGCTGGAGCGCCATTTCCCGGCCGAACGGGCTGCGCCTTACCGCGCCGCAGTCCGCCAATGGCAGCGATTACGCCACCGTCCAGGTGACGGAGGGCGGCGCCGTGGTTGATGAGTTCAAGGTGCGCCTGGACACCAGCGGCACCGGCAAGCGCGCCCGAGCCACCGTCACGTCCACGCTGGCGCCCGCGCCGGAAACCAGCGAACGCAAGCAAGAACAGGACGAAAAAGCCCCCGCGACAAGCGCGGGGGAGCGTCCGACCCCGACCCCCGTGGCTGCGCAGCCCGTCGCGGTGGTGGCGACCTCGGAGGTGCCCACGACCTCGGCTGAGCCGACCAGCGAGACGGCGGTACTGCCCGCCGCGCTACCGGGATCCGAGACCGGCGCGGCGTCCGAGGGCTGGTTCGGCGGGATCGTGTCCCGCGTGAACAGCCTCTTCGGCCGCTAGGCGGCCGCTACAGGCGGGTGCTGCCGTTCCCGTTGCCCGTGTCGGCGTCGTCGCCGGACTCGGCCTCCTCGGCCTCCTCCTTGGCAATCATGTCGTCCACGGTGGTGTCGTTCCACGGCTCGTCCGGGTTCTTGGCGTACTCCTCCTTGGACTGCGGCTCCGTGTATGACACGTAGACCACGTCGCCGTCGGGGTCCTCGGGGTCGTATTCAACCTCGTCGTCGTCGATAAGCTCCTGGCCCACCTCGTCCTCGAGGGCCTCGGTGAACTCCTCCTCCTCGATGACGGATTTGCTGGTCAGGTATTCCAGCTCCTTCTCATCGTTCTTGGTAAAGCGCTCACGCGGATCCAGCTTGAGGCGGGTCAGCTCGAGGGCGCGACGGCGGCGGTTGCCCTCCTTGCGCAGCTTCTGGGCGCCGCGCAACCATGCCGCAGCGACGACGACGATGAGCAGGATGCCAATGTAGCCTAGGACCGGGTAGACGTACGCAACCAGCGTCTTAAAGCCGACGAAGGAGAGCGCGAAACCGACCAGGCAGGTCACGCTGAAGATGATCGGGTACTTGTCCTCGCGGCCGCGCGAGAGGCGCTTGCCCAGCGCGTAGAACATGCCCATCGCGGTGGCGAAGATCATGCCGAAGACCACAAGCGCCATGATGGTGCCCAGGATCGGGTTGATGTCATTGATCAGGGTCAGCATCGGCATGTCCTCGCCGGAGACCGTGTCAATCTTGACCATCAGCGCGGTGGCCAGCAGCATGAGCATGACCAGGTAGCCCATGCCGCCAATGAAGCCGCCCAGGCCCGCGGCGCGGGTGTCCAGGTAATTGCCGCCGATCACGAGGGCCATCGAGACCACGCACATCACGTTGAGGCCCGTGTAGTTCAGCGCCGCCATCCACCAGTTCGGCAGGGTGGTGTTGACCTGCTCTGCGGACATGTTGATGCTGTGCCAGTCAATGTCGGTGGTGATGAGGGTGTACGAGCAGCCGAAGATGACAAAGGCCAGCAGGAACGGGGTGAGCGAGCCGATCGCGGCCGTCACCTTGTCCACGTCGAGCATGCCCACACCCAGTACGAGCGCGAGCATGAGCACCGCGCCAATCCAGACGGGGATGCCAAACTGCTGGTTCAGGTTCGACCCCGCACCGGCGAACATGACGAAGCCGATGGAGAACAGGGTGGTGATGGTAGCGATGTCCAGAATCCAGGACATCACCTTGCTGGAAATATTTCCCAGCACTTCCATGTGCTCGTTGGCCTGGAAGTACGACCCGAGCTGGAGGATGGACACGCCGGCGATGAGCATGAGCACGGAACCGAGGATGGCGCCGTAAATGCCGTCAGTGCCGAACGCCGAGAAGTACTGCATTGCCTCCTGGCCGGATGCGAAACCCGCGCCAACAACCACGCCGATAAAGGCGAAGGAGATACCTATTGCGTTTTTAAGCATGAAATCTTTCCGTAAGAAATCAGGAATGTTCGGATAAACCTTTGCAATAGTATCGTCATTTGCTCTCAATGGCAGTTAAGCGGGGAGCATGCTTTGCGACGCCACGCTGCCCACAGCTACCGCTCGCTCACGACAGTGCTGCCGCCGTCCTCCCGCTCCGACTCGTCGTCGGCCCACTGAGCCGCGAGGTCTTCCTCGCTCGGGTTGCCCTTCCACGGCTCGTCGGGGTGCTTGGCGTAGTCTTCCTTGGACTGCGGGTCCGTGTAGGTGACGTAGACCACGTCGCCGTCCCGGTCCTCGGGGTCGTATTCGACCTCGTTGTCGTCGATAAGCTCTTTGCCTACCTCCTCCTCGAGGGCGGCCTCGAGCTCCTCGTTGTCCACGATGGAAGCCTGGATGATGTAGTCCAGTTCCTTTTCATCGTTTTTGGTAAAACGCTCGCGGGGGTCGAGCTTCAGGCGCATGAGCTCGCGGGCGCGGCGGCGGCGATTCCCTTCCTTGCGGAGCTTCTGCGAGCTGCGCAGCCACGCGGCGGCGAGGACAGCGACGAGCAGGATGCCCAGGTAGCCCAGGATCGGGTAGACCACGGACACCAGCGTCTTGAAGCCGACGAAGGAGAGCGCAAAGCCGATCAGGCAGGTGGTGATGAAGATGGGGCGGAACCGCTCCTGGCGGCCGCGGGCCAGGCGCTTGCCCAGCGCGAAGAACATGCCGAGTGCGGTGGCGAAGATCATGCCGAAGATGACCAGGGACATGATGAAGCCGAGGACCGGGTGGATGTTGGTGATAAGGGTGAGCATCGGCATGGCATCGCCCGCGATGCTGCCCACTGCGGCGAGCAGACCGCAGGACAGCAGGAGCAGCATGACGAGGTAGCCCATGCCGCCGAGGAAGCCGCCCAGGCCCGCGGCGCGCGTGTCCAGGTAGTTGCCGCCAATAACCAGGGCCATGGAGGCGACGCAGATGGCGTTGAGTCCCGTGTAGTTCAGAGAGGAGATCCACCAGTTGGGCAGTGTGGTGGAAACCTCCTGGGCCTGCACGTTGAGGTTGGACCAGTCGAGGTCGCTGGTGCACAGGGTCCAGATGCAGCCGAAGATGACAAAGAACAGCAGCAGCGGGGTCACGGCGCCGACTGCGGCGGTGACCTTGTCCACATCCATCATGCCGATGACCAGCACGAGCGCGAGCATGAGCGTCGCGCCGATCCACACCGGCCAGCCGAACTGCTGGTTCAGGTTGGCGCCCGCGCCGGCGTACATGACGAAGCCGATGGAGAACAGGGTGGTGATGGTGGCGATGTCCAGGATCCAGGACATGACCTTGCTGGACACGCTGCCCAGTACCTCCATGTGCTCGTTGGCCTGGAAGTACGAGCCAAGCTGGAGGATGGAGACGCCGGCGATGAGCATGAGCGCGGAGCTTAAGGCCGCGCCCCAGATGCCCTGCGTGCCGAACGCGATGAAGTACTGCATTGTCTCTTGCCCGGAGGCAAAACCGGCGCCGACGAGGACGCCAATGAACGCGAAGGCGATGCCAATTGCGTTTTTGAGCATGAGAGGCTCACTACTTTCAAGAATGTTCGTGTGATTTCCGCACACAAGTGTAGCGTGACCTAGCTCACCGTGTGTGACTTCGCTTATTCCGCCTTGGTGTGGTGAATGAGGTCACGCCTCGCGCGCGCGACGCGGGAGCGGATCGTGCCAACGCGCACGCCGGTGATCTCCGCCGCCTCCTCGTAGGTGTAGCCCAGGACTTGGGTCAGCACGAGGGCTTCGCGGCGCTCGGGGCGGAGGCTGTCGAGGAGGAGGCGGGCGTCGATAGCCTCTGACCAGGCGTTCGCATCATCGGGGCTGGCTTCCTGCGCGGCCACTTCGTCGTACTCGGCGGCCGATTTGCGGGGCCGTGCCATGTCGTGGCGCACCGAGTCGACCCACGCGCGACGCGCGAGCGAGAGCAGCCAGGTGCGTGCCGACGAGCGTGCCTTGAACCGAGGGAGTGAGCCGAGGACGCGCAGGTACGTCTCCTGGGCGAGGTCGTCGGCGTGCTCGGCGCCGGCGAGGTGGGCGAGCAGCCGCCAGACGTCGTCTTGTGTGGCGGCGATAAATTGCGTCAGCGCGGCCTTGTCACCGCGACCTGCTTTGAGCGCGAGGTCGGTGACGTAGGCGTCGTCAGTGCTGCTCACGAATGCTTAGGCTACCAGCGCGCGCGAAATTCCCTAGGCTTGGCGGGGTACGTGCTAGCGACAGTCAAGGAGGAGCCACCAATGGCTGAGAAGAGCAAGGCAGAAGACATCGTTGCCAAGGGCGAGCGCCCCGCGGGCAACGGCCGCACCACCGAGTTGAGTGGGCAGCCGGTCGCCTCGGAGCACCTGTCGATCGTCCAGGGTCGTCGTGGGGCCAATGTGCTTAACGACGTCCACCTGATTGAGAAGCTGGCCCACTTCAACCGGGAAAACGTGCCGGAGCGCATCCCGCACGCGAAGGGCCACGGCGCCTTCGGTGAGCTGCACATCACCGAGGACGTGTCCAAGTACACCAAGGCCAAGCTGTTCCAGCCCGGCACCGTGACCCCGATGGCGGCGCGCTTTTCCACCGTCGCCGGTGAGGCCGGCTCCCCGGACACCTGGCGCGACGTCCACGGATTTGCGCTGCGCTTCTACACCGAGGACGGCAACTACGACATCGTGGGCAACAACACTCCGACGTTCTTCATGCGCGATGGGCTAAAATTCGCCGACTTCATCCACTCTCAGAAGCGTCAGCCCAACTCCGGCCTGCGCGACGACGAGATGCAGTGGGACTTCTGGACCCGCACGCCTGAGTCCGCGCACCAGGTGACCTACCTGCTGGGCGACCGCGGCACCCCGAAGACCTCGCGTCACCAGGACGGCTTCGGCTCCCACACCTTCCAGTGGGTCAACGAGGAGGGCACCCCGGTGTGGGTGAAGTACCACTTCAAGACCCGCCAGGGCTGGGAGTGCTTCACCGACGAGGAGGCCACCGAGAAGGCCGGCACCGACCCGGACTTCCAGCGCGAGGACCTCTTCAACGCCATCGCAGACGGCGACTACCCGATCTGGGACGTGAAGGTCCAGATCATGCCGTTCGAGGAGGCGAAGGACTACCGCTTCAACCCCTTCGATCTGACCAAGACCTGGTCGCAGAAGGACTACCCGCTGATCCCGGTCGGCTACTTCGTGCTTAACCGCAACCCGAAGAACTTCCACGCCCAGATTGAGCAGCTAGCACTGGACCCGGCCAACCTGGTCCCGGGTGTTGGCCTGTCCCCGGACCGCATGCTGCAGGCCCGCGTGTTTGCCTACTCCGACCAGCAGCGCTACCGCATCGGTGCGAACTACAAGGACCTGCCGGTCAACCGCCCGCTCAACGAGGTGAACACCTACTCCGAGCGCGGCAGCATGGCGTACTTCTTCAACGAGGAGAACGAGCCGAACTACGTGCCCAACCGCACCGAGAAGGGCGCCGGCTACCTGGACAACAACGAGGATTCTTCCTCCAACTTCACCGACTACGGCCAGGCGGAGAACCTCTACGTCAACCCGGATCCGGAGGGTACTGACCTGGTGCGCGACGCCTACGTGAAGCACGCCGAGGACGACGACTTCGGCCAGGCCACCACGCTCTACCGCGACGTCTTCGACGACGCGGCCAAGGAGCGCTTCGTGCACAACATCACCAACAAGATGATGGCAATCAAGAACAAGGACGTTGAAGAGCGCGTCTACGCCTACTGGGGCAAGGTCGACGCAGACCTGGAGACCAAGGTCCGCGAGTCCCTGGCCAAGAAGCGCGCTGAGCAGGAGAAGTAGTTCCTCTCTCGCTGCGTAAGCCAGCGTAAGCCACATGCCCGTTTAGTCTGCGGCCGCAGACTAAACGGGCATGACTTTTGTCATGTGCAATCGGTGACAAACGCTTCTACCAGCCGGGATGCATTCTCGGCAGGGTAGAAGTCATGGAAAACGTCATCGAAGTAGATAATTTACAACGCCGGTACGGTGAGTTCACCGCAGTCGACGGCATCAGCCTCCATGTCGCTCGCGGCGAGGTGTACGGCCTGTTGGGCACCAACGGCGCGGGCAAGACGTCCACGCTGGAAATCCTGGAGGGGCTCGCCGCACCGAGCGCGGGCGAGGTGCGCGTCTTGGGGATGGACCCGGTGGCGGATCGGGTACGCCTCCGTCCGCACACGGGCATCATGCTGCAGTCCGGTGGGCTGCCGCGCGCACTTTCCGTGGAGGAAACGTTGACCATGTGGGCGGGCACGTGCACCGCCCCGCTGCCAATCGACGACGTGCTGGCAGACGTCCAGTTGACGCATAAACGTGAGGTGACAGTCGGGGCGCTGTCAGGCGGCGAGCAGCGGCGCCTTGACCTTGCCTGCGCGCTGCTGGGAAGTCCGGACGTGGTGTTCTTAGATGAGCCGACGACCGGACTCGACCCTGAGTCCCGCCGCCGCGTGTGGGAGCTGCTGCGCGGGCTGAAGGACCGTGGGGTGACGATTGTGTTGACCACGCACTACCTCGAAGAGGCCGAGTTCCTCTGCGACCGCATCGCGATTATGCACGGCGGCCGCATCGAGGTCGAGGGCACGACCACGGAGTTAACGAGCACGGTGCCCTCCACCATCGAGTTCGTACTGCACAGCACATCAGCCCCTGCGCTGCCAAACCTTCCCGGGGCGCTGGTGCGCAGCACCGACATTTCCGAGGGCACGAAAGTATCGGTGCACACCTCCAGGCTGCAGGACGACGCCTCCGCAATCCTGCAGTGGGCGCGCGAGAGGAACCTCGAACTGGCCCAATTTGTAGCGCAGCCCGCGAACTTGGAACGAGTCTTCCACGGCGTCGCAGCAACGCAGCGTACCCACACCACCCGAAAGGACGAAGCAGCATGAGCACGACCACGATGAACCCCACGAACCACGCCGCGCGCAGGCTGCGGGCCCTCGGCCGCGCCGAGTGGCTGCAGTTCACCCGCAACCGGCTGCTTGTCTTCGCCGGCCTCGTTTTCCCGCTACTGTTGCCACTCTTCCTGTGGCTGGTCGGGGACTAGTCGGTGGGGTCGACCGCGGCGGCATCTGAGGTGTTCGTGTTGTTCGCGCTGAGCTTCGGCGTGTTCTATCCCGCGCTATCCATGGCGGTGACCAGGCGCGACGAGGGGGTGCTCAAGCGTCTGCGCACGGGCGAGTCCCGCGACTGGGAGCTTCTGACTGCCATTTGTCTCCCGCTTGCTGCGCTCACCCTCGTGCTGGCGGTCATCGTGGTAGTCGCGTTTTCGAGCATGTCCATGGTGCTGCCGATTGACCCGCCGGTACCCCACGTGTGGCCGAAAAACCCGTTGATCATGGTGATTGCGATGCTGCTCGGCGTTGCGGTCTCCCACGGGTTGGCCATGCTGACCAGTCGTTTTACCCAGAACGCGGAAGGCGCGCAGATCACGTCGATGCCGGTACTGATGCTCGTGATTTTCTCGCAGACCGGTATACGTGAGCACCTTCCGGAGTCCCTTGCCAACGTCATCAACCGGACACCCTTTGTGCTGGCAAGCGACGTCTTTCGCGATGGTTGGGTCGGCGAAGGCTCGTTCGCTTCGCTGCTGGCAGGCGCGGCAACGCCGATGCTCCTGCTCGCGGTGTGGGCCGCGGTGCTGATCTCGGTGGGGTATCGGCGCATGCGCTGGGAAACGCACCGCGAGGTGTGAGACCACTGCTACGCTCGGAGCACACTATGACGCAAACACCGCCCCGCACCTCGGCGAAGCAACCAGAACCGAAGTACTCGTCGCGGTTCCTCACGCTCAACCGCTGGTCGCTCATAGGGATGCTGTGGCTGTTCGTCGGGACCTTTTCCTCGGTCATTGTGAAGCGCTCGGGGGCAACCCTCGCCGAGACGTTCGTTGGCGTGGGCATTGCGGTGCTGGCGAGTCTTGTCGGGACGGTGGTGCTGGAAACCAGGCCAGAGTTGCGTCTGGAGACGCGCGAGCACAGCAGCGGCTGGCTGCGGTGGGGGATGCTCGCCCACCTTCTCGTCTTGACGGTGTGCGCGGTGGTGCTCCTCGTCGGCCCGGCGGAGTGGAAGGCGGCCTCAGCGATCGCGGTCGGGGCGGCGTTCTTTAGCATCCAGCTTGCCTTTCTGCCCTTCATGGCCAAGCAGCGGATGTGGACGACGCTTCCCCTCGCGTGCGCGCTCGCGAGCGTATTCCTGTTCGGCTCGGTGGAGATCGCTGCGATCGTCTTGGTGTACAGCATCGCGTGCGTGGTCACGGTCCCCTTCACCACGTGGTTTTCCCGCGCGATCATTGAAACGGAGCGAGCCCGCCGTCTGGAGTCGCAACTCGCCGCCGCGGAGGAGCGTCTGCGCATGTCGCAGGATCTCCACGACACCATGGGGCAACATCTTGCGGCGCTGACGATCAAGTCGCAGCTTGCGCTCGCGCTCGCCGAGCGCGATGATCCGCGCGTGCCCCAGGAACTGCGTGAGCTGCACCAGCTCACGCAGCGCGCAGCCGCCGATATGCGCAGTGTGGTGAACAACTATCGGACCCCGGACCTCGCCACCGAGCTCGAAAGCGCGAAGCAGGTGCTCGGCGGCGCCGGCGCCGAGGTTTCCATGGCCGGAACCAGCGACGACGTGCGCCCGGACCTGCGGGTGACCGCCGCGTGGTTCGTGCGCGAGACCACGACCAACATCTTGCGCCATTCCCAGGCCACGGCGGTGTCGATTGATCTGCAGCCGGACGCGATCACTTTGGTGAACAACAATCCGCGCCCTGGAGAGGGGAGCGGTACGGGCCTGGAGGGGCTGCGTCGGCGGGCGGCGGCGCATGGGGCGTCGATAAGCGTGGAGCGAACAGCTGAATCCTTCCGCGTGCGACTGGAGGTGGGCGCATGATCAGGGTCGCGCTGATTGATGATGAGACGCTGGTGGCCGATTCCCTCGCCATGCTCATCGGCTTGGAGGAGGACATTGACGTGCTGCATGTCGCTTACTCGGGCGCGGGATTCCTCGAGTGGTGGCGGTCGCTGCCCGCCGCCGCGCGCCCGGATGTAGTGGTCACCGACCTGCAGCTTGGGCAAGGTGGGGCGGATGGCATTGAGGTCGCCTCGCTTATCGACGCCCACGTGGTCGTCGTCACCAGCCACGCGCGGCCAAGCGTTGTCCGGCGGGCCCTGGACTCCCAAGTGCTCGGCATCTTGCCTAAGACGGCCGCGGCCGGCGAGCTCGCTGCGGCGGTCCGTGCGGCGCACGCCGGCAAACGCTACATCGACCCGGAGCTGGCAGCCGCCACGATTGCTGCCGGGGAATCGCCGCTGACTGCGCGGGAGGCCGAGGTGCTCGAACTGGCGGGCCAGGGCGGGTCTATCGAGGCGATCGCCAGCGCAGCGCACCTGGCCACCGGCACCACGCGGAACTACATCTCTTCCGGCATCGCGAAGACCGGGGCGGAAAACCGCTTCGAGGCGTACACCATCGCCCGCGAGCGCGGCTGGCTGTAGCGCCTACTGCGGCACGTTGCGCGAGGTCTTGTCCTTCGGGTCCACCACGGTGACGCCGTGGATGGCGCGGCCGATGACGAAGGAGCCGACGGAACCGATGATCCACACGCCGGCGATGGCCAGGATCGCGCGGATGAAGGCGTTGATGCTGAATCCCTCGGCGGACCAGCTCATCAGCAGGTTCGCCACGATCAGCAGCGGGAAGGCGAGGCAGACAAGGGGGCCGAGCAAGTTCGCGCGGGTGAGCGCGTCGGGGGCGCGCAGCTGCAGGGAGGCGGTGGCCACCACGAAGATGGTGGAGATGATGACCAGGACAGCGACGATGATTTCGATGATGCTCATTAGCGGCGTCCTCTCGAGATGATGCGGGCCATGGAAATGGTGGGGATCACGCCGCAGACCAGGGCGGCCAAGACGGCGATCTCGTAGGTGATCATGCTCTGGTTGAACAGGGTCCACACCAGGTAGATGGCGACCATAGCGTAGAACACAAGGTCCGCCAGCACCGAGCGGGACAGCTCGTCTGTGGTGACGATGATCTTGGCCAGGCCCGCGAGGAGGCTCAGCGCCATAATGACGATGCAGACGGTCATGATGGTCTGGAACATGGGTTAGTCCATCCTTTCTGCGGCGGGTAGTTGCTCGGCGTGCTCCTGGTCAAGGTCGGGGCCCAGGTGCTCATACGGCTTCCAGAGGACCTTGGAGGCGTCGAGAGGCGTGTCCTTGAGCTCCGGTTTGAGGTGCTCCTCCATGTCGGCGAGGTCCTCGATGACGCCGAGGGGGTCGTCGCCAAACGCGGCCTGCACGATGAGCAGGTCGCTCCCGCCCTCAGACGCCGCGTGGCGGAACCCCAGCGAGAGCGTGCCCGGGGTGGCGGTGATGGACGTGGAGAACCAGAAGCGCTCCCAGTCGGTGCGCACCCGCATGGGGTAGAAGATCACGCAGGGGCGCAGGCCGGAGTCTGGTTTGAAGGCGGCGACGGTGGCGTCGATGCCCGCGGCGTAGATTTCCTTGATCAGCCAGGCGCCGTATCCGATCGCGTGGCCGACGTGTTTCAGTGCAGATTGCTGTGCCATGTTAGTGCTGGCCTCCCTGCAGCGAGTCGAGGTCGGGGATGCCGATCGGGTCGGTGCCCAGAACGGCGGTGGAGTAGGCGTCGACGTCCAGGAGGTCGTCGACAGCCGAGGTGGTGATGCCCCACAGCTGGCCCGCGCCGATGAACATCACCAGCGAGAGCACGATCAGCGCGAGCGACGGAAGCAGGAACTTCCAGCGCACGTTGAGCGCGTCCGGGTACTGCTGCATCGGGCGGCCCCAGAACACTTCCTTCCACACGCGCATCATGGACAGCAGCGCGCCGAAGGAGGCGATGATGATGGCGGCAATGACCACCCAGGTGCGCCAGTCGTGCGCGCTGGCGGCGGCCATCGTGATGGTCACCTTGCCAAACAGGCCCGAGAACGGCGGGAAGCCGACGATGGAGAAAGCGCCGGCCGCGAAGACGGTTGCGGTGAAGGGGTCGCGCCGGGCCAGGCCGGAGAGCTTGCCGATAGCGCCGGTGCCGTAGGTCTCCTCGATCGCGCCCGAGTTGAGCACGAGCGAGGCGACGGTGATCATGTGGTGCAGCGTGTAGATCAGGCCGGCGGCCAGCGCGTAGCGCGCGTCCGCACCCGCGCTGGTAAACGCCAGCATGATGAGGATGAACGGCATACCGTTGACCATCTGGTAGGCCAGCACGCGGCGGATCGTGTGCTCGCCCAGGCCCGCGAAGCCGCCGATGAGCATGGAGATCACCATGACCACGATGATCAGGGTGTTCCAGCGCGGGTCCATGTCAAAGATGACGACCCAGATGCGGAAGAGCATGTACACGGCCACCTTGGTGTGCAGCCCCGAGAAGAGGCCCATCACCGCAGCGCTTGACGACGGATACGTCCTGGGCAGCCACGTGTGGACCGGGAAGACACCCGCCTTGGCGGCGATGGCGATGACCACCAGGCCCATCGCCACGGTGACCGGGCCGTTGCCGGCCGCGGCGCCGCGCAGGGCGGCGATGTTCACCGCGCCCGCGACGCCGTAGAGGTAGCCAACGCCCATCACGAGCATCGTGGAGGCGGCCAGGTTGACCAGCACGAAGGCGCGCGCGGAGAGCAGGCGGCTGCGCGTACCCGTCATGGCGATCAGGCCGTAGGAGGGCAGCAGCATGACCTCGATCATGACGAAGAAGTTGAACAGGTCGGCGGTGAGCAGCGCGCCGGAGACGCCGGTGACCAGCACGAGGGTGAGCGGCGTGTAGAACCGGGCCTGCGTCTCGCCCGCGGCGATTGCGAACCAGTTGGCGGTCAGCGCCACGATCATGGTGGTCACGATCATCACGGCCGAGAACTGGTCGGCGGCGAAGGAGATGCCCACGCCGCCTTGGTAGAGGCCGATGACGTGGGAGATCGTGCCGTGGGAGGCGGTGTAAGTGTAGAGCCACACGCCGAGGCCCAGGTTGATGGCTGGGATGAGGAGCGAGAGGGCGTCGTTAAGCGTCTTGCTCGGGCTCAGCGCGGTGACGGCCGCGACGATGAGGGGCAGGGCGACAAAGACGGGGAGGATCGCGTCGACTGACATCAGTTGTTTGCCTCCAGCTTCTTCGGGTTGAGGCGCGAGTTGCGGCCGGCGGTGGACAGGGCGGACGGGGAGAGCTGGTTCGGGTCGAACTGCTCGCCCTCGCGGGACTTGCCCACCGTCTTGGGCACGTCGAAGGTGTCATCGTTCTTGCCCAGCGACGCGAGCATGAGCATGATCGTCGTGGTGGCCATCGCGATGACGATGGCGGTGAGGACGAACGCCTGCGGCAACGGGTCAGAAAGGTCGTCGAACGCGGTGCGCGACGGGAACGCCTCGCCGCGCCAGGCGCCGACCCCCGTGGCCAGCAGGGTGAGGTTGGAGGCGTGGCCCAGCAGCGACATCCCGAAGACGACGCGGACCATGCCGCGCTGCATCACGAGGTAGACGGCGCCGGCCACGAGGACTGCGACAGAAAGTGCCATGACCATGGTTTATAGCTCCTTTGTCTGCATAGGCTTGGGGTTGTCGGCGGGGTTGAGCGGGGCCGGGTGTGCGTCCACCGCGTCCTCCGGCTCCTCCGGCGCTGGCACGTCCGGGAGCGGGTTTTCTGGCTCGTCTCGCGTGTAGTCCAGGTTGTCGCGCTCGGTGCCCGGGCGGAGGTAGCCGCCCAGCGCGTTGATGGCCTGGGTGACCATGCCGAGCACGGCGAGGTAGATGCCGAAGTCGAAGATCAGCGACGTCGTCATGTGCTCCCCGGCGATCTCGCCGTGGATGGCGTACATGAAGCCGCCCTCGAGGAAGCCGAGGAAGCCGGAGCTGATGGCGATGATGATGCCCCAGCCGGTCAGCGCGATCGGGGTGAACGGCTTGACCACCTCGGTGTCCGCGCCGCGCGACAGGTAGTTCAGGCCGAACGCCGTGGCCAGCACCAGGGCGGCGACGAAGCCGCCGCCGGGCGCGGTGTGGCCGCGGAAGAAGATGAGCACGGACAGGACGACGAGGATCGGCACGACCAGGGCCGCGCCCTTGCGCACGGGCAGCGAGTTGAACTGCGACTGGCCGAACGGGCGCGGGCGGGTGCCCGCCTCGAACATGTGGCGCGGCATGGACTGGGTCACCGCGGCGATCACCACGGCGGCCATGCCCAGCACGGAAAGCTCGCCGAGGGTATCAAAGCCACGGAACTCCACGATGATCACCGCGACGATGTTGTCCGCCCCGGTGGCCTCGCCGCCCTCGGTGAGGTACCAGAGTGCCAGGTCCGAGCGGTCGTGGCGGCCGAGCAGCCCGTAGACGCCGAAGAATGCGACCACGCCGGCGATGACCGCGAAGATGGCGGCGAACAGCTTGCGCCGGTTGTTGGTCTGCGGGAACATGCGCGGCTGGTAGCGCAGCACCACCATGATGACGATGACGGTGAGCGACTCCACTAGGAACTGGGTGAGCGCCACGTCGGGCGCGCCCAGCATGAGCATCTGCAGCGACATGCCCACACCCGCAGTGCCCAGCAGGACCGCGGACGCGAGACGGGAGCGGGTGAGCACCATGCCCACCACGGACAGGGCAATGATGGAGAATGGGATGAGGTCACACCACACGTCGATGCCCTCGGCGCGCGGTGCGAGCGGCATGCCGTCGACGCCGTCGGTGCCCAGGAGCGTGGTCAGCCCCAGCAGGACCACCAGGATGAGGATGGGCAGCAGGTGGCGCGACGGGTTGAAGCCGTTGGCCATCTGCCCCAGGCCCCTGCCCACGGCGCCCAGCCCGGAGACAGTGGCGGCGAGGAGGTCGTTGCCGCTGGTGGGCAGCAGCTGCTTGTTCTCCACCGAGGCGAACATGCTGCGGCGGGCGAACGCGACGAGCGCGACGCCGATGACCAGCACGGCCATGGAGACGATGAACGGGGCGTTCACGCCGTGCCACAGCGCCAGGTGGGAGTGGTACTCGGTGTTGCCCGTGATCGTGTGGACCGCGGCGTCGAGCGGGCCGTCGACCCAACCGAGCAGGAAGGGAACGACCAGCGACATCGCGCCGGGCAGCGCGGCGGGCAGCCAGAGGCTGACGGGTGCTTCGTGGACGCCGCTCATGTCCTTCGGGCCGTCGAAAAACGCCCCGAACACGATCTTGGCGGAGTAGATGAAGGTGAGCAGCGCGGCGAAACCGGCGATGAGCAGCAGCGCCATGCCGTACTCGGTGTCCTCGAACGCGGCGAGGATGGACTCCTTGGAGATGAAGCCGAACAGCGGCGGGATCGCGGCCATGGAGGCGGCCGCGATGACGGTGGAGGCGAAGGTGAACGGCATCTTGTCCCACAGCTTGCCCAGGCGGCGCATGTCGCGCGAGCCCGCCTCGTGGTCCACCACGCCGATGAGCATGAAGAGGGAGGACTTAAACAGCGCGTGCGCGAGCGTGTGCGTGAGCGCCGCGGCCAGCGCGATTGGGGTGCCCACGCCGATGGCGGCGACGATCCAGCCCAGGTGGGAGACCGTGGAGTAGGCGGTGAGGTGTTTGAGGTCCGTCTTGGTGATGGCAAACAGCGCGCTCATGATCGCGGTGCCCAGGCCGACTACGAGCAGCAGCCAGTTCCACGCGGCGACGTCGGAAAAGATCGTGGAGAAGCGCAGCAGCAGGTAGATGCCGGCCTTCACCACGGCCGCGGCGTGCAGGAACGCGGAGACCGGCGTGGCCGCGGCCATCGCCTCCGGTAGCCAGAAGTGGAAGGGGAACTGCGCGGCCTTGGTAAAGCCGGACACCGCCACCAGGATGGCAACGGTGGTGGTCAGGCTCGGGTTCTCGCGCCACACATCGGACGCGAGCACCTCCGTCAGACGCGTGGTGCCAGTGCTTATCGACGCCACCGCCAACGCCGCCAGCAGCGTCAACCCGCCAAAGAACGTGAGCATCAGCGTGCGGTAGGACCCGGCCTCGCCGCCGGACCCGGAGCGCGCGATGAGCAGGAAGGAGGCGATGGACACCAGCTCCCAGCCGATGAAGAGCACCACCGTGTCATTGGCCAGCACGAGCAGCAGGACCGAAAGCGTAAACGCCGTCATGATGGTGTAGAAGCTCGTGTTGCCGTCCCGCTTTGGCAGGTAGGCGGCCGAGTACACCATCACGACCGTGCCGATGACCAGGGCGAGCAGCGCGAAGAAGATGCTCAACCCGTCGGCGCGCAGCGCAAACGATACGGCGCTGCCTTCCCCGAGGATGTCGCGGGCCCAAGTCACCTCCCACTCAAGGGGCTGCCCGTCGGCGACGCCCGGGAACTCTCGCCCAAGGACGACGGCGGCGGCCGCGAGGATCAGCGCGATCGGGTAACCGGCTTTGCGGTCCATCGCGCGCACGAGAATGGGTGACAGGATCACTGTCGCCGCAACTAATGCGAGCACGACAGGGAGTGTCATGGTGAACCCTCTCCAAAACATAGGTGGCCAATTCGTGTGCGCCTGCCACGGTGAGCCGATCCGGGCAGCGCACACGCGCACAGAGCCACCCAGCCGTGGCGACAACACCTGAAACGGTACCAGGCAGTTTTGATGAATCTGCAACAGCGCTGAATCCCACCTTATTAATGGTGCTGCTGCGCGTGGGCGTCGAAAAGCGCTTTTCGGTGCGCCGAACCCAGTCACGCCAGTAACTCGGGTTACATTGAGTTGCATGAAATGGCGATTCTGTTGTGCCGTCCTTGTCCTCATTGTCGGCGTGTTCCTGCCCTTAAGCCCCGCGAGCACGTGGACCCGCTCCGGCGACGACACCACCGGTGCCCCGGCCGTGGCGCCCGGGCAGGACGGGTTGGTGGAGGCTCGCAAGGCGGCCGGCGAGGCCAGCGCGCAGGCCGGCTTCCTCACGCAGGGCACCGGGCAGCTTGTCGACGGAGTGTCCCAACTCGACACCTCCTCGCAGGAATTGATCAACGCGATCGCCGCCGCCCAAACCGGCTCGCAGGAGCTGTCCAACGGCATGGTCCAGCTGCAGGCCGGCACCGGCCAACTGGCGGGCGGCGCCACCCAGGTCGCCGACGCCATCGGGGGAGTGGCCGACCAGGTCGCCGGCTTCGACGCGGTGCGCGGACAGGTCGTGGCTACCATCGACCGCACCCTGGAGTCCACCAAGGACGCGAAGGACCCGGACGTGAAGGAGGCCCGGACAGCGCTCGAGGGGCTGCGCGGCCAGGCGGAGACCGCCCAGCTGCCGCCCGAGATGCTGGGCCAACTCGAGGAGTTGCGCAAGGGATCGCGCGACGTGGCCAACCAGCTCTCCGTGCCCGGGTACGCCTACCACGACGGCATCTACTCGGCCACCAACGGAGCCGCCGAGCTTGCCAACGGCCTGACCACGCTCAACGACCAAGCCTCCGGCGCCACCGACGGCGTGACGCAACTGCAGGAGGGCGCGGCCAAGATCGACGACATGGCCAACAAGACCTCTGATCAGATCGCCGCCGTCCGCAAGGCGATGCCGGCTGCGGCTGGTGCTGGCTCTAGTGCTGGTGCTGGTGCCTCCGAGGCTCCGGCGCCGCGGTCCACGCTCGCACCGGTCGCGGCGATGCTGATCGCGGCGCTGGTCATGCTCGGTGGCACCGCCACGGGCGCGGCCGCGCGCTTCGCCCCAGCCCGCCGCTGGTGGATCCTCGGGTTCGGCAGCCTGTTTGTCGCCGCGGCCGGCGGCGCCCTCGTCGCGGTCCTGGGCAGCGGGCTCACCGCCGCGACCGCCGGGCTGCTCGCGCTCGGCCTGGTCGTCGGTGTGGCCGCGAGCGCCGGGCTTACCGACGTGCTGAGCGCTGCCCTCGGTACCCGTGTCGGCCTGCCCATCGCGGGCGTCCTCGCCGTGGCGCAAGTCGGCCTGGTCGGCTGGCTGTGGAGGACCGCATCCACCGCACCGGTTGGCAAGGTCTGGGAGTACGCCGCCGGCGCAACCCCGATGCACTGGACGACGGCGAGCCTGTCTGCCGCCGGCAACGGGGGCTCTACCACTGCGCTCTGGGCCGGCATGTGCGCTGGTCTCGTCCTTGCTGTGGTGTCGTTCGCCGGCGCAAAGGGGCGCGGATAAGCAAAGGTGCATACCGTGTGTTACGCTTTGCTGGCTCATTCCAAGTAATAGGGGCTTGGAAATGAGTGGTCTCCTTTCGCCCCACTGGGGTGAAATGGGTTAGGGATGGGATGGACCCCGCCAGGACGCTTCGCGCGGCCGGCGGGGTCCTCTTTTTGTGCGGTAAGTGCTGACGGTGGGGTTTGGCCGGACGGGGCTGTTGCTTGCCGGGGTGTGGGGGTCTGCTGCTATGCGGCTAGATGACGAGCACAGGATGACGAGGATGCGAGTAAAGGGGACCGCGGACAAATAGTTGGAGTGCCTCAGGGGCGGAGAGGTTTCTTCGATGTCTGCTCGGTTTCCCCGTGAGATCCGGGAGCAAGCAGTTGATAAGTTTCTTGAAGGCATGCCGTACAAGCGCA